>CAJFGR010000074.1 GCA_904377845.1 uncultured Ruminococcus sp. | reverse complement strand
AAAATAGAAAGAAAACCAGAGAAACAGAAAGGAAGCGTAACCAATGGCAGAGGCAAAGAAAAGATTACTTACTTATGCCGGATTAAAGGCACTTGAGGACGAACTTGAAGATCTTAAAGTTGTAAAGAGAAAGGAAGTTGCAGCTAAGATCAAAGAGGCCAGAGAGCAGGGAGACCTCTCCGAGAATGCAGAGTACGATGCAGCGAAGGACGAGCAGAGAGACATCGAAGCCCGTATAGAGGAGCTTGAAGGAATCCTGAAGAATGCAGAGGTAGTCGTTGAGGACGAAGTTGACTTTGACAAGATCAATGTAGGATGTACGGTAAAAGTATACGATATCACATATGATGAGGAGATGGAGTTCAAGATCGTCGGATCCACAGAGGCGAACAGCCTTGAGGGAAAGATCTCCAATGAGTCTCCGGTCGGACAGGCACTGATGGGAAAGAAAGCCGGCGAGACAGTTACTGTGGAGACACAGGCAGGCGACATCGAGTACAAAGTACTTGAGATCAGCCGTTCAAAGTAAACATATGACACGACACAGACCTCTTAATTGTTAAGGGGTCTGAATTCGCGTGTATGGGAATAAGAAATACCATAAGAGTAATGAAAGGAGAAAATACAGTGGCACAGCAGCAGAAAAACGGACAGGAACAGGATCTGAATCAGTTGAGAAAGGTGCGCCGCGAGAAACTTGCGGAGCTGCAGCAGAATGGTAAAGACCCGTTTGTGATCACAAAATATGACCAGACACATCACAGCCAGGAGATCAAAGATAACTTTGATGAACTGGAAGGAAAACAGGTATCCATCGCAGGACGTATGATGTCAAAGCGCGTGATGGGAAAAGCGTCTTTCTGCAATGTGCAGGATCTGCAGGGAAATATCCAGTCCTACGTGGCACGGGACAGCGTCGGTGAAGAAAACTACAAAGAATTCAAGAAACTTGATGTGGGCGATGTGATCGGCATCGAGGGTGAAGTGTTCAAGACAAAGACCGGCGAGATGTCAATCCATGCATCCCATGTGACACTTCTCTCAAAGAGTCTCCAGATCCTTCCGGAGAAGTTCCACGGACTGACTAATACAGATACACGTTACCGTCAGAGATATGTGGATCTGATCATGAACCCAGAAGTAAAGGATACATTTATCAAACGTTCCAGGATCATCAGCGCCATCCGTAAATATCTGGACGGACAGGGCTTCATGGAAGTTGAGACACCGATGCTCGTGGCAAATGCCGGAGGCGCTGCCGCAAGACCGTTCGAGACACATTTTAACGCGCTGAATGAAGACCTGAAGCTCCGCATTTCTCTGGAGCTGTACCTGAAGAGACTGATCGTGGGCGGACTTGAGAAAGTATACGAGATCGGCCGCGTATTCAGAAACGAGGGACTTGACACAAGACACAACCCGGAGTTCACCCTGATGGAGCTCTATCAGGCATATACGGATTACAATGGAATGATGGATCTGACGGAAAATCTGTACCGCCATGTGGCACAGGAAGTGCTCGGAACGACAACAATCGTTTACAACGGCATCGAGATGGATCTCGGAAAGCCGTTCGAGCGTATTACGATGGTTGACGCCGTGAAGAAATATGCGGGCGTGGACTGGAATGAAGTAGAAACTCTGGAGCAGGCAAGAGAGCTTGCGAAAGAGCATAACATCGAGTTCGAGGAGAGACATAAGAAAGGCGATATCCTGAATCTGTTCTTCGAGGAATATGTAGAAGAGCATCTGGTACAGCCGACATTTGTTATGGATCACCCCATCGAGATCTCACCGCTGACCAAGAAGAAACCGGAGAACCCGGACTATGTAGAGCGTTTCGAGTTCTTCATGAACGGCTGGGAGATGGCCAATGCTTACTCCGAGCTGAATGATCCGATCGATCAGAGAGAGCGTTTCAAAGCACAGGAGGAGCAGCTCGCACAGGGCGATGAAGAAGCAAATACAACGGATGAAGACTTCCTGAATGCTCTGGAGATCGGTATGCCGCCGACAGGTGGTATCGGATTCGGTATCGACAGAATGTGTATGCTGCTCACAGACAGCGCTGCCATCCGTGACGTGCTGCTCTTCCCGACAATGAAGAGCATCGGCGGATCTGACAGCAAGAAAACGGACAAGAAAGAGGAGTCCGAACCGGCTGTGAAGATCGATCTTTCCAAGGTGAAAGTTGAGCCGCTGTTCGAGGATACCGTTGATTTTG
>CAJFGR010000073.1 GCA_904377845.1 uncultured Ruminococcus sp. | reverse complement strand
TCTTTTTCTCTGTCTGTGGATACGTGAGTCAGACTGCAGTAGGTGACTGTGTCCAGACGTTGTGCGTAACATCAGCCGATACGAAAAATCGGAATTTATCTTCTGCGGCGATATTTCTCTTCGCAGTATTTGCACCGATAGATCTGATTTTCCTCATCCGTGAGCACGAATACATGATCCAGCCCCTGTTCGATGGATGTGATGCATCTCGGATTTTTGCAGCGGATCACGTTGCGGATCTCTTTGGGGAGTTTGAGCTGCTTCTTCTCCACAATTTTCTCATTCTCAATGATATTGATCGTGATGTTATGATCGATGAATCCGAGAATATCCAGATCCATGAAGTCGATCGGGCATTCGATCTTGATGATATCTTTCTTTCCCATCTTGTTGCTTTTTGCGTTTTTGATGATTGCGACGCAGCAGTCCAGTTCATCGAGGTGAAGGTATTTGTAGATATCCATGCTTCTGCCAGCTTCGATGTGGTCGAGAACAAAGCCTTCAGAGATACTTCCTACATTCAGTGTATTTTTTACCATGGTTGTTTCCTTTCTGTTATTCTGGAATTTCTTCCGTGTAATCAATGCATTATGTTTCCATTCGAAGTTTTAAGTCTGATTTGAATCCATGTGATGTTTGATTCAGTCCACATGAATGTCGAGCAGTGTCAGGATCAGCGCCATACGGACGTATACGCCGTACTGTACCTGACGGAAATATGCCGCGCGCGGATCATCGTCCACATCGACAGAGATTTCGTTTACTCTCGGGAGAGGATGAAGCACATACATATCTTTCGGCGCGAGTTTCATTTTCTCTTTGTCGAGAATGTAGAAGTCTTTCATACGGACATAATCTTCCTCGTTGAAGAAACGTTCTTTCTGTACACGTGTCATGTAGAGAATATCAAGTTCCGGCATGGCATCTTCAAGACGAACCTCTTCTTTGTACTCGATATTGTTGCGGTCGAGTACATCGTGACGGATGTATTCGGGAAGTCTTAATTCTTCCGGTGAGATCAGGATGAAACGGATGTTTTCATATCTCACAAGTGCGTTGATCAGTGAGTGAACAGTACGTCCGAATTTCAGGTCGCCGCACAGCCCGATGGTCAGGTTGTTGAGTCGGCCTTTGACATTACGGATCGTCAGAAGGTCGGTCAGTGTCTGCGTCGGATGCTGATGTCCGCCGTCTCCCGCATTGATGACCGGAATGGAAGAGTGCTGGCAGGCTACCATCGGAGCACCTTCCTTCGGGTGTCTCATGGCACAGATATCTGCGTAGCAGGATACCGTGCGGATTGTATCGGAAACGCTTTCACCTTTTGAAGCAGAGCTGGAGTCAGCAGAAGAGAACCCGAGCACGCTTCCGCCAAGATTCAGCATGGCTGCTTCGTGGCTTAAACGGGTTCTGGTACTCGGCTCATAGAATAATGTGGCAAGTTTTTTGCCATCACAGGCGTGTGCATATTTTTTCGGGTTCGCTTCGATATCCTGTGCAAGGTCAAGAAGCTGGTCAAGTTCTTCCACTGTAAAATCCAGCGGGCTCATCAAATGTCTCATAAGTGTCCTCCTTAAATCTATTGAAGTATATTTACCAAATGTCCGGTATTATCTGTATTGAAGCAGTTCCTCAACGGTTTTCCTCTTCGGCGCTTCCGGCTCGATATCGGGATGACCGATTGCAATCAGTGCGGCAAGTTCCTGATCTTCGGGAATCCGGAGCAGTTCCGCAATTCCGTCTTCATCAAAGACTCCCATGATCACAGTTCCAAGTCCCTGATCCCATGCTGCAAGACAGAAACTCTGGCACGCAATGCCGGCGTCAAACATCTGCCAGCGGTCGCCTTTTTTGGTCGTAAATGATCCATCGCGTTCATAGCCGCAGCGTCCCTTTTTAAAGGTGACAGCTATCAGCATGGGCGCCTGCCGTATGATATTCGAGTTATATTCCGGGGTATACCTGTCCGCGATCTCGGTCAGAAGAGAAGGATCTTCAATTGCGATATAGCGGGTGATCTGAGTATTCTTCCAGGAAGGGGAATAAGATGCCAGAGAAACAATAGAATCAATAACAGAATGGTCAACGGGCTCCGCTTTGTATCTTCTGATACTTCTTCGGGTTTTTAAACATTCAGTAACGTTCATTTGTGTACCTCCCTAAATTCTCCACATAATCATATACTAAATCGGAGTGTTTTTCAACTCCAAAGTAGATTTTATCAGAGAAATGTACTATACTAGTTTAGTGCATTAAATCGAAAGGGGTAGTGAGATGGAGTCACTGGAAGTACTGAGGAAGAAATTGGATTCAATTGACGATCAGATTGCCGCGCTTTATGAGCAGAGAATGAAAGTCTGCGGTGAGGTCGGTGAATATAAAGTAAAAGCAGGCCGCAAAGTGTTTGACAGACAGCGAGAAAAAGAGAAACTTGCAGATGTGGCGTCAAAGGTGTCCGGCGATTTCAATAAGAAAGGAATACAGGAACTGTACCAGCAGCTTATGTCTATGAGCCGTAAGCTGCAGTATCAGCAGCTTGTAGAGGCAGGAGCACTGGGACGGCTTCCCTTTATCCGTATTAACGATCTGGATAAAGATAATGCCCGTGTTGTATTTCAGGGGACGGAAGGGGCCTACAGCCAGGCGGCGATGTACCAGTTTTTCGGGGAAAATGTGAACAGTTTCCACGTGAGGACGTTCAGGGAGGCTATGGAGGCAATCGAAGAAGGAGCGGCGGACTATGCAGTGCTTCCGATTGAAAATTCTACTGCAGGTCCTGTGATCGAAATGTACGATCTTCTTGACGAATTTGAAAACTATATTGTGGCAGAGACGATACTACCCGTAGTTCATACTCTTGCGGGACTTCCGGGAGCAAAACTGAGCGATATAAAAAGAGTTTACTCTAAAACTGAGGCATTGATGCAGACAAGCCGTTTTCTTGACGATCATGCCGACTGGCAGAAGATCAGTGTGGTAAACACGGCAATTGCTGCGAAAAAAGTGCTTGAGGAAGATGATATTTCCCAGGCGGCAGTGTGCAGTTCCTATGCGGCACAGGTGCATGGATTATCTGTCCTTGTGGATGGAATAAACGACGATGCGGATAATTCCACACGGTTTATTGTTGTAACAAACCAGAAAGTATTCTTAAAGGATGCGTCCAAGATCAGCATTCGGTTCGAACTGCCCCATCAGAGCGGATCACTCTACGGCATACTGTCTCACTTTATCTATAACGATCTGAACATGACAAAAATCGAATCCCGGCCCATCAAGGGAAGGCCGTGGGAGTACTGTTTCTTCGTGGATTTCGAAGGAAATCTTGAAGATCCGGCGGTGAAAAATGCGGTCAGGGGTCTGAGAGAAGAATCACAGAATCTCAGGATCCTCGGGAATTATTAGAGACCACAGGCAGGAGGAAACAATATGCGTACAAATGAATTGATGCTTTATAAAAATATGGATTACGGTGACATTCTACAGGATATGACATTCCTTATGGAAAACCACGGAAGTGAGTTCTACAATAACGAGGACCTGAGAAGCCTTCTTTTCGAATGTGTGAACAGCCTTCTGGAACTTTCGGTGAGTCATGGATTCGAGGGAAATCTCTGGCATACCTATCTGACTTTTCTTCTTGTAAATGACGAGAATGCCTACAGCACTTCGTGCGAGATTGTCGGGGAGATCGAGGGCAGTATCAACGAAATAGCGCTCCATGATTTCGGTATTTTCAAGGAACTGTTCGATTATGATTTCAGTGAACTGGAAAAAGACCTCGGGGCAGGGTGCATTCAGGTACTTATGGATTATAAGAACGGAAGCAGGACAGGAAATGTTTTCAACCGCAGGGTGAGAGACCGGATCTGCACGCTGGCAAAAGCTTTGGGAGATGCTGCGGATGTAGAAGATTTCAAACAGAAGATGACCCAGTTTTATAAAGAATTCGGAGTGGGAAAGCTGGGCCTTCACAAGGCGTTCCGTATCGAGCATCCGGAAGGAGGCGATATGGAAATCGTGCCCATTACGAATATTGCCCACGTACACCTGGATGATCTGGTGGGATATGAGATTGCCAAAAAGAAGCTGATCGATAACACCGAGGCCTTTGTAAAGGGACGCAGGGCAAATAACTGCCTGCTCTTCGGTGACGCGGGAACAGGAAAATCATCCTCTATCAAAGCAATCCTGAATCAGTATTACGATCAGGGACTCCGTATGATCGAAGTGTATAAACATCAGTTCAAGGACCTGAACGATGTGATTGCACAGGTGAAGAACCGCAATTATAAATTCATTATTTATATGGATGATCTGTCTTTTGAAGAATTTGAGATTGAATATAAATATCTGAAAGCGGTAATTGAGGGCGGGCTTGAGAGAAAGCCGGATAATGTGCTGATCTATGCAACTTCGAACCGCAGACATCTGATCCGTGAGACATTTAAGGACAAAGCGGACCGTGATGAGGAACTGCACACAAATGATACTGTGCAGGAGAAATTATCCCTTGTGGCACGTTTCGGGGTAACGATTTATTTCGGCTCACCGAATAAGAAGGAATTCCAGGAGATTGTCCGCACGCTTGCACAGCGAGGAGGTATTGATATGCCGGAGGAACAGCTGCTGCTTGAGGCAAATAAATGGGAACTTTCTCACGGAGGGCTGTCGGGAAGAACGGCACAGCAGTTTGTGGATTATCTGATGGGGCAGGTGTAATGCTGCAGAGAAAAATACATTTGAGCCCTGAAGAAGAAAAGAAAGCATGATATAATGAGTGAAATACGGGAAGCAGCCTTAGTCGGCCGCTTCCCGTATTTTGCTGATGTCGCTGTCGATCACCAGTGAATAGTTGGTGTAGTATACGACAAATCCCGGTTTTGCTCCTTTCGGTTTTTTGACGTGTTTTTTCTCTACATAGTCGATCTCTACTTTGTCGCTTCCTCTCATACTGGAGTAGTATGCGGCAAGCCGTCCTG
The DNA here is from genome assembly GCA_904377845.1 of uncultured Ruminococcus sp. GTDB lineage: Bacteria > Bacillota > Clostridia > Lachnospirales > Lachnospiraceae > Mediterraneibacter. The sequence goes on along the minus strand of CAJFGR010000073.1, from coordinate 13,964 downwards.
CCTCCTCAAAGGTCGTATCCGGCAGCTCGTCGCCGTTTGTCTTTACGATTACATGAGAGCCGGGTGCCTGTTTGGCGTGAAACCACCAGTCGTTTCCGGAGGCAAAGTTAAAGGTGAGCTCGTCGTTCTGAAGATTGTTCTTCCCCACATACATATGATAGCCGTCACTTGAGATATAGTGAAGAGGCGTGTTTTTGATCTTTACCTTTTTCTTTGTGAATCTTCGTCTGATGTATCCGGTACTTACAAGTTCCTCACGGATCCCGGCAAGATCATCTTCGGTCAGAGCGATATCCAGAGCTGTCTGTATGGATTCCAGATAGACAATGTCATCTTTTGTCTCACGGCTCAGCTCGGAGAGCGCCTCGAAAGTCCGTTTCTGCTTGTTATATTTTGCAAAATATCGCTGCGCGTTTTCCTGCGGTGTTTTCGTTGAATCAAGCGGGATGGAGATCATCTCATTCGTATAGTAGTTGAGCGCTTCCAGTTTTTTTGCACCTTCTTCTACATTATATCCGTAGGTGTTGATCAGCTCGCCGTAGACTCTATATTTTTCACGGTTTTCCGTGTCTTTTAACTGTCGGATCTGGAGATCGTATTTCTTCCGGTTCCTTTCCAGGGCAGTCTGGACAATATGGCGCAGATCCGCTGATTTCTGGCGGATGCGCGCCAGCCGGCTGCGCGTGGAGTAGTAAGTGCGCAGAACTTCAGACATGGAAGTATATTCTCTCCGTTCATACTGTGCAAAATGGTTGAGGGGCAGCGCGGAAAACTCCTTCGGTTCCCTGCCGTCATAGTAAATGGCAGGAGCAAAACGTTCTTCTTTCACCGCGGAGAGATAAATCGAAAACTGTGTGTACAGATGAAGCAGGATATCATCTGAATACTCCTTTGCGGGAATGGACGAATCCAGACCTGCGAGACAGCAGATCTCCTCTGCAGTGACCGGGCTGATACCGGTAAAACTGGTGTAGACCGCCTTGGAGACAGGCACGGGTTTGGATTTCAGCAGGTCTTTAAAAGTTTCTTCATCCACGGTGAGAGGGTCTGCCTTGTGCATTGTATCCGGGATGAAATACTCCCGGCCGGGCAGGACTTCCCGTACGGAGCTCATCTGTGCTGAGACGTGTTTGATACTGTCGATGATCTTTCCGTCCTGTGTGCAGAAAATAATGTTACTGTGCTTCCCCATGATCTCTACGATCAGTTCTTTCCGGCAGAGATCGCCCATTTCATCTAAATGTTCGATTGTAAAATGGATGATGCGCTCAAGCTTCGGCTGCCGGATATCCACGATCCGCCCGCCTCCGATGTGTTTCCTTAAAAGCATACAGAAGTTCGGTGCAATCATGGGGGCGTTTTTATTTGTATCTGTCAGATAAATAAGAGGAAGAGAGGCATCCGCGCTGACCAGCAGCCGTTTCTGTCCGTCGGATGCTTTGATCGTGAGCAGCAGTTCATCATTTTCCGGCTGAATGATCTTTGCAATCCTTCCGTTTATCAGTTCTTTTCTGAATTCGTGGACAAGGTCTGCCACGACGATTCCGTCAAAAGCCATGATTTTTAAGTTTCCTTTCGGTTAAAAATTCACTGCCGGCATCTGTGTGACCGGCACTAAAAGAGAGTATAACACAACTGGGCGAAACGAGAAAGTATTTCAACAGAATTGACTTTTTTCAAAAAAAAGGAATATAATTGTTCTCTGGGAGGAAAAGAGTACAGGATCGGAGAAGGAGAACCTACATTTACCGTAAAGTTCAATAAGTCTATCCCGGTCAGTGAGCTGATGACAAGTACATCGATCGCCCTGGGTGAGGCGTATATGAACGGAGATCTTGAGATCGAAGGTGACCTCTATGAGGCGCTGGATCATTTCCTCGGACAAATGGGAAAATTCTCCACGGACCAGAAGGCACTGAAGAAACTGATCTTTACCTCATCAGGCAAGAAGAATCAGGAAAAAGAAGTACGCAGCCACTATGATATAGGAAATGATTTCTATAAACTGTGGCTGGACGAGACAATGAGCTATTCCTGCGGTTATTTTGCACATGAGGATGACACTCTGTATCAGGCCCAGGTCAATAAAGTGGATTACATTCTGAAGAAACTTTATCTAAAGGAAGGAATGTCGCTTCTGGATATCGGATGCGGCTGGGGCTTTCTTCTGATCGAGGCGGCAAAGAAATATAAAGTCCACGGCACGGGTATCACACTGAGCGAAGAGCAGTACAAAGAGTGCCAGAACCGGATCAAGGCAGAAGGACTTGAGGATTATGTAGATGTAGAACTTATGGATTACCGGGATCTTCCGAAACTTGGCAGACAGTTCGACCGTGTGGTCAGCGTAGGTATGGTAGAACACGTGGGCAGGGACAACTATGATCTCTTCCTCAAGTGTGCGGATCAGGTGATGAAGAAAGGCGGACTTTTCCTGCTACACTTCATCAGCGCATTGAAAGAGCATCCGGGTGATGCCTGGATCAAGAAATATATCTTCCCGGGCGGAACGGTTCCGAGTCTGCGGGAGATGGTAAATGCAATGGCAGAGCATGATTTCCATACAATGGATATTGAGAACCTGAGACTTCACTATAACAGGACACTGCGCTGCTGGAGAAAGAACTATCTGGAACATCTCGACGAAGTGAAGAAGATGTTCGATGAGAAGTTTATCCGTATGTGGGATCTTTATCTGGCGGCCTGCGCAGCAACTTTCCACAATGGTATTATTGATATCCATCAGATCCTGATGACAAAAGGCATCAACAACGACCTGCCGATGGTGCGCTGGTACTAAGAAACAGTTCAGGAGAAACAGTTCAGTCATCTGATGTCAGTATTAACTGTTGACCGTTCCGGTACAAGAAGGTATAATATTATAGATTTACTCCGCGCTGCGGGGCTAAGACTATATTAGTAACAGAGGATGGTTTGACATGATAAAGAGCATGACCGGTTTCGGCAGATGTGAGATTCAGAAAGATTCAAGGAAGTTTACGGTGGAGCTAAAGAGCGTGAATCACCGTTATCTCGATGTGAATATCCGGATGCCGAAGAAACTGAATTTCTTCGAGACTGCTATAAGATCTCTCTTAAAGTCCTATGCAAACAGAGGAAAGGTGGATATCTTTATTACCTATGAAGATCTTTCCCAGGCTCAGGTGTCTGTGAAATACAATGCGGCACTTGCAGGAGAATACCTGAAATATTTAAAGCAGATGGAGGAAGAATTCGGTCTGGAAAATGACGTCAGAGTTTCTACGCTTTCCCGTTATCCGGAAGTATTTACTATGGAAGAGCAAAGTGAAGATGAAGAAGAACTGTGGAACGGTCTGAAAGAAGCACTGGAGGGGGCTTTCACGCAGTTTGTTGAGACAAGGCAGACAGAAGGAGAAAATCTGAAAAAAGATATCCTCTCCAAATTAGATCTCTTAAGCGAACAGATCGGGTTTATCGAGGAACGCTCCCCGCAGATCGTTGCCGAGTACCGGGCAAAACTCGAAGATAAGATGAAAGAACTTCTGGCTGATTCACAGATTGAGGAGGGACGGATCGCGGCAGAGGTCATCCTTTTTGCCGATAAGATCTGCACGGATGAGGAAGTCGTAAGGCTCAAAAGCCATATCAGCCACATGAGGAATACGCTGGAAGAACAGGATGAGATCGGGAGAAAACTTGACTTCATCGCGCAGGAGATGAACCGGGAGGCAAACACAATCCTGTCCAAGGCAAATGACATCGAAGTATCTGACCGGGCAATCAGCCTGAAGACAGAGATCGAGAAGATCAGGGAACAGATTCAGAATATAGAGTAAGAGGGATGGGCATGAATGAAAAAGGAATATTGATTGTTGTATCCGGTTTTTCCGGTTCAGGAAAGGGAACGCTGATGAAAGAGCTTCTGGGGCGTTATCCGGATACATATGCGCTTTCGATCTCGGCGACAACTCGTTCGCCAAGGGAAGGTGAAATTGATGGCAGAGAGTATTTTTTCGTTTCGAAAGATGAATTTGAAAAAATGATTGCCAAAGGTGAACTGATAGAGTATGCTAAGTACGTGGAAAATTATTACGGTACACCGCGTGATTATGTGGAAACGAAGCTGAATGAAGGGAAAGACGTGATTCTTGAGATTGAGATTCAGGGAGCCCTTAATGTAAAGAAGCTCTTTCCGGATACGCTGCTTCTGTTTGTTACGCCTCCGAGCGCAGAAGAACTGAAGAAGAGACTTGTGGGCAGAGGAACAGAGACAATGGATGTGATCGAATCCCGGATGAACCGCGCCTGTGAAGAGGCGGAGGGAATGGAGAATTATGATTATCTGATCATCAACGACAATCTGGAAGACTGTGTTGAAGAGATGCATTCCATTATCCGGAGCGAACACCGAAGAAGTTCACGCAACTGTGAATTCATGAAAGAGATAAAAGAAGATCTTGAAAGACTGAGACACTGAAAGTGAGTATACCGTTATGTTATGAAAAGGCATGGCGCCATTAATGAAAGGAGAAAGTTAGATTATGCTTCACCCGTCTTACACAGATTTGATGAAAGTAGTAAACAAAGATGTCGAGGAAGGCGATACAAAGATTGTTAACAGCCGTTACTCTATTGTTATGGCAACGGCAAAGAGAGCCAGACAGCTCATTGCAGGGGATCTTCCACTTGTGGATGCAAAGGATGGAGAGAAACCGCTCTCTATTGCGATCGATGAGCTGAATCAGGGAAAATTAAAAATACTGGCCGAGAAAGCAGAAGAAGAGGAATAAGTTAGACAGGGCAGATGCACAAGTGGTATCTGCCTTTTTTACGATAGCGACCGCTTACAATCCCGGAGTGTGCCTTTTGGCATCTCCGGTGATTGCGAGACTCATCAGATAAATATAACCGGAGGTTAATATATGAAGATACTGTTTATCTCTCTCGGATGCGATAAGAATCTTGTGGATACAGAGGTGATGCTGGGACTTCTGGCATCGAGAGGGTATGAAATGACGGACGATGAGAATCAGGCTGACGTCATTGTAATCAATACCTGCTGCTTTATTCACGATGCGAAAGAGGAGAGTATCCAGAATATTCTGGAAATGGCAGAATACAAAAAGCAGGGTAAGATCAGGGCGTTAATCGTGACGGGATGTCTTGCCCAGCGTTACCGTCAGGAGATTATAGATGAGATTCCAGAAGTAGACGAGGTGCTGGGAACAACTGCATATGACAAAATACTCGACGCCGTGGACGCAGCTCTTGCAGGGCAGCATGAGGTGATCCTTTCAGATCTGGATGCGCTGCCCTTGCCGGATACAAAGCGGCTTGTGACCACAGGCGGACATTTTGCCTACCTGAAGATCGCGGAAGGATGCGATAAACACTGCACCTACTGTATTATCCCGAAAATCCGCGGAAACTTCCGCAGCGTTCCCATGGAGCATCTTCTGAAGGAAGCGCAGGAGCTTGCAGACCAGGGCGTGAAAGAACTGATTCTTGTAGCCCAGGAGACAACGCTTTACGGGAAAGATATCTATGGAGAAAACTCTCTCCACATTTTATTGAAAAATCTATGCAAAATTCCTGGGATTCGCTGGATTCGCATTCTTTACTGCTATCCGGAAGAGATCACAGATGAATTGATCCAGGTGATGAAAGAAGAGCCGAAGATCTGCCACTATCTCGATCTGCCCATCCAGCACGCCAATGATACGATACTTGGCAGAATGGGACGAAGAACTTCAAAACAGGAGCTTGTGGATATCATAGGAAAATTGAGAAGGGAGATCCCGGACATTTGTCTGCGTACAACATTGATCACCGGCTTTCCGGGAGAGACGAAAGAACAGCATGAAGAACTGATGGAATTTGTGGACGAAATGGAGTTCGACCGTCTCGGGGTGTTCACGTATTCACCGGAAGAAGATACGCCGGCGGCAGAGATGCCTGATCAGATCGACGAGGAAGTAAAGCTTGATCGTCAGGCGGATTTGATGGAACTCCAGCAGGAGATTGCTTTCGATAATGCCCAGGATATGGTGGGACGGGAAGTGCTCGTGATGATCGAGGGTAAAGTGGCTGATGAAAATGCATATGTAGGCAGAACTTACCGGGATGCACACAGACGAGGAACTGTTGTCCGGTGATTTCGCGAGAGTGAAAGTGACCGGGGCTGTAGATTATGATCTGATAGGAGAATTATTATGAATTTGCCAAACAAACTGACTGTTCTTAGAGTTATCATGGTGCCGTTTTTTGTGTTTTTTATGCTGACCGATGTAGGCGGAGCTGCAAACAAGTGGATTGCCCTTGCGCTCTTTGTCATCGCCAGCCTGACTGATATGTTGGACGGGAAGATTGCCCGTAAATATAATCTTGTGACAAATTTTGGAAAGTTTATGGATCCGCTGGCCGACAAGCTGCTTGTCTGCTCGGCCATGATCTGTCTGATTCCGTCCGGAAAGCTGAATACAGCCATTGTCATTGTCATTATTGCAAGGGAGTTTATCATCAGCGGTTTCCGTCTCGTTGCCTCTGACAGCGGGATTGTGATTGCGGCAAGCTACTGGGGAAAATTCAAGACTGTATTCCAGATGGCAATGATCATCGTGCTGATCGCGGATTTTGGCGGCGTGTTCGATCTCATCGGTGAGATCCTGATCTGGATCGCCCTGGCACTTACGATTATTTCACTGATTGATTATATTTGGAAGAACCGCCAGGTGCTCACACACGGCGGGATGTAAAGTTGTTGTAACAGTTCAGCCCGCGCCATTCGTAAAACCGCACTTCGTGCTTATTGCGGCTGCCGCCGCTGTTTTACTCATTGACGGGCGCTCAGCTCATGAAGCGACGCGCTCGTAAAATCATGCGAGCATGATTTTCTTTCCCGGTCAGCTTCATGGCTGAACTCTAACAATTTTGTGAAAAACTTGTCAGCCTGAGATTGACGAATGATGTAAATTATGAGAAAATAAACCATATATGGGGCAGACGATAGATACCGCATCAGGCAGCGGAAAGTCTCGCGTCATATGCGAAGAAAATCATACATATTGAAAGGAGTTTTAACATGATTTATTCACATGAAGTAGAAATGATGTGTCCGGTGGCTCAGGGCGCGAATCACGGACCAGCTCCGATCCCGGAAGAGGCGAAATGGGTAAAAGCAAAAGAGATCAAAGATATCTCCGGTTTTACACACGGCGTAGGCTGGTGTGCACCTCAGCAGGGAGCATGTAAACTGACACTGAATGTAAAAGAAGGCGTCATTCAGGAAGCGCTGGTAGAGACACTTGGATGTTCAGGAATGACACATTCCGCTGCTATGGCATCTGAGATCCTTCCCGGCAAGACAATCTTAGAGGCACTGAACACAGACCTTGTCTGTGATGCAATCAATACAGCAATGAGAGAACTGTTCCTTCAGATCGTTTACGGTAGAACACAGAGTGCATTCTCCGAAGACGGACTTGCAATCGGTGCAGGACTGGAAGATCTTGGAAAAGGACTTCGTTCTCAGGTTGGTACAATGTACGGAACACTTGCAAAAGGTCCTCGTTACCTTGAGATGGCAGAGGGTTATGTAACAGGAATCGCTCTTGATGACAACAATGAGATCATCGGATACCAGTTCGTAAACCTTGGAAAATTCACAGATTTCGTTAAGAACGGCGATACACCGAACGATGCTTGGGAGAAAGCAAAAGGACAGTACGGCCGTGTTGATGATGCAGTGAAGATCATCGATCCGCGTAAAGAGTAATCGCAGATCTTGAAATGAAAATCTCAACAATGGTAAATAAATCAGGAGGATATATAAATGGCTTTATTTGAATCATATGAAAGAAGAATTGATAAAATCAATGAAGTTTTAAACAGCTACGGTATCGCTTCTCTGGAAGAGGCAGAGAAGATCACAAAGGATGCCGGACTGGACGTTTACAATCAGATCAAAGGCATTCAGCCGATCTGCTTTGAGAATGCATGCTGGGCTTACATCACAGGCGCAGCGATCGCAATCAAGAAAGACTGCAGAAACGCTGCTGATGCAGCAGCTGCAATCGGAGAGGGACTTCAGGCATTCTGTATTCCGGGATCTGTTGCTGATCAGCGTAAAGTAGGTCTTGGACACGGAAACCTTGGTAAGATGCTCCTTGAAGAGTCCACAGACTGCTTCTGCTTCCTTGCAGGACACGAGTCATTCGCAGCAGCTGAGGGTGCTATCGGTATCGCAGAGAAAGCAAACAAAGTTCGTAAAAAACCGCTTCGTGTTATCCTGAACGGTCTTGGAAAAGACGCAGCTAAGATCATCTCCAGAATCAACGGATTCACATATGTACAGACAGAGTATGACTACTTCACAGGCGAGCTCAAAGAAGTACAGAGAATCGCTTACTCTGACGGACTTCGTTCCAAAGTTAACTGCTATGGTGCAAATGATGTCCGCGAGGGTGTTGCAATCATGTGGAAAGAGGGCGTTGACGTATCCATCACAGGTAACTCAACAAACCCGACACGTTTCCAGCATCCGGTAGCAGGTACATACAAGAAAGAGTGTGTAGATGCAGGAAAGAAATACTTCTCAGTTGCATCCGGCGGTGGTACAGGACGATGATGGGTCTGATCGGTGCAGGAAACAACCCGATGGTTGGTATGACTGTTGCAGTTGCAGTTTCCATTGAGGAAGCAGCTAAAGCTGGCAAGTTCTAAGATTTTAATGGTTTGATTCATTAGATTTTAAGAAATAAAAGTTAGACACGTTATTTTAAGCAAAATGCTTATGACGTGTCTAATTTTTTTGTGTTCAGAAAGGGGTAAAATCTAATGAAAAAAATCAAAATGGTAGTAGAAAATGACATTACTTTTGAGCAAGGCTGTGAGGAATATCTGATTAATTGTAAGGCTAGAAATTTGAGAGATGGTACAATAAAACACTATAAAGATTCCATGAAACAGATGTTTAAATATCTGGATGCAGATATGTATATTAAAGATATGAGTAAGGAAACAGTACAGGAATTTATTATTGCACTCCGAGATAACTCTAATATGAATGATGTAAGTCTATATACATATGTCAGAGATTTAAAAACATTGATGTATTTTTTTATGAAATGCGAATATCTGCCAACATTTAAAATTGAGCTGGCAAAAGCAGATAAACAGCCAGTAGAAACATATACTGATATAGAATTAAAGAGATTGTTGAAAAAGCCTAATCTTAAGCAATGTAATTTTACAGAATATAAAAGTTGGGTAATCATTAATTTCCTTTTATCTACGGGTATCCGGCAACATAGTCTTATTAATATTAAAATCAAAGATGTTGATTTTGAAAATGAAGTAGTAAATATTAATGTAACAAAAAACAGAAAGCCTTTGATAATACCATTAAACAAAGATATAGTAAAAATTTTACAAGAGTATTTGAAATATAGAAGAGGAGAAGCAGAAGATTATTTATTTTGTAATGCTTACGGGAAACAACTTGTGAAAAGTACCGTATATCATGAAATCTGGCAATATAATAAAGATAGAGGGGTTGAAAAGACTGGTATGCATAGATTCCGGCATACTTTCGCTAAGAAATGGGTTATGATGGGCGGTAACATCGTGACATTACAAAAAATATTATCTCATTCTAGTTTAGCTATCACGCAGAATTATTTGAATATTCTTACTTGCGATATAAAAAGAGATGTGGAAGAATTCAATATTCTAAGAGAATTCAAAAAAGAAAGCATTAAGATGTAAGGGAGATTTATTTATGCCAAACGATAAAACAGATATGTTATTAATAAAAACAGAGTTAATCACGAACCTTCTTACATTGTTAGAAGATGTTTTCTCTATGACACATAATACAGAAGCAGAATTAGCAATGTCGGTATTAAAAATATTAATTAGTGACTTAGAAAAAGAGATATGGAATATGGAAAATAAAAGTTTATAAAAAATTTATAATTTGTTTTTCTGATGTTTCACACTGGTAAGAATTTTTTGCTCTGAAATTAATAAAAAAAATAATGCTTTTTAAACAAAAAATCAATTCTAAAGGGAAATGTGAAATAATTATAGACTGATTATATAAAATGGCTTTAAAGGCTTATTATAGGCATTTAGAGCTATTTGTATTATGAATGGCGAGGAATTGGGGGACTTTAAAAATATTGGGTTTTGTGGTATAATACGCATTACGACAGATTGATAGAAACAGATGACTTTAATCTAAGGAGAATGTCTGATGAAATATTATAGTAGAACTTTAAAAATAGATAGTGTACGGAAAGGCGGGTGTATATAGAAAGAATTGTTCAATGGAAAATAAAAATTGAATAGCCGTTATAAAACCGTAATGTCTTGTATATATCATAATAACTGATATATACTGGGGACTGCTAACCCTCGAGAGAGGAAGTAATAGGAAAAGGCGTTAAATCATTTAGATGGAGATATTCTGTCTATTGGTTTAACGCCTTTTATTTTTAAAAAAGGAGAATGTAATATGTCAGTTCTTGAAAATAGAGAAGAGAAAATATTAATGCAAATTGAAATTATAAAGAATACTGTTTTGATGTTTGAAAAGTGTTTTGTAATGGATGGGAATACTGAATCAGAACTGGCATTAAAAGCTGTTTTACAACAAGTAAAGACATTAGAACGAATGGTAATAATTAATACAAATTTGAATGAATAAATGGATTATTTTCGATTTATATGGAAAGGAGATAAAAATATCATGGAACAAAGAAAAATGGATTCTAGCTGATTATACGGCTTAAAAAGATAAAGATTAGGGGTATGGAATAGCAAGGGAGAGGATATGCGATTACTGTATGAAATTTAGAAAATGAAAGGAGTAAAAATAGAATGACAGGCTAAAAATACTTATTATCATACTGTATCAGTATATCAAAGAAAAATTTTTACAGAGCTTATGTGAGCAGTATGCAGAAAGAAAGGAAAATAATGATTTTAATGTATTTAATAACCGGGGTAATATCAAAAAGTGAGGGGATGAAGAAGATGAAAATAGATAGTAGCTGATACAATGCCTTTTAGGGGAGATTTAATTTAAATAATTTAATAATCCTGCTTCGCTTTTGCAAGCTACGCAGTCTTATATAAATATATTTAAATTAAATCTTTGTCTGATATAATTCAAAATTCATTTAAAAACATAAAGTATTTTTTCGAGTGCTTTGACGGACAAGCCGTAAACCACTCTTCAAAATGTATGTATTTAAATAAATTTGTGAAGTATATCAGACAATAAATGGATAATTTGAATTTTAGCCGCGACTGAATAGGAGCGGCATGCCATAAAAAAATAAAAAGGAAAGGGGAAAGTGTGTTACAAATTAAAAATAAGTATATTAAATATTTACTACATGGTTTTAAAAAGTAACATACTTTAGAAAAGAAGTATGGATAAAAAAGAGCAGTTAATTAAAAAGAATATCATTAATATTCATATAGGTGAAGTATTTAAGAGTGAACGTAACTTGATTAAGATGTTATTAGAATTAAATCAAATTAGCGGGGGAAGAAATAAGGAGTCATATGTAAACTATATAAAACAATATCTTGATTATGAGAAAACTGGCAGAAATGCTTATGAGATAAGAATAACGGAAATTTATGATGAAAAGAAAGAAAAACAAGATGGAAGGAGAAATAATAAGGGTGGAAATAATCATAAATATATAGATTATATTGTTCCGCTTATGCAAGATTATGGAACAGCAATTTTGACATCAGAGCAAATCGTTCAAAGAATTTTTGGTATGGATTATAGCATGAAAGGCGGTACTGCTTACCAATGTAAATTATCAATGTTTCTAAAAGGGATTATACCTTCTCCTTGTAAGAAAGTTGGTGGAAATCCAAATCAAATATATATGGTTTCACCTGATAATAAATATGAGAATTTGGCTTTAAAAATTGAATGGGATAAAGTAACATTATGGGATGTTTTAAAATTTCTAAATAGAAAAGATTTAACAAGGGATATGTTTAAGCAAAGCCTTGAAACCATAGGTATATATGATGAGAATGTTACAGTAATAGATTTTGCTAAATGTTGCATACGAAAGGATACGCGAGTTAATGTGAAGGCATTTGTTGGAAATGTAATACAATCTACAGAAAGAGTTCGAGCAGATGAGTGTATGACACAGGCAATAGACCATATCAAACAATGTCTTCACAACTATTATGGTGTTAAAGGAAATTATCAATATACTAGTGAACGTGAAAAGGGAAAGGATATTCCAGAAGTGGAAAAAATTATATATCGTATTTTGGGATGGCAGGGAATATATAAGGCATGGGATATTATAGTCAAAGAGTCAATTAAACTTTCTTTTGAAGAAAAACAGTATTATCAAAGAAAATTGAAAGAATTATTTCAAGAAAAAATGGAGAAGTTTTTAGAGAAAAAATATTCGTCCTATATTTACAGGGAAAAAAGATTTGGAAGGCTACCTAATGGAAATACTGAAAAATTTGATGAAGCAAAAAAGGCTTTTGAATTACATCGAGAAATATTTGGAGAATCAAAATATATTGATTACTTTACAAAAACTTTTGAAAAAGAAGAGCATAAAAAAGTGTCATAAAAAATCCTGCTGCCTTACAAAAACGGCAATGGCAGCAGGAGTCTATAACATTTGGTCTTCATCAGATGGAATATATTTAACGATATCTTCAATCCTACAATTTAAAATGCGACACAGATCATTAAGAGTTTTCGTTGATACATCTTTATTGTGCTTTAATCTGTGTAGTGTACTGTGGGATATATGATACTTTTGAGTTAGAGTGTACCAATTTTCATTCGATTTTTCCAACGTACTCCAGAATGGAGAGTAATCAATCATAGGTTATATGCTCCTTAATAAAGTTAGTATTAGCATATAACCTATTTTTTTATTAGAATATCTTCGATATAATGAAGATATATGTTGAATTGAGGGCGACGATAACATAAAATATATTTATTAAAGTAAATATGTGGGAGGGAAAGTAATGAAAAAGAAATTAGCTATTTTAGGAATTGTTGTTTTTATTATAGTGGTAGTTGGAGTACTATTGTATCAAAATATTTATTTGCCCGAATATAATTACAAACAAGCGAATGAATTAATGAAAAAAGGAGAGTATTCAGAGGCATTAGAAATTTTCAATGAATTGAATGATTATAAAAAAAGTAAAGATAATATTTTGGAATGCGAATATCAGATCGCAATTGTAGAAATGCAGGATGAATCTAAATTAGAATCTTCTAAGAATAGGTTTGAAAAGCTTGAGGAATATAAAGAGAGTTATAAATATCTAAAGGAGTGTTATTATCAGTTGGGTATTGAGAATTACGAAAATGGAAATTTTGATGAGGCATTGGAGTATTTAGTACCAATACAAGAAGAGTACGACATTGAAACTTATAGAGAAAAAGCAATTATAATGACTATGTTTGAAGGTGACTGGGTTGGTTTATCAACGAATGTTGAAATTAAAGGGTGGACTATTACAAATTATGATAAAGATAATAATGCTTACAAAACTTATAAAATAAATAAAGACTCTTTACTTGTAAATTCGGGTAATCCAATTCAAAGCGTATTTAAAGATGATTCAGAAAACAAATATTATTTTAATCAAAACGGACAATTAGTCGAAGAGTTTAATTTAGGAGTTTCGGAATATGATCCAATTATTTTGAAATATACAAAGGGAGAATTTTCTAAAACGCCTAAAGAAAAGCCTCAAATAGGTATGACATCAGAAGAGGTTTTAAATTCTACATGGGGAGAGCCGGAAGATATCAACAAACATACTTATTCATGGGGTGTGAAGGAGCAATGGTGCTATCTATAATGGTCTCATAAATTAAGACACTTTTTCGGACAATTTTTAATGAATCTGATATACTAAAATCAATACGAAAGAGAGGATTCATTACTATGTCC
>CAJFGR010000072.1 GCA_904377845.1 uncultured Ruminococcus sp. | reverse complement strand
TTCCATTATGAGCTATTAATGTAAAGTTAAACACCATAAATCTATGATTTTTAGCTATTTCAATTACTTGCTTTACATTAATAGTTCCTTTACATTAAATCTTAAGACCTGTGTTGTGTCTCATCCAAAGGAAGGAGAGATCGTCCTGACCGATGATTATGCGGCTTTGGGCTCACATTACATGACTGCGATCATTCCCGCCGGCGTTAAGAACCGAAGCAGAAACCATCCGTAAAAGGCCCGGTCGGTAAGATCACTACCGCCATCATCGTCCGATGTAGGAACAAAACGTATTACTCCTTCCCGGAACTCAAGAAGGGCGTTACGGATAAGCGCTATAAGTTCAATCATGAGACCTTTCAGAAACGCGAAGGCAGCCGCTATGAAGCGGGAAATGTATCTTGTCTCAGAGGGATATCTGTGGGAACTTCAGAAGAAAGGGGTTTAATAGAAGCGGATTTCCGGGAAATGATCGCATTCTGGAAGAAAATATATCTGAGAAAGAAGGGATAAATGATGAACGCGATACAGACAGACGGTCTTACGAAATTTTACGGCAAATCCAGGGGGATCATTGATCTTGACCTGGAGGTACATGAGGGTGAATTCTATGGATTTATCGGACCGAACGGTGCCGGGAAAAGCACAACCATTCGTATTTTGATGGGAATGATTCATAAAATCCGTGGCAGTGCAAAGATACTTGGGAAGGATATTTTAAAAGATAAAGAACAGATTCTGTCTGTAACAGGGTATCTTCCTTCCGAAGCAGTTTCTATCCGGATATGCGAGGACGGGACCTGATCCGGCTTTCGGCGGTCCTACGCCGGAAAGACTGCCGGAAGGCATCCGCTGACCTGTGCGAGCGCCTGCAGCTGGATCCTTCCCGACGGATCAGCGAACTTTCGTTTGGAAACCGGAAGAAGCTGGCTGTTGTCTGTGCCCTGCAGTATGCTCCACTGCTCTGTATTCTGGATGAACCAACTGGGGGACTGGATCCCCTGATGCCGCGGGAATTCTTTGAGATATTGAAGGAAAGAAACAAAAAGGGTATGACGGTGTTCCTTTCTTCCCACATTCTCTCCGAACTCCAGCGTTTCTGCAGCCGGGCCGCGATTATACGAGGAAGGATTATTGCCTCCAGAAGTGTGGAAGAACTGACACGTACAAATGCAAAACAGGCAACTGTCCGGGGAACTTTTGATCCTTCCGGTCTGCAGGATGTACGAGATCTGCAGATATCTGGTGACACGGTCAGTTTTCTGTACGGTGGCGATATCAATCTGCTCCTGTCCAGGCTTAGCAGGCATTAGCTCATGGATCTTACTATATCCGAACCGGATCTGGAAGAGATTTTTCTTCACTATTATACGGAAGGAGTTGAGAAGTAATGACAATCTTCAGACACGAACTGCGGCAGGGCCGCTTAAGCCTGAACATATGGACTGCATCCATCGGATTTCTCTTCGCGGTATGCATCTTCCTGTTCCCAGAGATGAAGGGAGAGATGGATCAGGTCGGTGATGTTTTTCCGGCCATGGAGAATTTCAGTGCTGCCTTTGGCATGGATCAGGTAAGCTTCGGCACACTGACCGGTTTCTACGCCATTGAATGCGGTAATATCCTTGGACTTGGAGGAGCTCTGTACGCTGCCATGTGCGGGGCTCGATGCTGTCTGAAGAGGAAAAGGGACATACAACAGAATTTCTTCTTCCCCATCCAGTCAGCCGGACCTGGATCCTGAGCGGTAAACTTACAGCTTTTTTTCTCCAGATCCTGGTCCTCAATGCTGCTGTACTGACCATCTCCCTTATTTCCATTTATGCAGTGGGAGAGGATATTCCATGGAAAGAAATCCTCCTGCTTTATTTGGTTTATGCCCTTTACAGATAGAGATTGCTTCCATCTGTTTCGGAATTTCTGACTTTCTGCAGAAGGGGAGCCTGGGGATTGGCCTTGGTCTTGCGATTATACTTTACTTTTTAAAAGTTAACTATATGAATACAGCAGGCAGTAGTGTGTTAGATTAATCTCTCCTTGTAAAATACAGTAATACACAGCACTCGATTAACAGCAATGCAAGCCATATCCAAATTGTTGGCGCCCATGTGCTGATAAATGACGCCAGTATCAGCATGATCAGAGGAACGATATATTTTCGCGGATTATGCCAGAGATCACTTTCTGTCTTCCAATTGCGGATCGGGCGTTTCCATTCCAGAATCACTGACAGAATGGCACTCTGCAGGGAGAAGAGAAGGATTAGCCCAATATAGTAGAGGATGGTTCCGCCGTTCATGAGATGCCAGCT
>CAJFGR010000071.1 GCA_904377845.1 uncultured Ruminococcus sp. | reverse complement strand
TCCATGCATAAAGGGCATACCCTTCTTCCAGTTCTGCACTAAGGGTTATGGTTTCTTCTTCTCCCGCAGTCATCTTATCTGCGCTCAAAAGTCCATTCTCTACTTCATTTACTGTAATCTCATAGGTCGCAGTTTTATCCACAAGTATCAGTTCATCTATAAGCGACTGTAGCCTTTCTGTCATCATAGAAGCATATTTTCCTAACTGTGTCGGATCCTTTATAGATTCTCTTGCCGACGACAGATTGTCCCAACTTTCTTCTGTATAAAGTGTAGGATCCATGGCATCAATCTCATCCAGAAGATTCATCAATTCTACAATTTCAGCTCCATGCATAAAGGGCATACCCTTCTTCCAGTTCTGCACTAAGGGTTATGGTTTCTTCTTCTCCCGCAGTCATCTTATCTGCGCTCAAAAGTCCATTCTTTACTTCATTTACTGTAATCTCATAGGTCGCAGCTTTACTTTCTTCCGCAAATACATTTATAAAACTATTTGTGCACAAGCAAATAACAAGGAGTATAGCAAAAAAACTTTGAGTTTTTTTATAAATATGTTTCATAATAAGTCCCCTTTTTTCTGTATTAGCCTAAGAAAGCCACCGCAGAGCGATGGCTTTCTTGATCGCTGATCAAGGTTATTCAAAAATAACAAGATCGCCAGACGAACTAACCGGCATAATCCAAACTGCAACTGTAAAATCCAAATTGATTATAGAACCAAAGGTGTATGAAGACGCTACGATCGTAAGTGTATCATTAATACCATTTCCATCAGTATCCTGCAATGACGTACTAATAATATTAGAATCCGACGAAGATACTGCTGTTAGTTCACCACTCATACCGTATGCCGTGAAATTCTCGTCAAGATTAATTACAATAACATAATTGCCCTCGTCATCTACAGTTACTACTGCATCTCCGATTGCACCATTGCCCATAGAGAATGTATCTTCATCGTCTATATTGGAAGAATCAAATTCTCCATTCTTGTACAACCTTGCTTCATGGCTTCCATCTTCGTTTGCCGCAAATGCTGTCACTCCCATTGCCATGATCATCATAGCCGCCATACCGATTGCTGCAAACTTCTTAAAAAGCTTTTTCATAAAATGCTCCTTTCCTGCCATATAGGCATTTAAAAATAAAAAATTGGTGTTTCAAAGAGAAACCACATACACCGTTATCTTCCTCCCGAAACACCACAAAACGAAGAAAAATTCCGTCTATATGCGGTTAGACTCTTCTTATTAAGGTTAGTATTCACTAACCTATGTTATTATTTTATACCACTTTATTCCAACACTGTCAACAACTTTTTTCAGGTTTTTTATTGCTTCTTGGTTAATTTTCAGATATTTTAGTTATTTATGCGTCTATTTTCTTGTTTATTGAAACTTATTTATCATTTTAAATCAATTTTGTTTCTTTCCATTCAGGAGCAGCCTACATCCAGAACATCAACAAAGCGGTGCTTTCCGGCATATGCCCGTTCCCCACGCTGCAGGTCACCGTGACCGGCAGCACGCCTTTTATTTCCCCGCCGGGGCTGACATGCATTTTGAATGCCTCCAGCGGGATCTCGATTTCTTCGGATTCCTCCGTCAGATCCTTTACCCTCTTTAATTCTTCGTCCTGCTCATATTTCAGGCTGCTGATCCGACCGGTCATTTCTCTCCCGTCGATCCTGGATCTCGCCTCCATCTCCCGGATGCGCAGGATCAGGCAATCCCTTCCATCTCTTTTCAGCAGCTGCGCCTCCGGCTCAAATGCCCGGTTTCCCATGGAAAAGGCGTCTTTCCCATTTTCTCTCCTGTCCATGCGGTATACTGCGATCCGCACCCGGATCCCGCTGTTTTCACCGATATTGCAGTCCACCTCTTCCATGAGGCTTTTATATTTCCTGTCCCCGGGCTTTACCTGTCTTTCGTTTGCGGAAAGTATGGATTCCAGCAGGAACGGGTCCATATCCTCCACCATCATCCGGATGTGTTTTTCCTTTTCCGATTCCGGTATCTGAATCTCTTCCAGATACCGCTCCAGGCGTTCCACCAGACGTCCATAGACGCCGAGCCACTGTTCTCCGTATTCTGTGAATGTATAGTACTTTGTGATCAGGCCCTGCTCTATGGCCTTTTTCAGGCTTTTATTGATCCCCGGGGCAGAGATATGACATTTCTCGGCGATCACCACCTGGAACCCTCTGCCCACCGGCTGCAGCCTCTTCAGTTCCTGCAGGCAGCGGATCTGCATCATGGAGGGTCTCCCATCCCGTTTTAAATTATCTCCTGTAGGCATTTCATTTTTCCTTTCTCAGATCACATGGATATTGATTTCCCTGCAGTCCAGGGTCAGCGGTTCCCTTTCTCCATTTTCACTGGCAGCCTGTTTCCACCTGTTATCGTTTCTGTACCAGAGGCTGATCCTGTTTCCGGATTCCTTTTGCCTCAGCCGGAAAAGGGATCTGCCGTCCTTTACTTCCAGACAGGCGTAAGGTTCAAAAAGATCCCATTCTTTCGCAAGGATCCGGGGGCTGCGCCGCTCGATCTCATAGATATCCATTGCCATGCGGTAATCGCCCGGATCAAAGAAAAGGGACAAATCCATATTGGAATAACTCCTGTCATATACATCGCCCTGGATCAGAAAATTTGTGATCCCCTCCATCGCCGCCCTACTGATGGTATGCTCTGCCCGGCAGGCGTCTTTCTCAGCTTCCTCTTCTGTCATACCGCTGACCATCTGGAAAAACTGGGTCAGAAGCTGGTGCCGGTCCATGCACTCTTTTCCCCGGATCTTCCCGATGTCCGTCAGCGTGATCACGTCTTCTGTCATCTCGATATATCTATGATTTACCAGACGTTTTGCCAGACTTCTCAGATGAGCTTTGTTCTCCCCTGTTTCAATGGCAAAGTCTGTCAGACGCATTGTCTTTCCGCTGCGCCAGCGGCTGAATATCGTCTCCAGAAAATCCTCTTCCTTTTCCTCTGTGTTTTTAGGCACGTTTGTGCCGATCGCCCCCATCTTGGGCGGATGTACCTGTTTTTCCATATCTTCCTCCTGCTGGTTTAACAAAACTCTCTGTGGTAAGTTTTAACTAACCGCCTTCTATAAAAGTAACCGCCTCCGCGGTTACTTTTCACATGCTTATCATAGCCTTATTCCATACTCTTTCCGGCTTCTTGTCCTAAATATTTGATAAATTCTTCTTCTGTCATTCCTGCTATCCGGGAACAATATCCTATGGACACGCCGCTCTGTGTATAATAAGCAAGCGCCACTGCCTGCCTTGCAAACTGATTTACCTGTTCATGGCTCATTTTTGTATCATAAATAAAGGACTTCATCCGGTATGCTTAATGCTATCTGGCACATGACATCATCCCTCCATTCGATATGCAATAAACATTTTCATTCGCCAAGGTTTCCTGCTGTTTCCTGCGCATCTACACAAACGGCATGGACGGCGAAGCGCCTGCTGTACCCGCTTCCGGTACAGGTGGAGAGGGTCATTACTTTGGTCATGCCGTCGATCAGCGCCTGATACTCTTCGCCCGGCTCATAGCCGATCTTATAGACGTCCCCGCCGTTTACCGCTTCCTGACAGGCAAAGATCTGGTACCGGTATGCAGTGTCTTCCGTATACAAAGTGAAATACTGGTTTTCTTCCCAGAATCCTTTTTCTTTATATTTCTTCAGGCTGCCGAACATGCTTCCGTCATTCATGTTATGCCCGTAGATGATCGTATAATAGTCCGTGAAATCCGGCCGGTTCAGCCCCTCCAGGAAGATGCTCCCTGCGATATGCTCCTCTCCGTACAGATCTCTTCTCAGATATTTCTCATTATCCCCTGAGTAGAGGACAGGATAATCGATCCCGGTACTTTCCGGATCGTCCGAGCGGATCCATGCCACGATATCTGAATTCTGTTCTTTCAGTTCGTCAAACCGGATCAGCACGTCTGTAAGCCACCAGTCCTTCTTCTTTTCTGTATCGTCCCCTGCCGGAACCTCTGTATAATCTTCCCTCAGTTCTTCATAGGTCCGGGAGGAGGCGCGCTTATCCAGATAATCCGGGAGGATGTTCCAGAGGGAAACGCCGATCAGTACAAGGGCTGCCGGGATCAGGAATTTCCTTTTCCTACTCATCCTGATCTGCAAAGCCTGCGAAAGAGATCTCGCACCCGCGGCCGACACGGCTGAAAATATTGACAAGCCTGGTCATCACTTCCGGATAGTTCTCTTTTTCTGTCACTACCAGGATTTTGGAACAATCCTCCAGAAACTTCGCCTCACGGACGTTTTTAACCTCTCTTGCCTCTCTCAGGATCTCTGCAGCCATCTCTTCCGTGATTGATTTTGACAATCTGTAATACCTTCCCACTTTACAGGCCTTCTTTCCTTTTGATTAGTCTTTTCTAACCGCATTATATACCAGTTGAGAATGATTGTCAAAAATATAATTGAATTTTTCTTTTTTCTTTGATAGAATATGTGTGGTTAGTTATTTCTAAC
>CAJFGR010000070.1 GCA_904377845.1 uncultured Ruminococcus sp. | reverse complement strand
GATATCTCAATTTTACCATAAACCAGTGAGGAGTTGTTTTATTTTGTTAAAAAAAGAATCCTGTATTTATGCGGGTTCTGGCGTTTCGCAAACGCCTAGATATACTCTATGTATGAAAGGAGTACTTGTATACTATGAAATGGATAAAGCGTCTGTGTTCTTTTCTTATTCTGGCGATCTTGATACTCACCGGTGTGATTTGCGTGAAAGGATATATGGAATTCTATTTTTTCGGAAACGGATATTTCTGTGTTGCAGACGCTTCATGGAGTTATTTCGGTAAGCCGCCGTCAGAGATGAATTTTGACGAATGCACACTTCTTGCTGGAATTCCGAATGCACCGACGAATTATAATCCCGTGGCCAGCCCGGAACTGGCCAGAGAGCGTCAGGCACAGGTGGTTGAAAAGATGAAGAAGGCGGGGTATATTTCGGAAGAATAAGGGAAATCTAACCATAGATAACGCTGCTGCCGGCGTGCTGAAAGGAGAGGGCATCTATGGTAGAAAAGAACAGTAAGAAATTAAGCGCCTCATTTGAGGAAAATATCAGATATATGAATGAGATTCTTCCGGTGACAGAAAGCTTTGACATCATCAGAAGAGATATCATGATTGGAGGAAAAGCGTCCGTGTTCTATTACATTGACGGATTCATTAAGGATGAAGTCATGCTTAAGATCATGGACTCTTTTCTTTCTGTCACGGAAAATGATATGCCGGAGGATGCGGAAGGTTTCATACAGAATCTGGTTCCTTATGTGGAAGTCGATCTTGCAGAGGATTTTGACCAGGTTATACGCAATGTCCTTTCAGGACCCACGGCACTTTTTATTGACGGTTATGAGGAGTGCATAATACTTGACTGCCGTACCTATCCGGCCCGCAGTGTGGAGGAACCGGACAAAGACAGATCGCTGCGAGGCTCCAGGGATGGATTTGTAGAGACTATTGTATTTAACACCGCGCTTATGAGAAGAAGAATCCGTGACCCTCATCTTATTATGGAAATGGCGGAAGCCGGACAGTCTTCCCGGACGGATATTGCGATCTGCTATATGAGTGACCGCGTTGATAAAGCGCTGCTTGACAACCTGAAGAAGAGAATTGAAAACCTTCAGCTTGATGATCTGCGCATGAATCAGCAGAGCCTTGCGGAAGCATTATTTAAGCGGAAATGGTTTAATCCATTCCCTAAATTTAAATATACAGAGCGTCCGGATACAGCTGCAGCCTGCCTGCTGGAGGGAAAGGTGATTATTCTTGTAGATAATTCTCCATCGGCAATGATTCTGCCTACGTCCGTACTGGATATGATTGAGGAGGCGAATGACTATTATTTTCCGACAATCACCGCAGTATATCTGAAAGTCACGAGATCGCTCATCACGATTGCTACAGTATTTTTTACACCGCTTTACCTTCTTTTTATGCAGAATCAGGAATGGCTGCCTGAGGCGTTTGAGTTTGTTGCGGTGAGGGATACAGTTAATATTCCTCTGATCTTTCAGTTTCTCCTGCTGGAGATATCAATAGACGGCCTGAGGCTAGCTGCGATGAATACGCCAACGATGCTCAGTACACCCCTCAGCGTGATCGCCGGTATTGTTATGGGGGAATTTTCAGTACAGTCCGGCTGGTTTAACAGTGAAGTTATGCTTTATATGGCATTTGTTGCCGTGGCAAATTATACGCAGCCCAATTTTGAGCTCGGTTATGCACTGAAATTTATGCGACTGATGCTTCTGATTCTGACTGCACTGTTTGATATATATGGATTTATTGCAGGATGTATTCTGGTCCTTTGCTGCCTTGCCTTTAATAAGACATTGTCGGGAAGAAATTATCTCAATGTAAAATTAAATTAGTATATGTAACAGTCCGCCGCAGTGTGGGCTGTTATTTAACATTTTAGAGAAAATGTTAAAATATTTTGCTTAACAGTATAAAAAATGTTATGATAAATAAAGCGAAAGATTAGCGTACGGATATATGCATTTCCTGCTGCGCGGAATCATAACAAGAGTTAATCAGGGAGGAAAACCAAGATGAGAGATTATGTAATTACAGTGAACAGTACTGTTGATGTTCCGAAAGAATGGCTTGAGGAGAGAAATGTGCCTGTTGTTCCGCTGAAATATACAATTGACGGTGAGACTTATACAGATATGGAAGGTCTTTCTGCAAAAGAGTTTTTTGCAAAATTAAGAGAAGGGAAGATGTCTACCACATCCCAGGTTAATCCGGAAGAGGCGGCGGCTTTACTTGAGCCATATGTAAAGGAAGGAAAAGATATCCTGCATCTTGGATTTTCTTCCGGTCTGAGCGGGACTCTTAACAGTATGAAAATTGCGGGCGAAATGCTTGAAGAAAAGTATCCCGAAGCAAAAGTGATCGTGATAGACACTCTCTGTGCCTGCCTCGGAGAAGCGCTTCTGCTGCACCATGCGCTGAAACAAAAAGCAAAAGGAATGACGATTAATGAGCTGGCGCAGTGGGTAGAGGATAACAAACTTCATGTATGCCATGATGTAACGGTAGATGACCTGAACCATCTCCACAGAGGCGGCCGTGTTTCCAAGACAACGGCTGTGCTGGGAACACTGGTACAGATCAAGCCAATCATACATATGGACAATGACGGAAAGCTCCAGGTAATCGGAAAAGAAAGAGGACGTAAAAAATCACTCAATAAGATCGTAGATATGGCAGCAGAGCAGTCAAAGGGCTGGGACAATGATATTGTCATGATTACTCATGGAGACTGTATTGAAGACGCAGAGTATGTGGCAAAACTCGTCCGCGAGAAAATGGGAATCAATAATATCCTGATCAATAATATCGGAACCGTCATTGGAAGCCATACCGGTCCGGGAGTAGTAGCAGTGTTCTGTATGGGAAATAAAAGATAGATTCCGATTTACCGGACTGATAAAGTATCCGCCGGGAGGCAGGTATTGTTAACGCACCCGCTCTCGCTCGGGACGTAACGCAGCGGTACATAGGAGCGCAAAAGACGCGCTCCAAGTGCCGGCGTTACTCTACGGTGCGTACACAATACCT
>CAJFGR010000069.1 GCA_904377845.1 uncultured Ruminococcus sp. | reverse complement strand
TGCCATGGTCGAAAGAACTTCCAGCTGAATGTTACAGTAAGCGCCGCCAATGAACAGCGGCGCATGATTTATGCGGGGCGGAGGATTTGACGTTTACGAAATACATATCAGGCGGAGATATAATTCAAAATGGTGTTTTTTACAAAAGAACATATCACATCGGTAAAAGTTCGCAGTGGGAAATGGAAGGCAGAATTATGAATGATATGTATACTCCGGAAGTCAGAAAAATGACTCCGTACGAGCTGGAGCAAGTAGAAATTAAAGAGGAAATAGCAAGAGTAGAGTATAAGGAAAAGCTTGAGAAAGGGTTCCGGATAGCAGATGTTTTTGTGAACAGAGGGTATCTGGATAATTTTTTCCGCGCAGATATTATAACAGAAAGAAACTGGCGGGAGATTAATTCCGTCAGAAATCTGCGGATGTGCAGGATATCGAAGATCGTCTTCGATGAGAAGGAAGACGTTCTGGACAAGCTGACCAGCCTGTATAATGCAATGTACAACGTGTCTGCCTCTGTGGCAGTTTTTATAGTGGGCGGAGTAAATTCGGTCAGCTTTTATCTTGCTGTCCGTTCGGATGCGAATCCGGTATTGGCAGGGCAGACAATGACAGATATGCTGAGGGGAAATTTCCCTGGAGTGAAGCTGGAAGAGATGACAGCCGAAGATATCGAGACATTTATGGAAGAGGCACAGAAGCCGGATGAAGATACAGACGTTCTGAATGGTCTCGGGACAGTTTCTATGATTCCGTCGCTGAGGGATGAGAAAGAGAAAGACAAATTCGTTCAGGGAATGGAAAAGTTCATCAATACGATGCAGCATAAGAAGTATATGGCTGTGTACATATCAGCTGTATCAGGTCAGCAAACGTCCGTACTGGCAGATATCTAAATACTATCTGACCGGCAAACGTGAGAAGAAAGAGAAGAAGTATATTCTGATCGGCAAGATACTGAGCTTCTATATGAGATGGTCTATTAAGGCGGCAGTCTGGATCGTGAAATTCGCTTTCAGACTTGCGCTGAGATAAGCCGTATAGAAAATTAGATTGTATTTTTCACTCTGTTACGCTATAATAAAAAAGGAGCAGCGGGGAGGGAGAATTGGAGGAGAAGAAAAATGTTAGTATCAGCAACAGAAATGCTTCAGAAAGCAAAAGCAGGTCACTACGCAGTAGGACAGTTCAACATCAACAACCTTGAGTGGACAAAGGCGATCCTTTTAACAGCACAGGAGTGCAATTCACCGGTTATCCTTGGTGTATCTGAGGGCGCAGGAAAATATATGGCAGGCTACAAGACAGTTGTAGGAATGGTAAACGGTATGCTCGAAGAGCTGAACATCACAGTTCCGGTAGCGCTTCACCTGGATCACGGCAGCTATGACGGATGCCTGAAATGTGTAGAGGCAGGATTCTCCTCTATCATGTTCGACGGATCACACTATCCGATCGACGAGAACGTAGCTAAGACAACAGAGCTTGTTAAGATTGCACATGAGCACGGTATGTCTCTTGAGGCAGAGGTCGGAGCAATCGGCGGCGAGGAAGACGGCGTTATCGGAAAAGGCGAGTGCGCTGATCCGGACGAGTGCAAGAGAATTGCAGATCTCGGAATCGATTTCCTGGCAGCAGGTATCGGAAACATCCACGGCGTATATCCGGACAACTGGGAAGGATTAAGCTTTGAGACTCTGGATGCAATCCAGCAGAAGACAGGCGATATGCCGCTCGTACTTCACGGCGGTACAGGTATCCCGGATGACATGATCAAGAAAGCGATCAGCCTTGGCGTAGCTAAGATCAATGTTAATACAGAGTGCCAGATCGTATTCGCAGAGGCTACACGCGAGTATATCGAGGCAGGAAAAGACAAAGAGGGCAAAGGCTTTGATCCGCGTAAACTCCTGAAACCGGGCGCAGAAGCAATCATGGCGAAAGTAAAAGAAAAAATGGAGCTGTTCGGATCTGTAGGACAGGCCTAAATTTTAGAGTTTAAAAAGTTTTTTCAAAAATTACTTGCCTTTTTGGAGTGATTGAGGTATACTGTCACACGTAGACAAGAACAAGGGCGTTCCAAGATAGCTTGGAGTGCCCTTTTTTCGTAGGAGCCTTTCGACGGAGCCTGCGGAGTAATTTCCGGGAAGCCTTTGAAATACGGGCGCAGAAACGGCGGAATATAGAATAAGCCGTTATCCCGGAAAGGAAAAGAAGACAAAAAGGAAGGGATCAAATATGAGTACAGAAAAGATCAACGTAGCTGAAATCTTCGGAGAAAATGTTTTCAACGACACTGTAATGCAGGAACGTCTGCCGAAAAAGGTTTACAAAAATCTGAAGAAAACGATTGAGGAAGGAAAAGAGCTGGATCTTGAGACAGCCGACGTCATCGCACATGAGATGAAAGAGTGGGCGATCGAGAAAGGCGCTACACATTATACACACTGGTTCCTGCCGCTGACAGGAGTTACGGCGGAGAAACATGACTCTTTTATCTCCGCGCCGCTGCCGAGCGGTAAGGTGCTGATGAGCTTTTCCGGTAAAGAGCTGATCAAAGGGGAGCCGGATGCATCTTCATTTCCGTCAGGAGGACTGAGGGCGACATTCGAGGCAAGAGGATACACAGCATGGGACTGCACGTCTCCGGCGTTCGTAAGAGAGGATGCGGCGGGAGCAACACTGTGCATCCCGACAGCATTCTGCTCCTACACAGGAGAGGCGCTGGATCAGAAGACGCCGCTTCTTCGTTCCATGGAAGCAATTAACAAACAGGCGCTGCGTCTGTTAAGACTGTTTGGAAATACAACATCTAAGAAAGTTACACCGTCCGTAGGACCGGAGCAGGAGTATTTCCTCGTAGACGCTGAGAAGTTTGAACAGAGAAAGGACCTGATCTATACAGGACGTACACTGTTCGGAGCAATGCCGCCGAAAGGGCAGGAGCTCGATGATCACTATTTCGGAACAATCCGTCAGAGAATTGCGGCATTCATGAAAGATGTCAATGAACAGCTGTGGAAAGTCGGAGTTACGGCGAAGACACAGCATAACGAAGTTGCTCCTGCACAGCACGAGCTGGCTCCGATCTATGCGGAGGCTAATATCGCGGTAGACCACAACCAGATCGTGATGCAGACGCTGAAAAGAGTTGCCTGCCAGCACGGTATGAAGTGCCTGCTCCACGAGAAGCCGTTCGCAGGAGTCAACGGTTCCGGTAAGCACAACAACTGGTCCATTACGACAGACGACGGCATCAATATGCTTGATCCCGGCAAGACACCTCATGAGAATACACAGTTCCTGCTTGTGCTGACCTGTATTTTAAGAGCAGTTAATATGCACGCTGATCTCCTGAGAGAATCTGCTGCAGATCCGGGAAATGATCACAGACTCGGTGCTAACGAAGCGCCGCCGGCAATCATCTCCATCTTCCTTGGAGAGCAGCTTGAGGATGTCCTTGAGCAGCTGATCAGTACAGGAGAAGCTACCCACAGCTTAAAGGGCGGTAAACTGGAGACAGGAGTCCGCACACTTCCGGAGCTGTCCAAAGATGCAACAGACAGAAACCGTACTTCACCGTTCGCGTTTACAGGAAACAAGTTCGAGTTCCGTATGGTAGGATCCCGCGATTCTATCGCATCTCCGAACATTGTCCTGAATACAATTGTTGCAGAGGCGTTTGCGGATGCCTGCGATGTGCTTGAGAAGGCAGATGATTTCGATCTGGCAGTGCATGACCTGATCAAGAAATATGCGACAGAGAACCAGAGAATCGTCTTCAACGGAGACGGCTATTCAGAAGCATGGGTAGAGGAAGCTGCAAGAAGAGGTCTCCCGAACATCCGCTCCATGGTAGAGGCGATCCCGGCGATGGTGACAGACAAGGCCGTGAATCTGTTCGAGAGATTCGGCGTGTTTACAAAAGCAGAGCTTGAGTCACGTGCAGAGATCCAGTACGAGACATATGCGAAAGCGATCAACATCGAGGCCCGTACTATGATCGATATGGCGAGCAAGCAGTTTATGCCTGCATTCATCAAATATACAAAGACACTTGCAGATACTGTAAATGCAGTGACAGCAGCAGGCGGGGATGCATCCGTACAGAAAGCTTCTCTGGACGAGGTGACAGCTCTTATGGGAGAGACAAAGACAGCTCTCGATGTGCTGATCAAAGTGACAGACGAGGCTGCTGCAAAAGAAGAGGGCGCTGTACAGGCGAACTTCTATCACTCCGATGTCTTCCCGGCTATGGAAGCGCTCCGTGCACCGGTTGACAAACTGGAGATGATCGTGGACAAAGAAGCCTGGCCGATGCCGTCCTATGGCGATCTGATCTTTGAGGTATAAGAGATAACAGGTTGAGCAGCGAATAGATCGCTCAGATATACAGTTTAATACAGATACCTGTCTCCCGGCGGGGAAAGATGCACCTCTCTCTCTTTCTCTGCCGGGATTTTTTGCGCGATCAGCCCGGCAGGGTGCTGCGTGCCAGTGGCACGCGTCCGGCGCCGGCCGGAGCGGAGACCCGCCGGTAAACGTCAAATCGCTCGCCTTTCACTAAATTGAGTTTTAGTCCATACTTGAAAAAAACAATAGATTTTTTCAAGGAGGAACTAACATCATGGATCA
>CAJFGR010000068.1 GCA_904377845.1 uncultured Ruminococcus sp. | reverse complement strand
TCTGTAACCGGAGACGGGATCAACCTTTCCTCTGTCCGCGGATACGTGAGTCGATCATTCCGTATCTAACTACTTTTCAGATGATTTTCTACTCCTGAACCGGTACGAAAAATCGGAATTTTATTTATTTGATGAACATTGCATCCCCGAAGCTGAAGAACCGATACCTCTCTCTCACCGCTTCCTCATAAGCCGCCAACACGTGTTCTTTTCCCGCCAGTGCGGACACAAGCATGATCAGTGTTGACTCCGGCAGATGGAAGTTGGTGATCAGGCAGTCCAGTGCTTTAAATCGGTATCCCGGATAGATAAAGATCTCCGTCCAGCCGCTGCAGGCTCTTAAGTGACCGCTTTCGTCCGCCGCGGATTCGATGGTACGGCAGCTCGTCGTACCAACGCAGATCACACGTCCGCCGCCGTCTTTGGCACGGTTGATCTTCTCCGCCGCCTCTTCGTTTATCATATAAAACTCGGAATGCATATGGTGGTTCTCCACATCATCCACCTTGACCGGACGGAATGTGCCCAAACCTACATGAAGAGTGACTCGTGCGATATCAACGCCTTTTTCTTCGATTTCTTTCAGCAGCTCAGGTGTAAAATGAAGCCCGGCAGTCGGAGCTGCGGCAGATCCGGAATGCTCCGCATAGACCGTATTATATCTGTCTTTATCTTTGAGCTGATGCGTGATATACGGAGGCAAAGGCATCTGTCCCAGCTGGTCAAGTATCTCTTCAAAGATTCCTTCGTACTCAAAGTGGATCAGACGGTTTCCTTCATCTACGATATCTACCACTTCACCTACAAGGAGCCCGTCGCCGAAGCTGATCCTTGTGCCCGGTTTTGCCTTGCGTCCCGGTTTTACAAGAGTCTCCCATACATCATCCGCACCTCTCTTTAAGAGCAGAACTTCGATCTTAGCCCCGGTCTCCTCCTTGGCTCCGATCAGTCTTGCCGGAATAACTTTTGTGTCGTTGATCACAAGGCAGTCTCCCGGATTTAAATAATTGATAATATCACGGAATACATGATGCTGTATCTCCCCGGTTTCTTTGTCCAGTACCATAAGTCTGGAGGCAGAACGGTCTTCCAGCGGGTCCTGAGCGATCAGTTCCTGAGGCAGGTCATAATAAAAATCACTTGTTTTCATACTGTAAACCTATTCCCTTCGACAAACGAGCCCTGTATGCATTCCACACAAGGCCCGCCTGAATCATTCTTTCTGTTTTACTGTGTTCTGAGCTCAGCATTCATCTTTTTGCCAAGCTTTTTCATCACCTGATTTGCAGCGTTTTCTATCTCCTGGGACGTCAGAGTCTTCTCATTCGATCCGATCGTCAGTCTGATGGTCACGGATTTCTTTCCGGATGGTATCTGTTTTCCTCTGTATTCATCCACAAAGGACGCATCCTTAAGAAGCGCGCTGGCCTTCTTCTTGCCCATGACTGCGTCATAGATAGCATGCCATGACGCATCTGCGTCAAAGAGCATGGAGATATCATAATCTGTTTCCGGATACTCTGCCAGATGAGTAAATTTATTCGTTCTGGATGCCAGCGGTTTCAGCTTTGTTGCATCCAATTCGAACAGCATAACGGACAGGTTCTTGATACCGCACTCCATGGAAACCTTCTTTGCCACCAGTCCCATATCTCCGATCTTCGCATCTCCAAGATAGATATTGAGCCATACAACATTGTCAGCCCACACTGGTTTCTCTTCTTTTCTGAACTCATACGCTTCCATATGCGTATAGCGCGGCATATACTCAAGAACACCCTTTGCCTCTCTGAAAAGCGTATTGATGTCTTTCACGCTGCTCGCGAAAGCCGCCCCGATATGTCTGCGCTGCTCCGGAAGCGATTCTTTCTCGTCGTATACAGATGTGTAATTTTTATCAAAGAACACCTGAGCCTCCTCAAAAATGGAGAAGTCATTGAAATAACGCTCATTTTTCGCAACCGCCTCGCACAGGTTCGGAAGCAGGGAAGAACGGATATATGCCAGATCCGGTGCCGGCGGAGTGGAAAGCCTCAATATTCCGTCCGTATTCTGAAGAACCGCGTTTACAAACACATCGTTCATCCACGGATACGTGTACACCTCCTGCATACCGCAGCGGATCGCGAGATACTCCTTGATATTTCTGACAAGGCTCTTATCCTTCTGGTTGATGGCTCCGGTAAAGGAAGTCGTGAACGCTGTGGCGTCGAAGTTGTCATAACCATACATTCTGGCAACTTCCTCCATCACATCATCCTTAATGGAAATATCGCCTGTGGAACGCCATGTAGGAGCAGTCACGTGCATGTTGTCGCCGTCGATCTCCACCTCGAATCCGAGTTTTTCAAGCTTGCCCCGGATTTCATCGTCTGTCAGATGTTTTCCAAGTCTCTTCTCAAGCCATGCAAGGCTCACATCGATCTGCGCTCTCTCCAGCTTCTTCACATAGTTGTCGCAGAATCCTGTCACCTTCAGTTCCGGATAAAGTTCTTTGAAATAGTGCATGGAAAGGGCAAGCGCCTGATCACATCTCTCCGGATCGATCGCTTTCTCATATCTGGAAGACGCCTCTGTACGTGTATCATAGCGCAGCGCCGTGCGCCGGATCCCGGCAGCCTCAAAGTTTGCCACCTCTAAGATGACACGTTCTGTCTTCGGAAGGATGGAATCTTTTGCTCCGCCCATGACTCCTGCAAGCGCAACTGGTCCCTCGGAGTCCGTGATCACAAGATCGTCGTCGCAGAGCGTAAGTTCGTTGTCGTTTAAGAGGAGCAGTTTCTCTCCTTCGGAAGCATGTCTTACCACGATGTGATCCGTGATGTTGTCCGCGTCAAATGCATGGGTCGGATTTCCGACTGCAAGCATAACATAGTTCGTGATATCTACAAGGGCGTTGATCGGCCGCATTCCGGCTTTCCAGATCCGGTTCTGCATTTTGTACGGTGAAGGCTTCACACTCACGCCGGACATCTCAACGCCGATGTATCTTGTACATCTGTCCGGGGCATCAATCTCAACCCGGAAGTCAGACTGAACGTCTGTCTCAAAAGGTTTGATCTCTTTGAGAGGCAGGTCGTAGAGTGCTGCGATCTCGCGCGCGATCCCGTAATGTCCCCAGAGATCCGGTCTGTTCGTCATTGACTTATTATCGATCTCGAGAAGGATATCATTCATATCCAGCGCATCGGCAAGAGAAGTACCTGCCGGCACGTCGAACGCAGACAGATCCAGAATCTCTGCTTCCTGCTCTGCCGGGAACAGCTCTCCCAGCCCGATCTCATCGGAAGCGCAGATCATTCCGTATGACTCGACTCCGCGAAGTTTGGAATTTTTGATCACTACCGGTTCGCCTTCCCCGTGCCAGCGGACAACTGCGCCCGGGCAGGATACAGCAACACGCATCCCCTCTTTCAGGTTGATGCCGCCGCAGACGATATCCTTGATCTCTCCGCCGCCGATGTCCACCTTGCACACTCTCAATCTGTCCGCATTGGGATGGGGTTCGATCTTTTCGATGACTCCCACCAGCATATTGTCAAACCGGCGTGCAAGATCTTCCACGTCCTCTACTTCCACTGTGGACATGGTCAGGTCGTAGGCCAGTTTTTTCAGATCCGCATCCTCCGGAATATTCACATAATCCTTGATCCATGATAATGATAACTTCATTTTTCCTCTCCTTATCTAAACTGTTTCAGGAATCTTAAATCAGCGCTGTGGAACAGTCTCACATCATCCACACCGTAACGCATCATAACAAGCCGGTCCAGACCGATGTTTACATAGAATCCTGTGTACTCGTCCGGATCCAGTCCTGCTGCTCTGAGCACGTTCGGATGCGGAGAACCTCCCGGCATTACCTCGATCCAGCCCACATGTTTGCAGACACTGCAGCCTTTTCCGCCGCATACCTGACACTCCATATCAATCTCAAATAAATCCCGGCTCCACAAAGGGGAAGAAACCGGAGCGCATCCTTACCGGCACATGTCTTCCGAACACTTTGCTCAGGATGCTCTGGATCATTACCTTTCCTGATGTAAATGTAATATCTTTGTCCACGATAAGGGCTTCATACTGGAAAAACGCCCTCTCATGGTGCGAATCCGTTGTCTCATTTCTGTACACGCGCCCCGGATATACAAAACGGTACGGAGGCTTGTGTGTCTGCATGTAGCGGACGCTTCCTCCGGTCAGATGCGGACGCAGGCAGAGTTTCTCGTTCGTGCTTCCGCTGTCGTGTCCTTCCAGCCAGTAAGTGTCCATGCTCTCGCGGGCAGGATGGTTCGGAGGGAAGTTCAGTTTGTCAAAAGCATACATCTCGCTTGTG
This sequence comes from uncultured Ruminococcus sp., assembly GCA_904377845.1. Classification (GTDB taxonomy): domain Bacteria; phylum Bacillota; class Clostridia; order Lachnospirales; family Lachnospiraceae; genus Mediterraneibacter. The sequence continues at coordinate 2,342 of CAJFGR010000068.1, read as the reverse complement.
ATCTCATCTTCCTCGAAAATCTCAAATCCCATGGAGCGGAATGCATCGTTCAGGTCATAGCACATCTGTGTGATCGGGTGGAGTCCGCCGCCGGACGGCATGATTCCCGGAACAGAGCAGTCAAAATCAGGGGATACTTCCGAAGCTTTGAGCTTCAGCTCCACCCTCTTTTCATCGATCAGTTCCTTGACCTCATTTTTCGCCTGATTCAGAAGTTTACCCATCTCAGGGCGAAGAGACACATCCAGCGTCGGGATTTCTTTCATCAGAAGGCTCAGAGACCCCTGTTTGCCGATATACGCGCTCTTCACATTCTGCAATTCGCCTTCACTTGCCGATTCAGAAATCTTGTTTTTTGCTTCTGATAAAATACTGTTGATTTTATCTTTCATTACACTTCTCCTTTCCTATTTAAGGCAGCCGCCCGCCGAAGCCGTTGATTTTCCATAAAAAAATCGTCTCCTGTCATTTTGACAAGGGACGATGTTGATCGCGGTACCACCCTATTTCAGAGCCCTTCTTTCTCGCTCTGCACTCTCTTTGTGTAAAATTATTGCTACACGAACATCCGGCTTAACGCAAACTGTCTGAATCAGCTGCTTTTCGCCGGAAGACTCCCATACTGAAACTTCAAAAAGGTTTGCGCGGAATGCTTCCAGCCGATGACACTCCGTCTCTGGGGCGCTGCATCTTCTTTACTCACGTATGTTCACAGTCTAAATCCATGTAATTATTGCATAGAATATATTTTTTGTCAATAAATCACTCCCGCGAGTTTCCGCAAATATTTAAAGAAGGTTTCTCACTTTTTATCAAAATACCGCTCCAGCAGCGCATTCAATTCTCCCCCAAGAAGAATGATATACATACATCCGTAAAGCCAGAGCAGGATCAGGATAATCGTTGTCATACTTCCATACATACTGGAAAATCCTGTAAATATATCCAGATATATAGAAAATATAAATGAAATCAACTGCCACCCGATAGCCGTAAACACTGCTCCCGGAAGCTGTCTTCTCAAAGTTGTTTTTGCCATATGTTTTCTGTTCGGAAGGAATTTGTATATCAAATCCCAAAACACAGTCAATACGACAAAAGTTACCAGTGTTCGTATCCGCATAACAAAATCCACTACCTTGATCAGGAATGGTATATGCTGATATACCATACTGCTGATACTGTTTCCGAAGACCGAGATTACTAATGAAAGCATAATCGCCAGCAGGAACAAAACAGTATATACAGATGCACGTATTCTCAGATAAAAATAATTTCTCGTCTCTGTATGCGAATAAATCGCGTTCAAACCGGATGTGACAGACAGTACACCTTTTCCTGCGGACCAGAGTGCTACGATCACAGTAATAGGGATCATTCCGCTTGACTGAATATATACCTGATAAATAATGCCTCTGATCAACGGTGCAACAGAGTCAGGGAACACCTGCAGTACCGCGTTCATAACATCATTCATCGTTACATCCGTATACTGTACCATAGTCAGCAGCAACAGAAAAATAGGGATCAGAGAGAGTACAAAAAAATAAGCCGCCTGGGCCGCATAAGCGCCGGTATGGTGGGAATTTACAGTCGCTATGAACTTGATGATCTGGTCCTTTAACCTCTTTCTCTTTTCCATAATACCGCTCTTCTAATTTCCTATATTCGGGCAGACCCGGACTGTGGCTCGATGTACTGTTACTATTCACAGCCCCCACCCGCATACCCACTCGTCGCGCTTACGCGCTTCAGTTTCGCCCCTTACGGGGCTAAGACTGCTTATGTGGGTGGGGTGACTGCTTCCCAGTCTAGTTTCAGACTTGACAGCAAGTGCTTTTGTGCAAGCACAGCGCGTCTGCTGTCAAGTCTGAAACTACTGTGAATAGTAACGATGTACTAGCAAAAAGCGGCCGTCCGGTCCTGTATTTTGAGTCCTAGCCGCAGCCAGGTGGGCAACCGCATCTGCTTTTCTGTCGTCCACTGCATATCGGAGGCCTGACATATTACAGAAATATAGGAATCCCGTTTAAACAAATGTAGGTTCAAAATTACAGGGTTGTCGCACATCCCAGGTTAACTTCTCTGTTAACTCTACAAGTATTATACTCCAGATATAATGTTTTTACAACTGAATATTTTTCCAGCCGTTATTCCGGCGCTGCCGCGCTGTATCTTACTCTGTCCTGACCAGAGAAAAATCCGACAGTTCGATCATTGATGCAGGAGTTTCGATGCTCGCAATCGCTCCCATGGAAATAACCATAGATGCGTTCATTTCCGTTGTCTCATTCATTACAAAGTCTACAGTGACCTCTTTCTCCTGATCTTTTTCCAGGACT
>CAJFGR010000067.1 GCA_904377845.1 uncultured Ruminococcus sp. | reverse complement strand
GTGTAAGACTAAATGCTGCATATGGGGAAGTGGAAATGAGTGAAAGGCTAAAATCTACTTCTGTCTATCCAAAGTGGAAATAAACTTTTCACTTCAGGACTGTAACAAAAAATATCAGTTTAGCCCGATTTTGCTTGACTTATCGGGGGTTTTTCTCTATAATTAAATGCGCGTCTTTTTAGGATAAGGCAAAAAGAAGTTGTTAATCATGTGAATACTTTATTATAAGTATCAGAAAAAGGGAGGTGTATTGGGGATGAAGATGACATTTCAGCCAAAGAAGAGATCAAGATCTAAAGTTCATGGTTTCAGAGCAAGAATGAGCACACCGGGCGGAAGAAAAGTTTTAGCTGCCAGAAGAGCAAAAGGAAGAAAACAGTTATCAGCTTAGGCCGCATATATGTGGCCTTTTCTTCTATTCAGAGATAAGTATAAGGAAGAGGTTTTTATATGAAATTCTCTGAATCTTTAAAGAAAAATAAAGATTTCCAGAATGTTTATAAAAAAGGAAGATCCTTGGCAAACAGCTGTCTTGTAATGTATATTTTACAAAATGGGCTGGAGAAAAACAGGCTCGGGATCTCAGTGAGCAAAAAAGTAGGAAACAGTGTGGTCAGACATCATCTGACACGGCTTGTAAGAGAGTGTTACAGACTGTCGGAAGAGCATTTCCGGTGTGGATATGATATCGTTGTAATAGGAAGAACAGGCGCAAAAGATAAAACTTACCATGAGATTGAGAGCGCTCTGATCCACCTCGGAAAACTTCATAAAATATATATAAAGGACAATGAGAAGTCCTGAAAAGAAAAAAGGAAGTGGCGCGGATGAAGAGTGTCCTGTTATGGATGATCCGTTTTTACAGAAAGTATCTGTCCGGTCTTAAGGGATATAGTACATGCAAGTATTATCCCACCTGTTCGCAGTACGGGATGGAAGCGATTGAAAAGTATGGTGCGGTAAAAGGCGGCGCTTTGGCTGTCTGGAGAATCCTGCGCTGCAATCCATTTTCAAAAGGCGGATATGATCCGGTACCCTAAGGAGGACAAGTAATGGAAGTTTATGGGCTTTTAGCCAGCGGAGGAATTTATGACTGGCCGATCATAAGCCAGATCTCATGGATCTTAGGTCAGGTCATGAATGGAATCTACAATGTAATGAGCGCGATCGGGATCGAGAACATCGGTGTCAGCATTATCATTTTTACGATTATCGTATATACGATCCTGCTTCCGCTTACGATCAAACAGCAGAAATTCTCTAAGATGCAGGCTGTGATGAATCCTGAGATTCAGAAGATTCAGAAGAAATATGCGGGAAAGAAAGATCAGGTTTCCATGCAGAAGCAGCAGGAAGAGATGAACATGGTCTACGAGAAGTACGGAGTGAAGATGTCCAGCGGATGTCTGCCGTCTCTGATGCAGCTTGTGATCCTGTTCGGCCTGTATCCTGTAGTCCAGAATATTCCCGAGTATGTAACAAAGGTAAGAAATGTATATGAACCGCTTGTAGAAAAGATACAGGCTGTATCGGGATATAAGGATATACTCACAGACGTGGCAGGTTCATCGGCTTCTCTGTATGATTTCTCTACGGCAGACGGAATTATGACGGCTCTGTATAAGTTCCAGAACAGTACATGGGAAGCGCTGATCGACAAGATGCCGGGTGTAGAGAATACGGCGAGAGAGACGCTTCGGGAAGTGGGACACCTCAACAATTTCCTCGGCATCGATATCGGATCTCATCCGTGGGAACTTCTTAAAGATGCGCTTGCGGCGGGAGCTGTAGTGGGAGTTATCCTTGCAGTCATCATTCCGATACTGGCAGGTCTGACACAGTTTATCAGTGTGAAGCTTTCCCAGATGAACACAATAACATCTTCACAGGATTCGGACAACCCGATGATGAATTCCATGAAGACTATGACATATACGATGCCACTGATCTCTGTTGTGTTCGGTTTCACACTTCCGGCAGGTCTTGGTCTTTACTGGGTGGCCAGTGCAGCGGTACGAAGCGTACAGCAGTTGGCGGTTAATAAGTATCTCAAGAGCAAGAGCGTGGAAGATATGATCGAAGAGAACCGCAAGAAAGCTCAGAAGAAGAGGGAGAAAAAAGGAACTTCTGCAGAAGAAATCAACAAGATGGCGACGAAGAGTACAAGAAATGTGGGAACTTCTTCGAAGTCAGGAAAAGAGCTTGCTGATCCGGCAAAGGAAGAGAAGATCAGACAGGCTCAGGAGTCCGCAAAGAATGCAAAACCGGGAAGTCTTACATCAAAGGCTTATCTTGTGAAGACGGGCTGCATATGAGAAAGGTAGGAATCGGGATGAAAGGTAGTATCAGAGTATCAGCAAAGACATTGGACGACGCAATCACAGAAGCATTGATCCAGCTTGGAGTTACCAGTGATAAACTCGAATATGAAGTAATAGAAAAAGGCAGCGCCGGATTCCTCGGAATCGGCATGAAGCAGGCTGTGATCGAGGCTTGGAGAAAAGAGGAGAAAGAGCCGGAACCGGATATAAGAGAGATCATTAAAGAAGAAATGTCTTTTAAGCCGGAAGAAGATACTGAGAAGAAAGAGACGGTTCAGCCAAAGAAAGATAAAAAAGAAAAAACTCCTGCGGCAGAAAAGAAATCAAAACCTGCAAAAGAAAAACCGGTGAAGGAAAAGGCAGAAAAAGAGGAAACAGCTGAGAACACACCGGCTTCTGTAAAAGAGAAACAGGAACTTGCCAAGGTAGAAGATCAGACGATCAAAGCTGTAGAAGAATTCGTACAGGATACATTAAAAGCCATGAATATGGATGTAGAGATTACTTCCTCTATTGATGAGGACGGAGCTCTCTGTGTAGATATGAAAGGCGAGCATATGGGTATCCTGATCGGAAAGAGAGGACAGACTCTCGATGCTCTCCAGTATCTGGCAAACAGGGTAGCAAACAAGCATCAGGACGGATACGTCAGGGTGAAACTTGATACAGAAAACTACAGAGCAAGAAGAGAAGAAACTCTGAAGCATCTCGCAAAGAATATCGCTCATAAAGTGAAGAGAAACAGAAGACCTGTTGCACTTGAGCCGATGAATCCTTATGAGAGACGGATCATTCATTCAGCACTTCAGTCTGATCCATATGTAACGACTCACAGCGAAGGTGAGGAGCCTTACAGAAAAGTCGTTGTTACATTAAAGAAATAATATAGCAAATTTGAGAGGGACGTTGCAAACGTCCCTTTTCTGTGCGAAAATGAAACGGTATTATGGTACAATGGACAAGACGTAATTGAAACCATTGGAAACTGGAGCGGTGATTATATGAAGAAGGATACGATCGCTGCAATATCGACAGGGATGACAAATTCAGGAATCGGGATTGTCAGAATCAGCGGTGATGAAGTGTTTGATATTGCAGACAGAATATATAAAGGGAAAAATAAAATAAGAGAGTCAGAGAGCCATACCATTCATTATGGGCACATCATGGACGGCAGTGAGACGATAGATGAAGTACTTGTAATGGTTATGAGAGCTCCCCGCACATTTACAGGGGAAGATACAGTTGAGATAAACTGTCACGGAGGTACGTTTGTGCTTAGGCGGGTTCTTGAGGCTGTTTTAAACAATGGAGCAAGAGCTGCAGAGCCGGGAGAATTTACGAAGAGGGCGTTCTTAAACGGGAAGATGGATCTGTCACAGGCAGAGGCAGTCATCGATGTGATAAATTCTGAAAATGAATATGCACTCCAAAGTTCGATCAGTCAATTAAAAGGAAATATTAAAAACAAAATTAATATTATTAGAAATAAAATAATTTACCACACTGCTTTTATTGAATCGGCTCTTGACGATCCGGAACATATCAGTGTAGACGGATATGGTGAGACTTTGAAATCTTCGGCTGAGGAGATCATCGACGAGCTTGAGATTTTGATCCGCTCTGCGGATAATGGACGAGTAATGAAAGAGGGAATTAATACTGTTATCGTGGGAAAGCCGAATGCAGGAAAATCCTCGCTTCTCAATGTTCTTTCAGGGCATGAGAGAGCGATCGTAACTGATATTGAGGGAACGACAAGAGATATCCTGGAAGAGCAGGTAAAGCTCGGAGAGCTGAGCCTGAATGTGATCGATACGGCGGGAATCCGGAGAACTGACGACGTCATTGAAAAGATTGGGGTGGACAGGGCACAGGAGTATGCAAAAAAAGCCGACCTAATTATTTATGTAGTAGATGCCTCGAAAGAGCTGGATGAAAACGACGATAAGATCCTCCGTCTGATCACGGATAAAAATACGATTATACTTTTAAATAAATCAGATCTGGATACAGTGATCACGGCGGATATGATGAAGAAAAGAGCGGGGGATATACCTGTTATCTCTGTTTCGGCTAAGGAGGAGCAGGGGATAAGAGAGTTGGAAGAGAAAGTAAAAGAAATGTTCCTGAAAGGAGAGATTTCTTTTAATGACCAGATATATATAACAAATGTAAGACAAAAAAATGCTCTTTCAGAAGCACTTGAGAGTATGAAAAAAGTAATCCAGAGCATAGACGACGGAATGCCTGAGGATTTCTATTCCATAGATCTGATGGACGCTTATGAGTCGCTTGGAAGTATTACGGGAGAATCAGTAGGAGAAGATTTGATCAATGAAATATTCAGCAAATTCTGTATGGGAAAATAAAGACGAATACGATGTGGCAGTAATAGGAGCAGGACACGCGGGATGTGAGGCAGCTCTCGCAACGGCAAGACTCGGATTTCAGACAGTCATGTTTACCGTGAGTGTGGACAGTATCGCGCTCATGCCATGTAATCCGAATATAGGAGGTACTTCCAAAGGACATCTGGTAAGAGAGATAGATGCCCTTGGAGGTGAAATGGGAAAAGTAATTGACCGGACATTCATACAGTCGAAGATGCTTAATAAGTCCAAAGGACCGGCCGTACATTCGCTTCGCGCGCAGGCGGATAAAGCGGATTACAGCAGAACTATGCGTCAGGTACTGGAAGATCAGGAACGGCTCGACATTCGGCAGATGGAAGTGACAGACATTCTGACGGAAGACGGCCGCGTGACAGGAGTGCAGACTTATTCCGGCGCCATATACCGCTGCAGGGCGGTTATCCTGTGTACGGGAACATATCTTAAGGCAAGATGTATTTACGGCGATGTAAGTACCTATACGGGGCCGAACGGGCTGCAGAGCGCCAATTATCTGACGGACAGCCTGAAGTCCCTGGGCATAAAGATGTACCGGTTTAAGACAGGTACACCGGCGCGTATCGACAGGAATTCCATTGATTTCAGTAAGATGGAAGAGCAGAAAGGCGACGAGAGAGTCGTGCCGTTCTCTTTTACGACTGATCCGGAAGATGTGCAGATCGATCAGGTGTCATGCTGGCTGACATATACAAATGAGAAGACTCATGAGATCATCCGGAATAATCTTGACCGCTCGCCTTTATTTTCAGGCGCTATCGAAGGAACAGGACCAAGATACTGCCCGTCCATTGAGGATAAAGTAGTTAAATTCCCGGATAAAAACAGACATCAGGTATTTATTGAACCAGAGGGGATCCATACAACGGAAATGTATGTCGGCGGTATGTCCAGCTCTCTTCCGGAAGACGTACAGTATGCAATGTACAGAAGTGTTCCGGGGCTTGAACACGCAAAGATCGTGAGAAATGCATATGCCATCGAGTATGACTGTATTGATGCCCGTCAGCTGAAGTCTACACTGGAATTTAAAAATATAGACGGACTGTTCAGCGGAGGACAGTTTAACGGAAGTTCAGGTTATGAGGAGGCTGCAGCCCAGGGATTGATCGCCGGAATCAATGCTGCGAGAAAACTCCAGGGAAAAGAAGGTATTATAATCGATCGTTCGCAGGGGTATATCGGCGTGCTGATTGATGACCTTGTTACAAAGGAGAGTCATGAGCCTTACAGAATGATGACTTCAAGGGCTGAATATCGTCTGCTTCTTCGCCAGGATAATGCAGATCTGCGTCTGACTAAGATCGGATATGAAGTCGGTCTTATCGATGAAGAGCGTTATCAGAGACTCCTCAGGAAAGAAAAGATGATAGAAGAGGAAATCGAGAGAGTAGAGCATATGAACGTCGGAACATCAGAAAAGGTACAGCAGGTCTTGGAATCTTTTGGAAGCACGCCGCTGAATTCAGGAACAACGCTTGCCGAACTGATCCGGCGGCCGGAGCTGTCATATGATAAGCTGGCTGATATTGATGAAAAAAGGCCGGAACTTCCTTATGACGTGGAGGAGCAGGTAAACATAAATATCAAGTATGACGGCTATATCAGACGACAGATGCGGCAGGTAGAGCAGTTTAAGAAACTGGAAAATAAGAAGATTCCTGAGAATATCAACTACGATGAAATCCAGAGCCTGCGCATTGAGGCAAAACAGAAGTTGAATGCGATCCGTCCGGCTTCTATCGGACAGGCGTCAAGGATTTCAGGAGTATCGCCGGCAGATGTATCGGTGCTGCTTGTATATTTAAAGCAGTAAATCACCATTGAAGTGTACATGATTATTTGGTGCATTTGAGAGAAATACCACAAGGGCATACCATTATGCCGTGAGAAATCCGGCATATCAAGGGAAAGGAGTATAAGATATTAATGGATGATCGCAGGTTTGATCAGGAACTTGAAACACTAGGAATTCAGTTGACTGATGTACAGAAAAAGCAGTTCGACCGGTATTTTGAACTGCTGATTGAGTGGAATCGCGTGATGAATCTGACAGGGATAACAGAATATGATGAAGTGAATCTTAAACACTTCACAGATAGTCTTACAATTGTAAGAATTAAAGAGATGAAAAATGTTTCTACACTGATCGATGTAGGGACAGGTGCAGGATTTCCCGGAATTCCGATAAAGATTGCTTTTCCGAATATAAAAGTGACACTTCTTGATTCTCTGAATAAAAGAATTAAATTCTTAAATCAGGTAGTAGAAGAACTTGATCTGAAAGATGTAGTTACATTGCACGGCAGGGCGGAAGATTACGCTAAAAAGCAAGAATATAGAGAACAATTTGATCTGTGCGTCTCCAGAGCAGTGGCAAACTTATCCACACTCAGTGAGTATTGCCTGCCATTTGTCAAAAAAGAAGGATGTTTTATATCGTATAAAAGTGCAGATTCCGATGAAGAAATACAGCAGTCGCAAAATGCACTTGATATATTAGGCGGAAAGATAGAAAAAGTAGATAAATTTATGCTGCCCGGATCTGATATGGGAAGGGCATTGGTAATGGTGGAAAAGGTGAAGAATACACCGAAGAAATATCCAAGAAAAGCAGGGATGCCTTCCAAAGAGCCATTGTAAATTTCGATTTCTCGTATCGGCTCAGGAGTAGAAAATCATCTGAAAAGTGGTTAAATACGGAATGACTGACTCACGTATCCGCGGGCAGAGGAAAGGTTGATCCCGTCTCCGGTTACAGAGAATAACGCAAACTAATAAATCAGAAAACCAGCTAAGAGCAAAACGGGCACGCGAAGAACTCCTT
>CAJFGR010000066.1 GCA_904377845.1 uncultured Ruminococcus sp. | reverse complement strand
CTGAAGGATAAACTGGATCACGATGATATCTTTGATCGCAGGAAGCTGTACGTAACGGATCTGCTGCAGGATATTCGCTCCGTCCACGATCGCCGCTTCTTCCAGATCTTTGCTGGCATTGGACAGCGCCGCCGTATACATAATGGAAGACCATCCTGCTGTCTGCCAGATGCCGCTGGCAATGTAGATCGTCCGGAATGCTTCCGGCATTGTCATCCAGTTGGTGTCAATCCCGAACAGTGAATTGATCGGTCCAACTGGAGAAAGGAACATACGGACCATACCACAGAGTACGATGACCGAGATAAAGTTCGGTGCATAGATCAGAAGCTGAATCTTCTTTCGGATCCCCGTCCTGCGGATCTGGTTGAGCAGAAGCGCAAGGATGATCGGGATCGGAAAGCCCCACAGCAGCCCGAATACACTTAACTTCAGCGTATTCATCAGATAGTTCATGAAATCCGGAGATGAAAGGAATCTCCGGAAATAATCCAGCCCCACCCACGGACTTCCGAGAACGCCTTCAATAACATTGTAATCCTCAAAGGCGATCAGGATACCGCCCATCGGACCATACTTGAAGATCAGCGTAAGCAGAAGTCCCGGCAGCAGAAAGAACACATACAGCTGCCAGTTCTTTTTTACATACTTCAGTTTTTCCCGCGGCGTCTGCTTAGCGATGACTGCCGTGTTTTTTTTACGGAAAACTCTCATTTTAAGCCCCTCCTGTGTTTACATTTGCACATCTTGCATTTTTCGATCGATCTTTTTATGCATAGATAGTTTATAAGTTGTGATTATAGTATCATTTATTGTGCATAATGTCAATCTTATTTTTACATTTGCATAACATTTTTATTTTACAAATGCACTATTTTAACAATTTATGTAAAATCTCCAGTTCCGATTACACTAATATCTATCTTTTAACATTTTTACATTTGACAAATCTGCACAATTCCATTACATTAAATGTAACAGTTCAGCCATATGATATCAGTCGGCAGATTTATGCTTGCATAAGAATCTGCCGGCTGATAATCAGATGTGCTGAGCGCCTGTCAATGAGTAAAACAGCGGCGGCAGCCGCAATAAGCACGAAGTGCGGTTTTACGAATGGCGCGTGCTGAACTGTTATAATGCATCATCACTATTATTCGGGAGGTACTATAAGTGGAAAAGAAAATCACGATCCAGGACATTGCAGACGCTTTAGGTCTTTCCAGAAATACGGTATCAAAAGCACTGAATAATACGGGAGTTCTTGCCGAGGATACCCGGCAGAAGATACTTGAGAAAGCGGCGGAAATGGGCTACCGCCGGGTCATATATATATCGGATCTTTCCCCGGCGGAAAAAGGTGAGGTAAAAGAGCTGGCTCTTATCACCCAGAATATGCCTTACGGCTCCCATTTCGGAACCTATGCGCTGAACACGTTTCAGGAGCGGATGAGCAAGAATAACTACCGGCTGTCCATGTTTCCGGTAAGGGATACAGAGATTGCTTCGTTAAGTCTTCCAATGGGCTTTAATAAGGAAAAGACTGCCGGGATCATATGTCTTGAGCTGTTTGATCCGGAATATATCGAGATGCTGAACACTCTTGATATCCCGCTTCTCTTTCTCGATACAGCCGCCGATACCGACATGACACGGATCAATGCAGACTTTCTGCTCATGGAAAATCATCTGAGCATTTTTAATCTTACAGACGCATTGATACAAAACGGCTGCCGGCGCTTTGCATTTGCAGGAAATCCGGAACACTGCCGTTCCTTCTCCGAGAGATATCAGGGCTTTATGCACGCACTCAGCGCGAACAGGCTTGAGCCCTGCACTTCGCAGTTTACCGGAAGAACAGTGTTCGCAGATGCTCAGACACTGATAGAGACTATCAGGCGGACGCTTCAGCTTCCCGAAGTATTTGTATGCGCCAATGATTTTGTTGCAGTCGACCTGATCCGCGCTCTAAAAAAATGTGGGCTGAACGTACCCGGCGATGTGCGGGTCACAGGTTTTGATAATTCCACCGAGTCAAGAATTATCGAGCCACATCTTACGACCGTTGACATTCCAAGTTCTAAGATGGGTTATATTGCGGCAGATATGCTGCTCTCCCGCATCAACGACCCAGATATGCCCTACCGGATCACACACGTCCGGACAACGCTGAAGTTCAGGGCTTCCACAGGGAATCTTAACTTCTGACAGATATAAAAAAGATTTCAGTGCTATTTCTAACACTGAAATCTTTTTTTCATAGGCTTCCTGATAATGCAGCAGCAGGACACCATCAAATAACCCTGTGCTCCAGCCATCTGCGGCTTCTGAACCTTACCGTATAGATAATGCACCTCACGGTCCAATCCGTAAACATACCGATCCACACTGCCATAGGACCCATGCCGAATACTCTCGCCAGAATGATCACAAATGTAACCCGGCAGACCCACATAGAGACCACAGAGACTATCATGGTAAACTTCACGTCTCCCGCCGCCCGGAATCCATACGCAGGTATAAAAGACATGACCCATACCACCGGCTTTACAACGGTGATCCATGTTACCATGTAGATGCACATTTTTGCGCTCTCCGGTTCCATACCGCCAAAATACGTGATCGGACGCACAAATGCATACATGACAAGGCATGAGACGATAATAATAACCTCCGATATGACGCACAGTTTTTTCACATAATAAACCGCCTCTTCTTTTCTTCCGGCACCCAGAGTCTCCCCGACGATCGTCATCAGACCGATGCCGACGCCCAGAGCAAGGATCCCGTTCAGGTTCTCGATAATATTTGTCATTCCCTGAGCTGCAATGGCCGCCGTTCCCATTAGGGACACCGTAGACTGGATTGCAAGTTTTCCAAACTGGAACATCCCGTTCTCCACGCCGGATGGAATACCGATATTCAGGATCCTGCGGATCACCCTCCAGTCCGGACGGATCGACAGATAACCTCTTAATACAATTTCCAGATCTTGCCTTCGCAGCCGCATCATAACAACGATCACAGCAGATGCAGTTTCCATACAAAAAGCAGATTCAGCACCAGGTTGACCCCGTTTGCCGCCACAGAGATCATCATCGGGAAACGGCTGTTTTCCTGTGCTCTCAAGATTGATGATCCGTCGTCGTACAGAGCAATAAACGGGTATGAAACTGCGGAAATAAAGAAATACTGCCTCGCATTCTCCATAACCTCAGGCTCAACTTCCCCGAAGATTACTCTCAAGATCTGATGGTTAAAGATCAGGCAGAGTACCGTTATGATAACGGACAGGAACAATGTAATAAATACAAGCTGCCTTGCAGCGCCATTCGCATGCTCCCTGTTCCGTAAACCAAGGTAATGGGAACATACCACCGTACCGCCGGAAGCGAGAGCGAAAAACGCCTGTACGATCAGTACATTGATGGAATCTACCAGAGATACCGCAGAGATTGCCGCAGACCCCAGATTACTGACTACAAAGGTATCCACACTCCCCATAAAAGAATTCAGGAGCTGGTCCAGAGCCAGAGGGATCAGGAGGGCAGCGAGTTTTCGATTATCAAACAAAAGCGTCTGTGTTCTGTTCTTCATGATATTTCGTCCTTTATCGTTCAATGACAGTTTAACCCGCTCCATTCGCAAAGCTGAACTGCCACACTTATTCTAACACATTCAGGCATAGCTTGACCAAAAATTACTGAAAATGCTACAATGCATTTGTTATAACTAAGGAGCAGCAAAATGGAGATTAAAGTTTATCACACCTTACACGAAGACGCAGTTAAGATCAGAAAAGAAGTATTTATGGAAGAACAGGGCTTTCATGATGAATTTGACGAGACGGACCAAACCGCCGTTCATCTTGTCCTGTACATTGACAAAAAGCCTGCTGCCACATGCCGTTTTTATCCCGGACAGGTGCAGGGGGAATATCTGATCGGCCGGATTGCCGTTGAGAAAGAATTCCGCGGGAAACATCTCGGTTCCCGGATCCTTTCCGCCGCTGAATCCGAGATCAGGAACTCGGGCGGAAGCACAGTCCGCCTGCACGCCCAGCAGCAGGCACGGCAATTCTATGAGAAGCAGGGCTACTCCGCTTTCGGGGAGCCGGATTTCGATGAGGACTGCCCCCATATCTGGATGAAGAAAGAACTGTAGTAAATATCAGGAAAGGATTTTATCAATGCAAGCATATGAACGATTATTAAAGTACGCAGCAATCAGAACTCCCAGCGACGAAGAGAGCGCCACCGTCCCCTCCTCCGCCTGCCAGTTTGAGCTGGCACAGCATCTGTACCGGGAGCTTTTTACAATGGGAATCACGGACGTGAAAGTGGATACTCAATGCTATCTGTACGCCCACATTTCTGCCACGCCGGGCTATGAAGACCGGCCGAAACTCGGATTCATCGCACATCTGGACACAGTATCCGACTTCTGTGACCACCGGATCATCCCCGAGATCCACGAAGATTACAACGGCCGGGAACTGCCTCTTGGCACAAGCGGACGAGTCCTGTCACCGGATATGTTCCCGCACTTAAAAGACCTGAAAGGCCGTACTCTGATCACAAGCGACGGGACTACGATCCTCGGGGCAGACGATAAAGCGGGAATCGCCGAGATCATGACCATGGCAGAGAGGATTCTGGATGAAAATATCCCTCACGGTCCCATTTCCATCGCCTTTACACCGGACGAGGAGATCGGCATGGGCGCCGCTCATTTTGATGTGGAAGAATTCGGCGCTGACTTTGCCTACACACTGGACGGCGACACGGAAGGAGAGATCCAGTATGAGAACTTCAACGCCGCCAAAGCAGAATTTCAGATCAACGGCGTGAATGTCCATCCGGGCTCTTCCAAAGATGTTATGGTAAATGCTTCTCTCGTGGCCATGGAGATCAACTCCATGCTGCCCGAGGGAGAAACACCCCGGGATACAGACGGATACGAGGGCTTCTATCATCTCATTGACATGAAAGGTGATGTGGGAAATGCAGTACTCCGGTATATCATCCGGGATCATGATGCAGCGAAATTTGAAGAGCGCAAAGAGACACTTCGGAATATAGAAAAAAAGATCAATCAGAAATGGGGACGCGGCACTGCTGCCCTCACCATAACAGACCAGTACCGCAACATGGCCGAAATCATCTCCGGCTGTATGCACTTGATCGAGAATGCAAAAAAAGCCTGCCGGAATGCAGGCGTCACACCGCTGATCCTCCCAATCCGGGGCGGCACAGACGGCGCCCAGTTAAGCTTCAAAGGACTGCCCTGTCCCAACCTGGGAACCGGCGGTCACGGATATCACGGGCCATATGAGCATATCACAGTCGAAGGTATGGACGCAGCGTGTGCGGTTGCACTGGAACTTGTGAAAATATATGCAGAAGAAAGAGCAGATTGATCTGCTCTTTCTTCTGCATCTGTTAATCCTGCAGTACTTCTACTCTGCAGATATGTTTCTTTGTCTTCTTGTTATAAGAAATCCCGACGGCAAGGATACGTTCCGTATACTTTTGCTCCTCGCCGATCCGTTCCCGGAATCGAAGATCATATTTTCTTGTTTTGATCTGCCTGATTGCTTCTTCCGGTGAGCTATCCACTTTTAATTCCAGAATAATGCTGTCAAGGCTTTTGTCTGTTTCAGGATAAAAAATAAAATCGACATAACCTGTTCCAGCCTTATCCTCTCTCTCCACCCGGTATCTGTCCCTCGCTGAAAGGTAAACAAGATTTACAACTGCTGACAATTCTGTTTCATTATTATACCGGAGAAGCGGCACCTCTGTATCATGAGCAAGTTCAAGTATCTCTGCCATCGTATCAACATCTCCGCTCAATGTTGCCTCTAACATTCGGTCCGATGCCCGAGCCAGTCGATATACATATCCCAGTGATGGCTCTCTCTGCAGCATTTCATCAAACCGATCCATCAACTCTTTGTTTGGAATAGAAACTTTCCCGTTCTCATAACTCAAAAATCCATAAACCACCATGGATGAAAATATCTCATCTTTTGTATTGAGATTCATGGAAGTGGCGGCATATTCCCGTATTTTTGCAGGTACGGGAATACCTGAAACCATCAGCGCCAGATCATCCCTGACTGCTGCCACGTTATTTTCGATATAATAGTAGATTTCATCATAAGGTCCGGCCGAAGTCCAGTAGTTTCCAAGATTATTATTTCTCAGAGCACAGACTACGGATCTCGGATTATACACCCGCTCGCCGGAAAACGTATGATATCCGTTATACCAATAACGCAGCCCTTCTCTTGTAACCTTGATATGTTCCGTATAATCAGTATATTTTTGGTACAGAGTGTCTACCTCACTGTCCGTAAACCCAAAAACTTCACTGAATTTCTCTTCCGAGAGCATCGTATATTCTGTAAACATATTCAGTTCCGAACCGCTCGAATATTTTGCGATCGGGAGTATTCCCGTCATGTAGGCAAGAATCACATATGGGCGGTCTTTCAGCAGGCTCCGCAAATAGGAAAGATATTCCCGTTTTTCTTTTTCCGTTACAAAAGGCTGATGAAACAGAAAATCCCACTCATCAAAAACAAATATAAATCTGTTCTCACTATTTTCAGTGTAAATTTCCATCAATGCATCAACTGCAGATTCTTCCCCGTCCAGCTCAGCCTGAGGATATGCTCTTTTCAGATCTCTCACCAGACGCTGCTCTATCCTTGTAATATATTCTTCATAAGTAGTACACTGTCTTGAAATATCATTCAGTGAGATATGAATAACATTGTATTGATTACGGTATTTACTGTAATTCTGGCTTGTGCTGATCTTGAGCCGGTCAAAGATATCTGATGCTTCTCTTGCCTTTGAGAAAAAAGCTGAAATCATATTTGCTGTTACAGTTTTCCCGAACCTGCGCGGACGTGTAATACAAATGTGGTTCGCCCCCTCCTCAATCAAAGGAAAAAGTTCTTCAATCATCCGAGATTTATCTACAAAATATGGCTTCTGAGTCTCGCTTTTATACAGCGTATATGCGCTTTCACTATTTAGATAAATACCCATTTCCATTTACTCCTTTTGCAGTCGTTACTGTAAACTTTGATATTAAAAAGCATAGCATTATTGCAGTGTTCCCGCAAGCTGATTCTGTAAAACAAAATTACTTCAGTATAAAATGATTTCTGACAAAGGACAGGATTCCCTCATCCCGCATCCTGCACAGTTCTGCGGACATGGCGCTCCGGTCCACGGAGAGAAAGTCCGCAAGCTGCTGCCGGTTAAAGGGGATATCAAAAACCGGACTTCCGGCCCTCTGGGACTGCTCCGACAGATAGGAGAGAAGCTTTTCCCTTGTCGTCCTTCTGGACATATGCTCCAGCTTCTGGGTGAGCATTTTATTCTTTTGTGCGAGCACGGTGAGCAGATTGCGGATCAAACGCCCGTGGAACTGACAGGCCGACGGACACATAGTAAGGATCCGCTTCACATCCAGGAAGAGCACTTTGCTCGGCTTTACGGCAACCGCATTATTCAGTAATTCATCACTTCCGAGACAGGCGTACACTTCACCGAATATTTCACCTTCTGAAATCTCGCTGAGAATACTCAGATTTCCCCAGTAATCTTCTTTCTGAATATGGATGCAACCCTCCAGAAGCAGCGCCACGCTGTCAATGCGCTCTCCCCTGCTGAATACATTTTCTCCCTTATGATAACTCCGTGTAACTGCAGACAGGCAGTCCAGCATGGAGGTAAGTTCATCCTCGCTAATTCCCTGAAACAGCTTTGAATTTTTTAGTAGTGATAAATATTTTTTCATAATTGCCTTTCTGTTGTATTTGCAACCGTCTTGTTTTAAACATCGTACTATACTCAGGATACATCGTCAAGCGATGCAATACAGAAATCAATTACAGTGCCGGTATACAGACAAAAATGCGTCCGGCGCTGACAGGAGGTTATCAAAATGTCAGATAATATGTTTTGTTTTCAGTGTGAGCAGACTGCAGGATGTACCGGATGCACCGGCAAAGCCGGAGTCTGCGGAAAGACTGCAGATGTGGCTGGACTACAGGATGAACTTACAGGCGCCCTGGTCGGCCTTGCACGGGCAGCCAGCGGAAATACGCCCTCCTCTGCCGCTCACCGGGCAATGATCGAAGGGCTGTTTACAACAATCACCAATGTCAGCAGATTGAAAATGTAACAAGAGAGAAAAACGCCCTTACCCCCGGGTGCGGATCCTGCCCGCAGTCCTGCGGCAGGACGGAAGATTATAATATGGAGCTTCTCTGGAATGCAGATGAAGATATCCGTTCCCTGAAATCTCTGATTCTGTTCGGACTCAGAGGAATGGCGGCATATGCGTACCACGCTATGGTACTGGGATATTCTGATGAAGAAGTCAACACTTTCTTCTATGAAGGAATGTTTGCCATCGGCGAAGATCTGAACATGGAGCAGCTCCTCCCCCTTGTAATGAAAGTGGGCGAGGTCAACCTGAAATGTATGGCGCTTTTGGATCAGGCAAACACAGAGACCTACGGGGATCCGGTTCCTGTCACTGTTCCCCTCACAGTAGAAAAAGGACCGTTTATCGTGATCAGCGGGCACGACCTGAAAGACCTGCAGCTTCTTCTGGAACAGACAGACGGAAAAGGAATCAATATCTACACCAACGGTGAAATGCTTCCGGCACACGCATATCCGAAACTGAAAGCTTACCCTCATCTGAAAGGAAACTTCGGTACCGCATGGCACAATCAGCAGAAAGAATTCGCTGACATTCCGGCTCCGGTCCTGTTTACGACCAACTGCCTGATGCCGCCGAAAGCAAGTTATGCGGACCGTGTATTCACAACGGAAGTTGTCTCTTATCCGGGAGTTATCCACATTGGAGAAGATAAAGACTTCACACCTGTCATCGAAAAAGCACTGGAACTGGTCGGTTATCCGGAAAATCAGGAATTCACCGGAATCAACGGCGGAAAGACGGTCACCACAGGATTTGCGCGCAATACCGTATTATCCGCTGCAGGTACCATCGTAGATGCAGTAAAGGGCGGCGCCTTAAAGCACATCTTCCTTGTCGGCGGATGCGACGGGGCAAGAAAAGGCCGCAGCTATTATACGGATTTTGTAAAGCAGACACCGTCCGATACGGCAGTACTCACTCTCGCCTGCGGAAAATACCGTTTCAATGACCTTGATCTGGGCAGCATCGGCGGACTTCCGCGGATCATGGATATGGGACAGTGCAACGACGCATATAGTGCGATCCGGGCCGCCCTTGCTCTGGCAGATGCGTTTGGCTGCGGCGTCAACGACCTGCCGCTGACTCTCGTGCTGTCATGGTATGAGCAGAAAGCTGTCTGTATCCTGCTGACACTCCTTCATCTGGGCATCCGGAATATTTACCTTGGGCCTACACTTCCGGCATTCCTGTCACCCGGAGTGCTGGACTTCCTTGTGAAAAATTACGGTATCCGCCCGACTACAACACCGGAGCAGGATCTGAAGGAGATACTCGGATAATATCACAGAGACCGAATCTTTATAGAAATATGGAATTTTAAAAGGGGCTTTGCGGCCCCTTTTCTTTCGTATCTATATTGTCAATATTGTTAACTCTTTTACTCTTCTTTCCACAACCGCTGTACGATTCCCGGGAAGTCGATCTCAAGCTGTCCGTCATAAATCCTTACAGGTACTTTATCACGGAACGTATACATCGAGATTTCCGGCGCATCTTCGCCCTCAAACCAATAGCATACAATCTTTTCACGCTTCCGGTCCACGATCCAGTATTCCCGCACGCCGGCATTCATATACTTCTGTACCTTAATCCCGTAGTCCCTCTTCCGGCTGGAATCCGAGACGATCTCAATGCAGAAGTCCGGCGCCCCGTAGATTCCTTTCCGCGTGATCCTCTCCTCATTACAGATCAGAGCGATATCCGGCTGCACGATGGTTCTGTCGTCGCAGTCAATCTGCACATCCAGAGGCGACGGGAGTACACGGCAGGGGCCCTTGTTTTTTCGGATATAAAGCCCAAAATCCAGCAAAATTTCCGTCACCAGCTCCTGATGGGTAAATGTAGGAGCTTCGAGAAAAATAAGTACGCCGTCGATCAGCTCAGCCCGGACATCTTCCGGCAGCTTCCTGTAATCGTCTACCGTATATTCTCCCTGTCTTTTCGTAACATACGGAGCAGCCGCTTCTCTGACAGCATCCGGCAGATTCCGATATGCCTCATCGCCGGCTTTTGCCCATAAACTGTCTGTCCTGTCATAAGATACAGGACATCCTCAAGAGCACGAAGCGTATCATATCGCGGAGAACGCGTCTCCCCGCTTAAGATCTTATTGATCGTTCCCACCGGCACTCCGGACAGACGGGAAAGCTGTTCTGTAGTAAGTCCCAGTTCTTTCTTTCGCTGATTCAGGTTCTCATAGAGCATAAGACTTCCTCCTTTCTATCTTACGCTCATAATATACCCGTTTTTGATAATTGTCAATCGTTTTACCCGTTTTCGGTTTAATGCGTAATATATCTGAACTGTTATTTCCTGCTCTGTAATTCTGCTATGATCTTATTATAAGTTGTTTTGTTCAGGCGGTAGAACAGAAGTACAACAGCCGTTACAACCCACAGGATGCCCGGAACCGTGGTAAATGAATGGCGGATCACACTGAGTACAGCAGAGTTCTGCTGCTGATTCGCCACATAGCCGCACATTTCAAGTACAGCCGCAAGAAGAGAGGTTCCGATCGCCATACCCACTTTATTCCCCAGTGAGATGAACGCATACTGGAAACCGTCATTCCGAAGGCCTGTCTTCCACTCCCCGTATTCCACACAGTCCGGTATGACCGCATAGATCGCAGTGTTAAAGCCGGAGAAGAAAAACTGTGCCAGTGCAGAGAACAGGTAAAATGTAACCGGTGTATCTGCTGCCGTAAAGAAGTACATTGCAAACATACTGATTCCGGTAAGCAGTGCGAATATAGACGCAGCCCGTCCTTTATTTCCTGTCAGGCGGAACACCACCGGGAAGCAAGCCGCCCCGATAATCGACGGAATGATGATAAACAGAGAGTAGGTGCTGAACAGAGCCGCATCTCCTTCCACATATGTAAAATAATACAACGCATCCGCATTTCTGCCGTAGAGTGTCAGTCCGAACAGAAGCTGCCCTGCAACCGCGATCATATACGGTTTGTTCTTTGCCGCCGCGGCAAGCTGCGTCTTCAGAGACAGTTTCTGCTTTGCAGGCACTTCCACCACTTCCTTTGTCTTTGAAAAGCAGAAGATGTGACAGGCTGCAAAAATGCATCCATAGATCACAGCAATGAGAAGATATCCTCTCTGATCGTTTCCTCCGCCCAGTGCTGAAATGAGCGGAACCGTGATAATATTGATCACTCCGATGGCAACCATGGCGCTCACGGAACGGAATGTATTGATCTTCGCACGCTCTTCAATATTCTGGGTCATAGCTCCGCAGAGGGTTCCGTAGGGAATGTTGACGCACGTATATCCGAGTACGAGAATGCAGTATGTAATCGACATATAAATGATCTTTGAAGTGTCCGACCAGTCCGGATGAGCCCAGAACGTAAGGATCAGCACCAGGGCCGTCAGAGGCGCCGCAATGAGAAGCCACGGCCGGTACCTGCCCCACCGCGTATGTGTTTTGTCGCTCAGCGCCCCGATCACCGGGTCATTGATGGCATCCCAGAATCTGGAGAACAGCATCAGCGCCGCTACTGCTCCCATACCGATCCCGAATACATCCGTGTAAAATATCATCAGGAAATTTCCTACAAACATCCAGCTGAAATTGCAGCCCACATCTCCCATGCCGTATGCGATCTTGCTGATCAGCGGCACCTTTACATTTGTTGCTCCCTTTTCCATGCTCTTCCTACTCTCCTTCCCGTTTCAAATTTGTCTTATTCTCCGGCTTTTTCTCCGTCTTTGCAGATACGGATGACTGCTTTTACAATGTCAGCCTTGTTGTTCACACTGTAGTCCATCGCTTTCTGTGCGTCGTCAAGATCAAAAATATCTGTCACGATCCCTTTCAAGTTCACCTTTCCCTGTGATACCGCTTCGATCGCCATAGGATAAATATGACGGTAGCGGAATACTGTCTTGAACGTCAGCTCCTTGTCAAGCACAAGACTCATTGGAAGTGTCATTTCTCCGGATTTGCTGTATCCCACAAGGACGATATTGGAGCCTTTCTTCGCAATACTGATGGCCTGCCGGGTGGTAATCTCTGTACCCGCTGTCTCGATCACAAGATCGACGCCTCTTCCGTCTGTGATCTGACAAATCTTCTCCTCCACATTTTCCTCTGCGCCGTTGATCACCCCGTCTGCCCCAAGTTCAAGGGCTTTCTGAAGGCGTTTTTCCATGATGTCCACGACATATACTTCAGATACGCCTCTTGCCTTCAATGCCATTATGGACACAAGTCCGATGCAGCCGGCTCCCATTACCACCGCCTTCTGTCCAAGGTGTGCATCTCCCTGAATTGCCGCATGGAATCCGACAGCCAGCGGTTCGATCAGGGCGCCCTCCAGTGTGCTCACATTGTCCGGAAGTTTAAAGCAAAGATCTGCCTCATGCGCCACATACTCCTGAAACACGCCGTCTACCGGAGGAGTTGCAAAAAACACAACATCGGGACAGAGGTTGTATCTTCCTGTCTTACAGAATTCACAGTGTCCACAGGTCTTTCCGGGTTCCAGTGCCACACGGTCTCCTGCTTTCAGATGAGTAACATTCTTTCCTACTTCCACAACAGTGCCTCCCGGCTCATGGCCGAGCACGAAAGGCGGCTCGACTACATAGTCCCCGATCGCACCGGTCTCATAATAATGCAGGTCGCTTCCGCAGATTCCCACATATTCCAACTTTACAAGCACCTCGTCGTCCTTTACCTGCGGGATATCGCGCTCCTCAAATCCCATTTTTCCGATCCCAAGCATAACCGCTGTTTTCATTTTTCCTTTCATTTCTTTCTCTCCTTTTGTTTTAACTTTTATTAATTGTTTTATTAAAGTAATTATATTATTGACTTATTATCCCTATTTGTCAATTAGATTTTGCGGTTTCTCTCAAGTGCACAATTATGGATGTCTATTTTTGTGAAAAGCACACAAAAAAAGAACCCCAGCTGCTTTACTGCTGAAGTTCCTGTCTTTTGTTTGGGGAGATGACGTCCCGCTCTCCTGGGGCGCTTCCGTTCACTCTATTATATGATGTTGGGGGCAAAAGCCCCCAACTATGATGCCTACGGATTGTTCCGTGCTATGCACTTCCACAATCCGCCCCAAGGTCTTTCACCCACTTATGAGCAAGCTCATGTGGGTTTAGACCTTTTGACCCTGGCATCATTATATATTATCAAATATGCTTTCTATAAATTTTAACGCTGCTCCGTACGCGGCGGCATTCAGCTTATACTTTCCCGTCCGGAGATAGGATGTGTCCACGTCGAAATTATTGTACTGCATCACTTTTCTGGACAGCTCAGGCATAAACTCTTCCAGGTAACCGCCCACATATCCGCCCAGCACGATCCGGCAGTCAAATATCATCCGAAGGTTTGTCACTGCTGTCGCCAGATCGTCCAGATATCTGTCCCATACTTTCAGGAGCTCCGGATTCTTTTGCCTCACTCCGTCAAAAAACTTCTCCAGACTCCCGTCTGTATTTTCCTGAAGGACAAGCGCGGAACAATAGGCATCCATACACCCCTGCTTTCCGCAGTAACACTGCCTGCCGTTCTTTTCGATCACCATATGGCCGAATTCACCGCTCTTAAAATTATCTCCCGGATACAGCTGTCCGCCGAAGCAGATCGAGCCGCCTACCGTATTGCTTAAAGAGAGATATACTGCATTCATTTCTTCATCTTCTGCTGCATCGCCGGATACTGCCGTTGTTCCCAGCTCGGCATAGGCTGCGCTGTTGGCGTCATTCTCAATGCTGAAGGAATACCCGAGAGCATCTCCGACAGACCGGAAACTTACATTCTGTACTTTTAGTGTGTGGGAACGCAGGAGCAGACTCTGTTCCTTATCAACAATACCCGGCAGCGAGAAGCCGATCCCGGCAATCTTTGACGGTTCCACACCCTGTTCCTCTATAAAGTCAGATACTGTCCGCACCAGAAAATCATAATACTGTGCACTGTTCTCATAGGCACGCCTGATCCGCCGGGAATCCATGATCTCTTTTTTCGCATTTACCATCACCATGGTAATATGATTGTTCGTAATATCAACCCCGGCGGCATATCCTGCACTACCGCAGATTGACAATGCTTTTGCTTTCCGCCCTCCGGTGGATTCGTATTCACCTGTCTCCTCGACAATTCCCTCTTCGACCAGCGCCTTCACGTTCTGAAGTGTCGTAGGCATACTCAGCTTCAGGCTTGAAGAAATCTCTGTCTTAGACGTGATCCCTCTGGCTGAGATGAATTTTGCTGTCCGGATCTTATTGCTGCGTTTCGGTTCCAATCCTCTGGCGGCGTTCTGCCTCATATGTTATCCCTCACTTTTATTATTGCTTTAATAAAAACAATTATATAATCATTCTGCAAAACTGTCACGTGTTTCAGCGCCCTTCTTCACACTTTTTTCTTTTCCTGAAGTGAAAAGTTTATTTCCACTTTGGATAGACAGAAGTAGATTTTAGCCTTTCACTCATTTCCACTTCCCCATATGCAGCATTTAGTCTTA
>CAJFGR010000065.1 GCA_904377845.1 uncultured Ruminococcus sp. | reverse complement strand
CTCAAGCAGTTTTCCGAAGTATTTGATTGTTCTTACCATCTGGCTTGTGTAAGAGTTCTCATTGTCATACCATGAAACAACCTGAACCTCTGTTGTGCCGTCGCCAACCGGAAGAGCCATTGTCTGTGTAGCGTCGAACAGAGAACCATATGTCATACCAACGATATCGCTGGATACGATCTCATCCTCGTTGTAGCCGTAAGACTCGTTAGCTGCTGCTTTCATAGCTGCGTTGATCTGATCAACTGTAACTTCGCCTTCAACAACTGCTGTCAGGATTGTTGTAGATCCTGTCGGAGTCGGAACACGCTGAGCAGATCCGATCAGTTTTCCGTTCAGTTCCGGAATAACAAGACCGATAGCCTTAGCTGCGCCTGTGCTGTTCGGCACAATGTTAACTGCTGCTGCGCGAGATCTTCTCAGATCGCCTTTTCTCTGCGGTCCGTCAAGTGTCATCTGATCGCCTGTGTAAGCGTGGATTGTGCACATGATACCGGATTTGATCGGTGCAAGATCGTTCAGAGCCTTAGCCATCGGAGCAAGGCAGTTTGTTGTACAGGATGCTGCGGAAATGATGTCGTCATCCTTTGTCAGTGTCTCGTGGTTTACATTGTAAACGATTGTCGGAAGATCATTTCCTGCCGGAGCGGAGATGATAACTTTCTTAGCGCCCGCATTGATGTGTGCCTGAGCTTTTTCTTTCTTTGTATAGAAGCCTGTACACTCAAGAACTACGTCAACACCGATCTCTCCCCACGGAAGGTTGTTAGCATCAGCTTCAGCGTAGATTTTGATCTCTTTGCCGTCAACAGTGATGGAATCCTCTCCTGCCTCAACTTTGTCAGCCAGTGCGTATTTGCCCTGTGTTGAGTCATATTTCAGTAAGTGAGCCAGCATTTTCGGTGATGTAAGGTCGTTGATTGCCACGATCTCAAATCCTTCTGCTCCTGTCTGAAAGCGAGACGTCCGATACGTCCAAATCCATTAATCGCTACTTTTACTGCCATGATTAATTCCTCCTAAAAGTTTAAAAAATATTTGACTGTAACCCAGTCATGGCAATGAATCCTTACAAATCATGATTGTTAAGGATTCATCAACTAGAATAATTGTACTAAACCGCGAACAAAAATTCAAGACCTAAATGTATTTTTATTCAGTAAATAAGCAAAGAAGCGGCGCAGCTGCAATGAGCACGTCAGTGCAGATTTGGTATTGGCACGGCTGAACTGTTGCAAACCAGCGCATATATCACGGGATCCGCATAAATACCGGCTTACGCGCCTTAAATTCTGTATAATAATGAAATCCACAGGACTTCAGGATCTCTCCCGCCTCCTCGAAATCATATGCCACGTGTTCCGGTTTGTGGGCATCAGCACCCACGGTCACAATCTCTCCGCCAAGCTCCCGGTACCGCTTCAATACATCCGGATGAGGATTGGCGAAGCCCAGGCCGTATTTCATGCCGCCCATATTCATCTCCAGTCCTTTTCCCCCGGAGATTACTTTTTTCAGGATCTCATCGATCTCATCGGAGAATTGTCTGTAGGAATACTCCTGAGCTTTATTTCTCCCGTATCGCACCACATAGTCCAGATGCCCCAGCACATCAAAAGAAGAGACGCTGTCCAGACAGCGGATTGTCTCCCGGAATGCTTCTCTGTACACGTCAGCGTCAGTCCTGCCCTCAAAAATTTTGCCATAATAGGGATCCATTCCATGCACCAGGTGAAGAGAACCGATCACAAAATCAAAAGGATATTCTCTGACCAGTTTCTCATACGCTTTTCCGAGGTGGGGCTGCAAACCAAGTTCCACTCCGATGCACACATCGAGCTTTCCTCTGTATTCTTCCCGCATCCGGGTCAGCATCGCAGTATATCTTTTGAGATCGAGCTGGAACGGATCAGGCCCCAGTTCTTCGTCTTCAGGATAATCAAGATCCAGATGGTCTGTAATGCACACTGACGTAAGGCCTCTTTCCAGAGACGCCTCCAGCATACTCCGTACAGAGGCTTCGCTGTCTGTAGAAAATTCCGTGTGCATATGAAAATCCCCGCGGATCATTGAGTCATCCCTTTTTACAAAATCTCCGGTCATAGAATGGTTCCTCCTCCGAGCACATACTCGCCATCGTATAACACAATCGCCTGCCCGGGAGTAACTGCCCTCTGAGGCTCCTCAAAATGACAGACAATCTTATCTTCTCCCGATTTTTCCACCGTGCACCATGCACCTTTATGATTGTACCTGATTTTGGCAAATACCCGTTTCGGTTCTGCCAGATCTTCCACCGACATAAAATTCACACAGTTCGCACTCACAGTATGAGTCAGGGATTCTTCATAAGTACCGATAACCACCTCATTAGTCTCCGGCCGGATTTCAAGAACAAATGCAGGATACCCCAGCGCCAGTCCCAGCCCTTTGCGCTGTCCGACCGTATAATGGACAATTCCTTTATGCTGTCCAAGGACACGCCCGTCCGGGGTCACAAAGTTTCCTGTGGGAAGCTCTTTCCCTGTCTTTTCTCTTACCGAATCCTCAATAAAGGAAGCATAATCTCCATCCGGAACAAAGCAGATATCCTGGCTGTCCGGCTTGTCCGCCACAATAAGTCCGATCTTCTCTGCGATGGAGCGTATCTCCTCTTTTGAGTACGCTCCTACCGGCATCAGAGTCCTCTTGAGCTGCTCCTGGGTAAGATTATAAAGGGCATAGGTCTGGTCTTTTGCGAGTGTTGCAGAACGGCGGAGTGCATACCGCCCGTTTGGCAGCCTGTCTATCCTTGCATAGTGACCGGTAGCAATATAGTCTGCCCCGATGGACATACTGCGGTTTAAAAGCGCCTCCCATTTCACATACCTGTTGCAGGCGATACACGGATTCGGCGTGCGCCCGTTCAGATATTCCTCCGTAAAATAGTCGATCACATTCCTTTTAAATTCTTTCCTGAAATTCATTACATAGTAAGGGATCCCGAGAGCAGAAGCAACTCTCCTGGCATCCTCCACGGCACTCAGACCGCAGCATCCGCCGTTCTCCTCTACGGAACAGGCGTCTTCCTCCTGCCAGATCTGCATAGTGATGCCGATCACGTCATACCCCTGCTCCTTCAGAAGATATGCCGCCACAGAAGAATCTACTCCCCCTGACATCCCGACAACTACTTTGCTCATCAATATTCCTCTTCTTCCTCTTCCTCGCCTTCATGGATATCAGACTTCGGCTTTTCCAGGCCCTCGATCTTAATACCGTTCTTCTCTGCATAATCCCATAACGCTGCATGAATAGCCTCTTCTGCAAGAAGGGAACAGTGTACTTTTACCGGCGGAAGCCCGTCCAATGCTTCCATAACGGCCTTGTTTGTCACCTGCATTGCCTCCTGAATATTTTTCCCTTTGACAAGCTCTGTAGCCATACTGCTGGTAGCAACAGCGGCGCCGCATCCGAACGTCTTAAACTTTACATCACGAATGATCTGGTTCTCATCAATATCGAGATAGATCCTCATTATATCGCCACACTTTGCATTGCCGACTGTACCGACTCCGCTGGCATTTTCGATCTCTCCTACATTTCTGGGGTGCTGAAAATGATCCATTACTTTCTCTGTATACATGATATAATTCCTCCTGATAATCCTGTCAGATTTTCTTGTAATATTTTCTTCTGTTCACAGCTGCGTTTTTATACTTCAGACGTATTTTTTGCCTGTTTCTTTACAAAATCCTCATACAGCGGTGACATACTCCGAAGCTGTGCAACGATTTCTTTTAAGTTGTCCACAACATAATCCAGATCCTCTTTTGTTGTCTCCTCGTCCAGTGTCATGCGAAGTGACCCGTGCGCGATCTCATGGGGCAGCCCGATGGCGAGAAGCACATGGGATGGATCCAGCGAGCCGGACGTGCAGGCTGATCCGCTGGAAGCACAGATTCCTTTCATATCCAGCATGATCAGAAGTGATTCTCCCTCGATGAACCGGAAGCTGAAGTTCACATTATTCGGGAGACGCTTTACACGGTCTCCGTTCAGTCTGCAGTATGGGATTTCTTTCTCGATCCGGCTGATCAGGTAATCTCTGAGCTCTGTCTCATAGCTCATACGCTCTTCCATAGATGCAGACGCAAGCTCCACTGCTTTGCCAAGGCCCACGATCCCCGGGACATTCTCCGTACCTGCGCGGCGCTTTCTCTCCTGGGCTCCTCCGTGGATAAAGGAACGAATCTTCACACCTTTCCTGATATAGAGGAATCCGATTCCTTTCGGGCCGTTCAGCTTGTGCCCGCTGGCACTGAGCATATCGATATTGCACTCATCTACATTGATCGGTACGTGGGCGAAAGCCTGCACCGCATCTGTGTGGAACAAAACACCGTGTTCCCGGGCAATACGCCCGATCTCGGCGATAGGTTCAATTGTTCCGATCTCATTGTTCGCAAACATAATGGAGATCAGGATCGTATCGGGACGGATAGCGCTCTCCACTGCTTTCGGATCGACAAGTCCGTTTTCATCTACGTCAAGATATGTCACTTCGTATCCTCTTTTTTCAAGATACTCACACGTATGCAGAATTGCATGATGTTCGATCCTGCTTGTGATAATGTGTTTTCCCTTTGCCGCATAAGCCTCTGCTGTCGCTGTCAGCGCCCAGTTATCAGATTCTGTTCCTCCGGCTGTAAAATAGATCTCGTTTGCTTTTGCCCCGAGTACTCCGGCGATGATCTCACGCTGCTTTGTAATAACCTCTTTGTTTGCCGCGGCAAATCCGTATACACTGGACGGATTTCCGAAGTGTTCTGTAAAATATGGCAGCATCGCATTGACAACCTCCGGGGATGTCTTAGTCGTAGCCGCATTGTCCAGATAAATCAGTTTTTCCATATGTTACCTCCATAATTTTAACAGTTCAGCCATCTGACAGACCGGCTGTCTGACGTGCTGGTTACTATATTTCTCAGTTTTTGCACACCCGCTGTCCCTTATCCGTGCAGCACTTTTTCCTGCTTTCTTCCACGAGCTGATCCAGCATGATTTCATCCACTGTCCGGTTAATACTGTCGTTAATCCGTTTCCAGACATATTTTGTCACACAGCTGTCTGCAGCTTTGCATTCACCGTCCGGTTCCAGTCCCGGACAGTCCACCGGTTCCAGGCTTCCCTCAAGAGCTCTTAAAATATCTCCTGCAGAAATGTCTTTCATATCTTTCGCCAGAATATAACCGCCGCCGGCTCCCCTGACACTGCTTACAATTCCTGCCTTTTTCAGCATGGCCATAAGCTGTTCCAGGTAGCGTTCCGAGATATCCTGCCGTGAAGATATGCTCGTGATCGAAACCGGAGCCTCGCCGCTGTACTGGGCAAGGTCAATCAGCGCGCGCAGCCCGTATCTTCCTTTCGTTGACAGTTTCAAGTTCTCACCTTCCCTGTACTGTATTTCCCGGTGTTTAATTCCCGGTGTTTTATATCCTATTTTTTTACTAGGATTTCTTTCTGTAGAATATCATTCTATGCCGGTTCTGTCAACCCGCAAATGAACATATGTTGTAGAAAGTCCATATAATTCAGGTATTCCATATGTCAGCAAAGCACAAACTTCTCCAGGGTGCCGTTATTCTCACGGCAGCCGGTTTTATCAGCCGCATCATGGGCTTTTTCTTTCGAATCTTCCTAAGCCATGCATTCGGCGAGGAAAGTGTCGGTCTGTATCAGCTTGTATTTCCGGTATATGCTCTCTGCCTTTCTCTGAGCACAGCAGGTATTCAGACAGCTCTCTCCCGTATAACGGCCAAAAAGGTTTCTCTCGGAAAAACAGACG
Source organism: uncultured Ruminococcus sp. (assembly GCA_904377845.1). Lineage (GTDB taxonomy): Bacteria > Bacillota > Clostridia > Lachnospirales > Lachnospiraceae > Mediterraneibacter. The sequence continues at coordinate 6,125 of CAJFGR010000065.1, read as the reverse complement.
AAGCAAAAAACACACTCTGTATCGCCCTCGTCCTCACTCTTCTTGTCTCTTTTGCCGAGATCCTTCTGATACAAAAAAATGCCGGCTTTATCGCCGTCTCCTTTCTCGGAGATAAGCGATGCACCGACTTACTGATGATCATTTCATATGCACTTCCCTGCGCCGCTGTCCACAGCTGTATATGCGGATACTATTTCGGACTGCAAAACACAGGGATGCCTGCCATCAGTCAGCTGCTCGAACAGTCAGTCCGCATTTTGTCCGTTGTACTGCTTTTTGCTGTCACTCTTGAAAACGGCGGTATACCGTCCATTCATCTTGCTGCAGCAGGAATTACGGCAGGTGAGTTTGTCTCTGCCCTTTTTTCTGCCCACACACTCTCCCGCCGCCAAAGTCTGCCCCGGTCATTTCCCGCCGGCGCGATCGTCCGGAACCTTCAGGAACTGCTGGGCTTATCTCTCCCGCTGACTGCGAACCGGACTGTAGTCACTCTGCTTCAAAGTGTAGAGGCCGCTTCCATTCCCGCCTGCCTCAAACTTTACGGCCTGAACAGCGCGGATGCTCTCAGCCTGTATGGAGTTCTGACGGGTATGGCTCTGCCCTGCATCCTGTTTCCGTCGGCAGTCACCAATTCGGTCGGCACAGTGCTCATGCCGGCTGTCAGCGCCACGAGCACTACCGGAAATCGTACAGCCGTTACGCACCTGCTTAAAAAGGCAGTGGGCAGTTGTTTTATACTCGGGCTTGTCTGTTGTCTCTTCTTTCTTCTCTTCGGAAGATTTATCGGAACACTGTTATTTCACAGCAGTGATGCCGGCAAATTCATCCTTACACTTGCATGGATATGCCCGTTTCTCTACACAAACAGTGCTCTGATCAGTGCAATCAATGGTTACGGCAGAACAACATCCACTTTTCTGATCAATGCCTGCGGACTTCTCGTGCGGATCGGAAGTGTATTTCTTGTCATTCCCCGTTTCGGAATACAGGGGTATCTATGGGGACTTCTTATAAGCCAGCTTTGTGTATTTGTTATGGCCTTTTGTTTTCTTAGCTCCTGTGTCTCTAAAGGACAGACAGAAAACATTTTACAATAATCGGATTTACATACAGTTCCAGTATAAGTCCCAGAGACATCATCAACACAACAAAAATTGTTTTCTGTCTGTTCCAGCGGGTCTGAGGCGCGTTGCAGCAGTACCAGAGAAGTATTAAAAATGCCGGAATATAAAAGAGGAACTGTGGAAACAGGGCAGTCACACACAGGAGACAGCCCTTGATTCCCAGTTCCGCGGCAGCAGCAGAAATCAAAATTCCTCCGGATATTCCGGTCCATATAAGGAAGAAGACAGCTGCCGCTTTTCTCAGTCTGGTAAAAGAAAAAATACCCAGAACAAGAAACGGTACTGCCCGCAGTCGAATAAGATACCACAGATAATCGCGCACATCAATCTTTACATTCACAAACTGATTCAGGAAATAATCGTTAAAAATTCCCGGTTCTGCCATATATTTTTTCGCAATAAAATTAACATAAATAATGCCAGCTAAAAACCCCGGCATAAAAAAAGCAAGGAACTGTTTCCTCGTATGAAATATCTTCATGCTGCCTCCCACAGCCCCTCCCGAAGACTATTCCTCAGGAAGTGCTTGTATACATTGTTGATATTTCATTATATGCCGGGGCTATACGTTTATGCCTGATACTTTACGGCATAGGCCATCAAAGAAGCCACTGTCTTTGCATCCTCAATCTCGCCCGTAAATATCTTTTGCTTTAATTCATCTATCGAATATGCTTTCAGATCGATAAACTCATCTTCATCGAGATGCTGCTTTGAAGGAATCAAATCCTTTGCCACATATACCTCAATCCGCTCATTGCAGAAAGCAACGGTCGTCCGCAGAGTAATCAGCCATTCAAGATTATCACTTCTGTATCCTGTCTCTTCCTCAAGTTCACGTGAAGCACAGGTAAGTCCCGGTTCGTCCTCAGCATCCAGTGCTCCCGCCGGGATCTCCAACGTATAGCGGTCCAGTGCATTGCGGTACTGCCTTACCATAAGTATCCTGCCGTCCTCCGTTACCGGAACAACCGCTGCCGCACCTTTATGCTTGATAAAATCCCACACAACTGTGTGGTCTCCGTCCACCTCGATGGTATCCTGGTAAAAATCAATGATTTTCCCTTTAAATTTCAATTCTCTGTTCAGCCGTTTAATATGTTCGCCCATATGTTTTTCCTCCTTCTGCTATTCCCTGTTATCTTCATGCGTCTGCCCGGATGCCGGCCGGATATGCAGCACAGTCTCCCCCTGGTATTCGGATATAAAGAAAGCCCTCGTCTTTCGACAAGGGCTGGTCTTTCATACTCTGTTATGATCTCTGACTATTTTGCGTACTCTGTTGCCCGTGATTCACGGATAACATTTACTTTGATCTGTCCGGGGTATTCAAGCTCAAACGCCAGAAGCACCATATCATCATCAGATACCTGCTCCGGAACTACCATAACACGAATCTCTCTACCTGCCTGAATGGCAAAAGATTTTTCCACACCTTTAAACTGGTTGGTAATATCTTCTAACTGTTTTAATCTGTTTGTATATGTTTCGATGGTCTCACGTCTCGCGCCCGGCCTTGCCGCTGAAATCGTATCGGCAGCCTGAACAACGCACGCAACTAAAGTCTGCGGCTCCACATCTCCGTGATGTGCTTCCACAGCATTGATGACCGTTGGGGATTCTTTGTACTTTCTACATAAATCCACACCGATCTGGATATGTGATCCTTCAACATCATGGTCAATCGATTTTCCTATATCATGAAGAAGTCCGGCACGCTTCGCCATTCTCACATCGATACCGATCTCACCTGCAAGCAGTCCCGCAAGCTGAGCGACCTCGATAGAATGTTTCAGCGCATTCTGCCCGTAACTTGTTCTGAACTTCATACGACCGAGAAGCCGGATCAGTTCCGGATGGATTCCCGGCACTCCGACTTCCAGAGCCGCCGCCTCTCCTTCTTCACGGATCATTGCATCGACTTCCTTCTGCGCTTTCTCTACCATTTCCTCGATTCTGGCCGGATGAATACGCCCGTCCACAATCAGCTTCTCAAGGGCGATTCTTGCAACCTCACGGCGTATCGGATCAAATCCCGACAATACGACAGCTTCCGGTGTATCATCGATAATCAGTTCAACACCCGTAAGAGTCTCGAGCGTACGAATATTTCTTCCTTCACGTCCGATAATACGGCCTTTCATTTCATCGCTTGGCAGCTGGACGACAGAAATCGTCGTTTCTGCGACATGGTCTGCTGCACATCTCTGGATTGCATTGACAACATATTCTTTTGCTTTCTTGTCAGCTTCCTCTTTTGCCTGAGCTTCCAGCTCTCTGACCATCTTCGCAGTGTCATGCTTGACATCTTCTTCAACAGTTTTCAACAGATATTCTTTTGCCTGTTCGGAGGTAAGTCCTGAGATTCGTTCCAGTTCCTGCACACGTTTCTGACTCAGTTCGTCTACCTTGGTTTCGCGCTGTCGGAGCTGTTCTTCCTTTGACGAAAGTTTGGATTCCCTGTGTTCCAGGGCATCGGACCGCTTCTCAACCGCCTCTTCCTTTGCAAGCACTCGTTTCTCATAGCGCTGCAGCTCAGCTCTTCTTTCTTTCGTCTCTTTTTCAAGATCATTCTTGGTCTTGATCGATTCCTCTTTCACCTCGAGAAGAGCTTCTTTTTTCGTTGTTTCAGCAGTTTTCACAGCATCGTCAATGATCTCTCTCGCTTTTGCCTCTGCATTCCCGATCTTACTCTCAGCATTCTTCTTCAGATTGGAAACCGTTGCAAAATGAGTTAATTGCACAGGAGCACCTCCTTATTCAATTTTCATTGTACATATTACTTAAATACAACAGTTAAATTTTATACTGTTTTCACAACAATGTCAAGCATCGTCCTCATAATTTTGTATTACTTGACGGACAGTCTCATAACGAAATCCTTTTCGCGCCAAATACGCGTAGATCCGCTGTTTTTCCCGCTCTTCAGAAGTACAGGGATCAAACTTCTTTTTTCTTAGTATGCTGCGGATTGCCGCCTCTTCATCGCCGTCCTCATAGCAGAGCTCCATGGCCTGCCCGATCAGTTCCGAGGACACTCCCTTCTGTAAAAGCGCTGCCTGTATTTCTTTCCGGCTTTTTGAATTTTGGCGGCTTCTGATAAAATTCTCTGCATAGCGCGCATCATTAAGATATCCGAAAGATTTCACATACTCTATTGCCATATCAATCATATCCTGGGGATATAATCCCTGGCGCAGCTTCTCTCTCAATGACGCCTCCGTGCGGTCCATATCCTCAAGCAGGTGCATGGCCCGCAGTTTTGCTCTTTTCAGGATCACTTCCATCCGGATCTTCTGAACCGTCTCTTCTGATATTTCCCCACTTTTACGGAGCCCGTAACGGGAAAGCTCACCTTTATACAGCACAAAAGCAAACTTTCCTTCTATATAAATCTTGAATTTTGTTTTCGTACACGGTTCGATCCCGGTAACTGTCATATTATTTTACCGCCTTTACTTACCGCTTTTGAGTGAAAGATCACTTTCTGTACCGGCTTTTTTCGTCTCAGTCTTCTTTTCCGCGTTCTTCTGCTCTGCAGCTGCATCCAGACCGTTTTCTTCTCCGTCAGCTCCGGCCAGATGATAATGTGCACGTACTTTCCGCTCCAGCTCTTCCATCACTTCCGGATGACTTTCCAGATAGCTTTTTGCATTCTCCCTGCCCTGACCGATCTTTTCTCCTTCGTATGCATACCATGCGCCGCTTTTCTTAACCAGATCAATTCCTGTGGCAAGATCAAGTATATCACCCGCCCGTGAGATACCCTTTCCAAACATAATATCGAACTCTGCCTCTTTAAACGGCGGAGCAATCTTATTCTTTACAATCTTGATACGTGTTCTGTTTCCAACCATCTCACCGCTCTGCTTGAGTGTCTCGATTCTTCTCACATCCATACGGACAGAAGCATAGAACTTAAGGGCACGTCCTCCGGTCGTTGTCTCCGGATTTCCGAACATTACGCCAACTTTCTCACGGAGCTGATTAATAAAGATAACAACACAGTTTGATTTACTGATCACAGGCGTCAGCTTACGAAGAGCCTGGGACATCAACCGGGCCTGCAGTCCCACATGGCTGTCCCCCATATCCCCCTCAATTTCCTGCTTGGGAACCAACGCGGCAACTGAGTCGATAACAATAATATCAATCGCTCCTGACCTTACCATCGTCTCTGCAATCTCCAGTGCCTGGTCCCCGCTGTCCGGCTGTGATATGTAAAGTTCATCAATATCCACGCCGATATTCTTCGCATACACGGGATCAAGCGCGTGCTCCGCATCAATAAATCCTGCAATTCCGCCTCGCTTCTGTACTTCTGCAATCATATGAAGCGCCACCGTGGTTTTACCACTTGATTCTGGTCCGTATATCTCAATGACACGACCTTTCGGCACGCCCCCCAGTCCAAGCGCAAGATCAAGGCTCAGACATCCTGTGGGCACAGTTTCCACAGCCACGTGCGCGCTGGAATCTCCCAGTCTCATCACAGTGCCTTTTCCAAAATCTTTCTCCAGCTTCGCAATAGCCGCATCCAAAGCTTTTTTCTTTTCATCATTTACTGCCATAAATCAAATTCTCCTTTTCTGTATCGAACAGTTGTTCGCATCTGTTACTATACTATTACACTCATTGTGAAATGTCAACTAAATTTTAATCTTCCGGATTACAAAAAATGGCGGCCCATCTTCCATACGCAGCACCTCCCTGCTTCTTTTGAAATGCGTCAACAGGTTGCAAAATTCACTAAAACTACATTCATTGTCGGGTACGTGTCCGATATGGAACCAGCCGAAAATGAGACGCCCTGGGGCGATGAAGATACAGCGGTAAGAACACCGTCGATATCAGTAAAGTGAGGATAGCATATAGAAAAGGAAAAAGCAACATATATGTGAAAAATTCCGATTTTTCGTATCGGCTCAGGAGTAGAAAATCATTTGAAAAGTAGTTAGATACGGAATGATCGACTCACGTATCCGCGGACAGAGGAAAGGT
>CAJFGR010000064.1 GCA_904377845.1 uncultured Ruminococcus sp. | reverse complement strand
GAAGGTATACTTCAATAATTAAATATTCCTCCTTAGCTCAGTCGGTAGAGCATTCGGCTGTTAACCGAAGTGTCGTTGGTTCAAGTCCAACAGGGGGAGTTTATAGAGCCTGTAAATATGATATTTACAGGCTTTAATTATATATGTTAAACATTAATTGTATTTCGGATATCTGATGATGGGAAAACGGAGGAAATGTTGTGTCTGAACTTAACAGAGGAATTACCATATTAGATAATGTACGAAAGAAGAACACGAAAGCTTCGGAAGAATATGTGTCTGTAAGATTCGATTATGGTGATCAGAAATGGGAAGGATGGGTGCCGGTTGAATATAGGAGAACCGGGGTATCCATACCAGACGGAGATGATGACGCTTTATTTGATCACCTGAATACAATTTATGAACAAATGAATCCGTCAAGATATGATGACTGGCTTAAGACTCAGGAGAAGATGTGGAAAGCCACACGGTCAGTTGAGACAAGAGACATCTTTAATATTTTAAAGGACGGAAAATGGCATTGCAGAAATTGTGAAATTTCGAATCCTAATTTTGCCCGAAGAATCCAGGATCTGAAAGAGATGGGTTATACTATAGCAACATATGTTAATTATCGGTGTCCGGTTTGCGGCAATAAGAGAAGTACAAGACTAATTCTGCTGCCTGTTGATCGTGTTGAGATTGCGGGAAATGGGTATGAAACATGGTCACCGGCATTAAGAAAACGTATTTTAAAAGTGCTTCGATACAGAGATGTATATGAAGACAAAGAGAACAGACATTGTCTTCCGGATCATAAGTTTTCTGAAGTAAGATGGGACAGTGAAACCAAAAGTATTAATCCTGACAGTATGACAGATGATGAAATACGTGCGAAGTTTCAGCTGCTTACAAATCAGAGAAATCAGCAGAAACGTGAAGTGTGCCGTAATTGTTTTCAAACCGGCCACAGAGGAAAGATTTATGGCATTGACTTTTACTATGAAGGCGGACCTTTGTGGGATAAGAGTATTCCGGAAAAAGGGAAGGACGCAGAAAAGGGATGTATTGGATGCCCATGGTATGATATTGCACGTTGGAGAAAAGAATTAAATCAAAAGTTAAAGGAAATGTAGTAATGATAAGAACAATCGGGAGTTTATGTTCGGGGATCGAATCAGGTACTGTGGCCTGGCGGGATATGGGATTTGAATATGAATGGTATTCGGAAATTGCACCATTCCCCAATAAAATTTTAGAAATGAAATACCCGAATGTCAGTAATTTGGGGGATATGGTTAATATCCCTCAGATGATTTTAGAAAAGTCTGTTACTGCGCCGGATTTAATTTGCGGAGGAACTCCCTGTCAGGCATTTTCTTTTGCCGGTTTTCAGTCAGGATTAAAAGATGACAGAGGCAATCTTACACTTAGGTTTATCGATGTTATTAATGCAAGTGACTCGGTAAGGAAGCAAGAAGGAAAAGACACAACGGCTGCATTCTGGGAAAATGTAGAAGGGGTATTGTCCGATAAGACAAATGCATTCGGATGTTTTGTTTCACATCTTGCCGGATTATCAAAACCGCTTGAAGCTGCAAAATGGCCAAAAGCGGGGCTGCTCAGAGGCCCGCAGAGAAATGTTGCGTGGCGTGTTATTGATGCAAAGTATTTTGGAGTACCCCAGCAAAGGAAAAGACTCTATGTACTTGCCGGAGGAAAAGAATTTTCACCTGAGAATGTACTTTTTGAGCTTCATACAAAAGAGCTGGAGAAATATCCTAAGCAGGAGCTTATATTTGATAAAGAAGGACATCATTTCGAAGTGTTTCGTGAGTATACGGATTGCTTATATGCGGCATACGGAACAAAATGGAATGGAAATGCCGCAGCCAATAACGGATCACTGTTTGTTGTGCAGGACGGAAAAATCAGGCGACTGTCACCTCTTGAGTGTGAACGTTTAATGGGATTTGACGATGGGTACACTGATCTTCCGAAAGCCAGGAGAACTGAAAGATATACCGCTATCGGGAATGCATGGGCGGTTCCGGTAATACGGTGGATCGGAGGCCGCATTAATAATGGATTTGAGAGAACTGTATGCATATCTGATCCACAGATGAAACTGCCATTAAAGGATTACGATTATTTCGACTTCAGCGATGGAATTTGCAAAATTTCTGATCAAGTGACACTAAATTGTTCTGACCAGCCGGAGGAATCCCGGTTTGGAAATATGAGGGATATCGTTTCAGCTAAGGATGTTCCGGACAAACTATACCTTACACCGGTAGCTTGTTATGGAATTTTAAGGCGTGGAAAAGACAGAGTTAATCCCAGATTGAAAGAAGTTCTCACAGACATTGCCTCTGAGATGAGTGTTGAAGAAATTGAAAAGAGATCAGCCAGACAGCCAAGAGGTAAGAACAGCGGTATGGCTAAGATGACAAAGCAGGTAAAAAAGCAAATATTGCATACTGAAGATTAAATTCAGTATGAGAGTGGAATTTACTTTTTCGCTCAGAGGAGTAAAAAACTGCAGAAATAATGCTTGCAAAGACGATATGTTTATGATAATATATAGTGTGCCGTTGGGCAGTCTGCTCAATGGCACATCATGAGGCCCCGTGGTCAAGCGGTTAAGACATCGCCCTTTCACGGCGGTAACACGGGTTCGATTCCCGTCGGGGTCATTTGAGGACGCTGATTACAAATCAGCTGCTCATTAAGTAAATATGCCGATGTGGCTCAATTGGCAGAGCAGCTGATTTGTAATCAGCAGGTTATCGGTTCGAGTCCGATCATCGGCTTTGTTCCTTCGGGAACAGGTTTTATTTGGACCTTTAGCTCAGTTGGTTAGAGCAACCGGCTCATAACCGGTCGGTCCTGGGTTCGAGTCCCCGAAGGTCCATTTTATGGCCCAGTGGCTCAGTTGGTTAGAGCGCCGCCCTGTCACGGCGGAGGTCGAGAGTTCGAGTCTCTTCTGGGTCGTTTCCCTTATTAACATATCGGGGGATAAGGGATAACAATTTAATAGCTGCCGCAGTGGCGGAATTGGCAGACGCCCGGGACTTAAAATCCCGTGGGTAGTAATACCCGTGCCGGTTCGACCCCGGCCTGCGGCATCAGATGAGAAGACTGAGACAATGTGTTTCAGTCTTTTTGTGATCTGAGGAAAAAATTTCAAAGAGCGAACAGCGGCCTGACATAAATACGCACTGGACATTGATGAGACAAAACTATATAATGAATAAGTACAATACAATGCTGGAGTTTAGTAATAATTTTATCCGGTAAACCGGTGAAGAGGAAGGAGAAAAAATAATGAGTACAGGAATGATTTGTAATTGTAAGCAGGTGTCTTTTGCGGATGTTGAGAATGCACTGCATCAGATGGATAAATTTGACGATGTTCTTTCCGCTTTCGAGGAAGTGCAGAAAGTGACACATTGTTCTACCGGATGCGGCGGATGTCATGACAAAATTATGGACGCTATTTCAGAGATTATGATGGGATAACAGTTCAGATATGAGTATAAAGCATATTTTATTTGATCTGGACGGAACTTTGCTCCCTATGGTGCAGGATGAGTTTGTAAAATATTATATGCCTTTGCTGGCAAGGTCCTATATGAGGGCAGGAGTATCTGTTGATCCGAAGAAATTTATCGGTGCGGTATGGGCAGGGTATGAAGCAATGGTAAAAAATGACGGAAGCAGGACAAACCGCGAGGCTTTCTGGAGCTATATGGAACCGGAGCTTCCTCTTTCAACAGAAGAATCTGAGAATATTGCCCTGAGGTTCTACGAAAATGAATTTAATGAGGCGATATGCACAACGAAACCAACGCCTGTGTCCAACCGGATCGTAAAAAGAGCAAGAGAGAGAGGATTTGAGACGTATCTTGCGACAAATCCGGTGTTTCCCAGGTGTGCAACACTGAATCGTATTCGGTGGGCGGGACTGGATGCGGATGATTTTAAGATGATCACAACGTATGAAACGTGCACATACTGTAAGCCGAATCCGAAATATTTCCGAAATATTCTTGAAGAGTACTGCCTCAACCCGGCAGAGTGTCTTATGGTAGGAAATGATGTGGGAGAAGACCTGTCGATCAGAACCCTTGGCGTTAAAACATATCTTGTTACAGATACGATGGAAAATAAAAAGAATCTGCCGATTGAATCAGAGTACACAGGTACGCTGGATGAGCTGCTGCAATTTGTGGAAAATATATAGAGTTTGAAAACGGGAAGTCTAAATGCCGGACTTCCCGTATTTTTTACAGTGTTGAATAAATGACTGCATATTTTCGGTCAGAAATTTACTCTTGTGATAAATAATGTTCAGATCCCGTGTGATAGGCTGCGTAAGAGGAACCTGACATACAGTACCTTCTTCGATATCTTTTTTTACAAGAAGATAAGGAAGAATCGCCACGCCGAGTCCTTCCGCAACAGCTTTTACAAGTGCCTGTGTACTTGTACTTTCCCACCTCGGCAGAACGGTAAGCTGCTGCAGGGAAAAAGCGGCATCAAGAAGTTCACGTCCCGCACTGCCTTTTTCTCTCATGAGGAAAGGAAACTGTGTCAGCTCTGACAGTGAGGCCACTTTTTTTTGGGTGAGCGAATGACCGGGCGCTACGATAGCACACATACTGTCTTTCATAAACGGTATGGCACACAGATCGGGATGCGACGGCCGGGTTTCGATCAGACCGAGATCAATTTCGCTGTGTATAAGAGCCGCCTCAATGGATGCGGATTTATTGACCTGTACTTCAATGGTCAGTTCCGGGAACCTTTCCTGATACGTGCGGATCAGAACCGGAAGAATGTGGGTGCCGATGGTGATGCTTGCGCCCACGCGCAGGGTGCCCAGTGTATCCCAGTTGCGCATTTTCTTCTCCATCTCATCAAAAAGCGCGGCTATGTGAACTGCATATTCGTAAAACTGCATTCCGCAGTCTGTGGGAGATATGTGTCTGCCAATCCTGTCAAAGAGACGGATACCGTAATAGTCTTCCAGCTCCCGGATGGCGAGGCTGACTGATGGCTGTGCCAGATGCAGTTCCTGAGCTGCTTTAGTAATACTGTTTTTTTGATATACAGATACAAAGATTCTTATATGCCTCAGTGTCATTTTATTTGCTCCTGATTTATAAGAAATTTATTATATATAATATAGAATAATACTATTTTACATATGTATCAAGTGCGAATATACTTGGAGACGGAGAAGCACTGCTTACAGTGATATTCTCCGCAAGAAAATAATTGCAGAAAAAGGATATGAAGATGGAGGAGAGCGGATGAAGAGCAAAAAGGAAGTTTTACTTAAATTATTTATATCGACTTTGTATTTAAGTGCGTTTACATTCGGCGGCGGATATGTAATCGTAACACTGATGAAGAAGAAGTTTGTGGATGAATGCCATTGGATCGAAGAGGATGAGATGCTGGATCTGGTGGCAATTGCACAGTCATCACCCGGTGCGATCGCGGTAAACGGCGCGATTGTAGTCGGGTATAAGCTGGCGGGACTGGCTGGGGCTCTTGTTGCCATTGTGGGAACGGTTATTCCTCCTTTCCTCATCATTTCATTAATTTCGGTGTTTTATAATGCGTTCCGCGAGAATTATATTATCGCCCAGCTTCTGGAAGGGATGCAGGCAGGAGTAGGAGCGGTTATCGCTGCGGTTGTCTTTGATATGGGAGAAGGAGTAGTGAGGGGAAAAAATGCCGGGTCAATCATTATTATGCTGGGAGCATTTATCGCCGCTTGCATTTTCAGTATAAATGTTGTCTATATTGTAATCGTATGTCTGTTGATCGGTGTTGTGAGAACCCTGATAAATGAAAGGAGGAATAAGGAATGATCTATCTGGAACTGTTCTGGAGCTTTTTGAAAATCGGACTCTTCAGCTTCGGGGGCGGATATGCGGCAATGCCGCTGATTCAGGAACAGGTGGTTTCCTCCCATAACTGGCTGAGTATGGCTGAGTTTACAGATTTGATTACAATTTCGCAGATGACACCCGGGCCGATTGCAATCAATTCTGCAACGTTTGTCGGGATTAAGATTGCAGGAATCCCCGGTGCTTTGGTATCAACAGTTGGCTGTATTCTGCCATCGTGTATTATCGTTATGCTTATAGCGAAACTGTATCTTAAGTACCGCAATATGAGTATGCTGCAGGGAGTGCTGAATTCTCTGCGTCCGGCAGTTGTAGCAATGATTGCATCGGCTGGAATCTCTGTTCTTATCACTGCATTCTGGGGGAGTGCGGAACTGATTTCCCTGACGGGAACCAACTGGACACTCGTTGTTATCTTTGTAGTGTGTGTTATACTGCTTCGAAAATTCCGAATGAATCCGATTCTCGTTATGGTGCTGGCCGGTGTGGCAAAGGCAGGGGTATCTCTGGCAGGACTATAACTCATAGCCTGTTAAAAATGTTACATATTTATTACGAAAATATATTGACAAACGGTATCAGTGTGATATACTTTGAAAGTCAAAGTATTTAAGACTCAAAGTAAATTTGAGAGATTTGGAGAATAGAAATGGTTGGAAAAATATGTGGAACCGGCTCTTACGTACCTCCGCACGTAATGGACAATGATGACCTGTCCAGGATCGTAGATACGAACGATGAGTGGATACGGGAGAGAACCGGAATCGGAAAGCGTCACATTATCGGTGAAGAGACGACCTCATACATGGCAGGACAGGCTGCGCTGCGTGCTGTGGAGCAGAGCGGGATTGATCCGGAGGAGATCGAGATGATTCTTGTAGCTACTTCATCATCGGAGACAGTTTTTCCGTGTGCGGCATGCGAAGTCCAGAAGATGATCGGTGCATCGCATGCGGTCGGATATGACCTGAATGCGGCATGCACGGGATTTGTACTTGCTTTCAATACTGCACAGGCATATATAAGTGCGGGCTTGTGCCGGACAGTTATGGTGATTGGCGCCGACAGCATGAGTAATATGATCGACTGGACAGACAGAAGCACGTGTATCTTGTTTGGCGATGGCGCAGGTGCAGCTCTTTTGAGGGCAGAAGAAGGCAGACCGGTACATATGGCAGCCCATTCGGACGGTGTGAAAGGTCCGGCTCTGACAGGACTGAGCAGACACCGTAAAAACTGGGAAAAAGAGTTGGAACCCGGTGCAGTGAAAGAATCTTATATTCATATGGACGGACAGGGCGTGTTTAAGTTCGCTGTCCGCAAAGTGCCTGAAATTATAGAAGAGGTTCTGGAAGAGTCGGGAAATTCACTTGATGAGATTGATTATTTTGTTCTCCATCAGGCGAACCGGAGGATCATCGAGGCAGTAGCAAAGAGGCTGAAGACAGATATCTCAAAGTTTCCGATGGATCTTGAGGAGTACGCCAATACATCCGCGGCGACAGTGCCGATCCTTATCGATGAGATGAACCGGAAAGGTATGTTCAAAAAAGGACAGAAGATCATGATGGCCGGATTCGGCGCAGGGCTTACCTGGGCGGCAAGCCTGTTTGAGTGGTAGCAGGCAAATTAGTTACAGCCTGGCACATCACGGTAATCTCCGGCAGAGCCGGATTACAATACATTCTCTCCGTATGGCGGAGCGATATAATATCCCCTGAAGGGAAAATATTTTCAAGAAAGAAAGGAAAAGAGAAACCATGTTAGAGAAGATCAAAGAAATCGTAGCAGACTCATTAAACGCAGACGTTGACACACTTACAGAGGAGACATCTTTCAAAGACGACCTTGGAGCTGATTCCCTGGACCTGTTTGAAATGGTAATGGCATTCGAGGAAGAGTTCGAGGTTGAGATTCCGTCCGAGGATCTGGAGCAGATCAACACAATCGGCGATGTTGTAAAATATCTTGAAGCACACAAATAAGACTGATTCATTTTAAGAGAAAGAAAGGTTGTAGAGTATGAAAACAAAAGTAACCGAATTATTAGGAATTGAATATCCGATCATTCAGGGAGGAATGGCCTGGGTTGCTGAGTA
>CAJFGR010000063.1 GCA_904377845.1 uncultured Ruminococcus sp. | reverse complement strand
TGTTGCTGCGTCTACATCGTAATCTGTGTAGTCGCTTGCCCAGATACAAAATCCGTCATGATGCTTTGCCGTTACGATAAGTTTGTGGAATCCGGCATCCTTGATTGATTTGACCAATGTGTCAGCGTCAAAATCCTGAGTAAGTTTAAAAATTTCATTAGGAGTTTTATCTCCGTAATTTTCACCCCACTCGATCTCGTTGAATGTATTGGGTCCGAAATGACAGAATGCTGCGAGTTCTTCCTTCTGATAATTGTACTGATTCTCGCTCGGCAGTACGTCATCGGCTTCCGGCTCCGATGTGGAGTTTTCCTCAAGCTGATCGTCACCGATCCACTCGTCTGCAGCCTGTGCTACCGGCGCCCCGGTTCCGAAAAACGTAGTCCCTGTCATGGCTACTGCCATCAGGAGTGCTAAACTTCTAGCTGTTTTCTTTTTCACGTATTTCTCCCTTTCTTTGAATCATTGTTTATAAGTTTCTTTTATGCCGGCGGAGCAGAGGCACGTTGATGTACCTCTGTCCCCGTTGTTAATCAAAAAGTTTTACCTCTCTGATTTTCTCTTTCTTCCGGCAATAATAGCTGCCGCTCCTGCAAGAGCTGCCACTGCTGCCCATACAGCCGGATTTGCTGTGTCGCCCGTCTGTACAGCTTTGTCGCCGTTTCCGCTCTGACCTTTATCTCCGTTCTGGCTGCTGCCTGTTCCCGGATTCTGCGGGTCTTCCGGTTTCGTTCCCGGATCTCCCGGTTCAGGATCAGGATTTCCCGGTTCAGGATCAGTTCCCGGATCCTTCCCGTTCACGCTGACGGCGAAAGTAACTGTATGGTTCTGATATGTAACAGCCACTTCTTTGATATCTGTTGTCAGCGCTGTGCCAAGATCCGGTGTAAAGTCGAACCAGTCTGCTGTCTCAGCGTTGTACCCGATCGTTCCGTCTGAACCGTCCGAATACATTACATGAAGTACAAGTCCTGTCGGATCCAGCGTCTCGCCTTCCGTATATTCTGTCTTATCCGGACCTGCTGCCACTTCCACGGAAGTGATCGTAACCATTGCCGGCTGAACATTAATATTGAAAACGGCTGCCTTGCCCGCATACTCTACAGTAACCTCTGTATCGCTTGGTGTAAGCTGCTGATCCAGAGCCGGTGTGAATGTAAAGTCTGCTGCCGACTCCTCGGAATATGCTGCTGCCGCTGTTGAACCGTCGCTGTATTTCAGCTCAAGTACAAGACCTGTCGGGTCAAGTGTTTCACCTTCTGTATAGTTTATCCTGCATGGTTCTTTTACAGCAATTTCTTCAAGAGTCGGTTCTGCCGGTTCCTCCGCCACTTTGATCTCAAACTCAGCTGAAACGCTTCCGGAATATCCGTACTGTCCGACACCTGTCACAATTGCGGTCGCTGTTCCTTCCGCTGTGTTGTTCTCGTAAGATACGATATAGTCCACACCGTATCTGAGTTCTTTACCGTCGAGTGTAACTGTGATCTCATCCTGTGTCAGAGTTACCGGATGTTCTGCATCTACAACAGCTGCTTCCTTCACTTCAGGAACTGTCACTTCTGCACCGCTGATGTCTGTTGTCTGGTCTGCCTTTCTTAAGCGAATCTCAGCCGCACTCATGAATCTGTCATTTCCGGAATCTCCAAATGTATGAAGACCTGTAAGCCGGACATATTTTGCTGCTGTCGGCTGCTCAAATACTGCCAGTTTCCATCCGGCCGTGTTCTCCCATGTACCTGTGGATACCTGGGTCCACTCGTTGCCGTCTGTACTTACTTCTACTTTGTACTCTCCGACACGTCCGTTGATGCTTCCGTCACGTCCATAGTAACGAAGTGCATCCAGCACGGTTTCTTCCTCCAGCTCAAGAGTGATCCAGAAGTCTGACATCGGAACAGTTACATTCCAGTTCGTATGCCACCATGTACCAGTATTGTTATCTACTACATAGGATGCCGGTCCTTCATTTCCTGTTCCCGGATATTCGCTTCCGGCTGTGGCGGTTGTCTTCTGATAATCATAATCTCTGCTGTCATCTTCAGCGTTCCCGGAGTCCGCAGGATCCGCTCCGAGGTTAATCCTGTATGTATTTCTCTGACTGTGATCTTCCGCCTCAATAATCAAGGTCGCTCTGTTCTCATATGGCGGGATATATGTCACCGCCGCATTGTCAGCTCCTGCATACTGAATATCATCAATCAGGATTGCCTCTGTGTTAAACTCACCTGCTGCCAGATCACTCGCGCTTACTTCCAGCCCGTTGACAGTCAGTGACTGGAGCTTCGCAGTAGAGTTGGTAGTATAAGAACCTACCCACTCATTGATCTCAACCTCAGAGATCGCCACGCTTGGTCTTTCAAGATCCGTGCCTGTCGGATTCACTACGCGGAGTTTCACGTATGTAGCTGTCTGCGGATCAAAGTTATACGTATATGCTTTAACCCTTGTCGGATTCTCGCCATCTGCGATCGTCTCTTCTGCCTCGACTTTCGTCCAGCTGTCATCCTGGCCTGACTCTGAGATATAGATCTCTGTTGTTCCTGCATTCGGGAATCTCAGGCCATTGTTATCTTTTGCAAAGTAAACCGTAATCTTTCCGATTCTCTGCTGTGTGTCATAGCGGAATGTGATCTCCGCGTCATTGTCATTATTCCTGTTTGTGCTGTCCCAGTTGCTCCATGCTGTTTCGTTAGGGCCGCCGTCGTTGTTATCGCCAATCGCTGTGTTTCCGTCCTTGATCGCGTCAAGCGTATCGGACTGGTATTCTTCCGCGATATCCTGGCTTAAATATGCGCTTCCAGCCACATTATCGCCAATCGTCACCTGCTGCTCCTGTACGCGTACAACCGCTGAGACTGTCATCTCCTGGCCCAGCACATTTGCCGTGCCTTTCACCATCACAGGTCCTGCCTGATCATAGCTGCCCTCCGGCTCTCCCCACGTTACCGGGAAGGAGGCACTGATCACTTCACCGTTCTGAAGCACTGCCGGCCTGGACTCCGGAAGCACCGGCTCTGTTCCGACTGGAACAGTGGTGGTGTAGTTGAGCAGAGCAGCTACCTGATCGATCATATTGACTGTTACGGAAACCGTATCGCCTGCTTTTGTCTTACCTGCTACCGAGAAGGTTCCTGTCTGTGTGATCTGGTCTTCTGAAATCGTCTCCCACTCGACTGCCATATTTTCCTCTGATCTGTCTGAATATACAGCCTTCACAGTTTCCGGAAGCTGTGGCATATTGCCGGTCTTCACATAATAGTTTCTGGACATCATATAGTAGTTTAATGTCCTGTCTGTTGTTCCTTCGTCTACCGGAGTTGTATTGATTGTCACTTTCGCAGAATCAAGACCTTCTGCACTTGCCGTAACTGTGATCTCTCCGGCAGTCTTAGTTGACTGCACGATTGCAACCAGCTGTCCGCTGAATGCATCTCTGTTGTCATCCTGATAAGACTGGTGATCATCCTGCTTTCCATTGTCAACGCCGACAAGCTTTCCTTCACCTTCTACTGTGAACTTCACATTGTTCGCAGCGTCAGGAACGATGTTGCCGTCTTCATCTGTAACATCAACTGTAATATAGGAAAGTTCTGCGCCGTCTGCCGCAATTTCTGTACGGTCAGCAGATGCGGACAGTTCAGCCGCCTCGCCTGTTGTTGTAACGGAGGTGCGTCCCTGTACTGTGCCCAGATCGATCGGCTGGTCTTCTGAATCCCATGCCTCTGCCGTGATCGTTCCGTCTTCATAAGGTACATTCCATGTCAGATACAGATTTTTGTTTGCTGCGCTGTTCGCGCCTTGGCCTTCATAAATCTGATAAGTATATCCGGCGTCTGTCGTCTTGGTTGTAAATTCCTTTGTTCCCAGGTCTTTTACTTCACCGTCCGCTGTAGTCAATGTCAGCTTAACCTTCGCGGCATCTGTATACACGACTACCGGCACCTGTCCATTGTCCTCCGCCACTACATCTTCATTCCATGCCGGAAGGATGTGAAGTGTATTTACATCGTCATTCCACTGGCTCTGATAGAAGTAGTAAGTGTCTTTCGGAAGTCCTGCTGTATCAATGATACCGAAGTAGGAGTTCTTCGGAGACGGCCATGACGCTACCGCGCCGGAGCCTGTTCCATTCCACGGAGTGGGCTCTCCGATATAGTCAAAGCCTGTCCACACATATTCACCGGCAACGAAATCACGCTGGATCACGTCATACCAGGCGCTGCTCGCTGTTGCTCCCCATCCCACGTGAGAATTATCGTAAGAAGTAAGCAGCTTATCGTCTGTCTGGCCTGCGCTGCCGTTTCCTAATCTGTCATAAACGCCCCGGCTGTTGACCGATGAAGCTGTCTCGGAACCATAGATGATCCAGTCCGGGCTTGCCGTATGCTGGGAATCATACTGAGAACCGTTTGTGTAGTTTAGTCCTACCACTCCGCCGGCTTCTGCCAGTGTATTCATGATATCATAGGCTGTTCCTGACGTATTTCCCTTGACCACATTGTCGCCTCTGGTAACCAGTTTTGTTGTGTCAAGTTCCTGCGCCCATCTGATCAGGTCAGCCTGTACATCCGCATATTGCTGATTCAGAGAACCAGCGCCTTCCTGAACTTCGTTTCCGATGGACCACATAATAATGGAAGGAGCATTCTGCCCTCTTTTCACTGTAGCAGTCAAATCGAACTGAGCCCATGTCATATCAGCCTCTCCGCCGATAATTTCATTGTCGCCGCCGATCTCTGTCTTGAAGAACCTTGCATAATCCATGTTGTTGCCGTTCTTCGCCCATGCCCAGCCGTCGAATACTTCGTCGATCACAAGTATTCCCTGCTCGTTGCAGGCCTCGATCAGCTCATCTGCCGCCGGGTTGTGTGTCACGCGGATCGAGTTACATCCCATCTCTTTCAGGATCCTCACCTGGCGGTCAATGGCACTCTCCCATGCCTCTGCGCCAAGCGCCCCCTGATCATGATGCATACACACACCTTTGAGCTTCATCTTCTGTCCATTCAGAGAGAAACCTGTATCAGCGTCGAAATTAAAGTATCTGAATCCATAGTCTGTATCATAGGTATCAACTACTTCGCCGCCGACTTTAACCTCAGTCCTTACCGTATAAAGATTAGGATTCTCTGTGCTCCACAGTTCCGCTCCGGTCACTGCTACCTTCGCATCGATGGTGGCGCTTTCACCTGCTTCTATTGACTGAGCTTCTGTTGTTACCGTACCGATCTCATCTTCTTCGTCCCCGCCTTTCGGGAATACGGTATGTGTAAGCGTTACTTCCTGAGCCGTATCAGACTCATTCACTACCGTAGCTTTAACATCAGCATTGACTGTACCTTTGTCGGCTTCTTCCTCAAGATTCGGTGTCTCGATCTTAGTTCCGTACAGATCCACGTGAACGGGATCCGTAATCGTCAGATCTACACTTCTGTAAATACCGCTTCCGGAATACCAGCGGCTGGACGGAGTCTGATGATTGACTTTTACGGCAATCACGTTTTCTTCGCCGACATTTACATAATCGGTAATGTCAAATGAAAACGGAGTATATCCGTAGGGATGCGTCCCGACCTCATGGCCGTTTACCCATACGGTTGAATTCATGTACACCCCGCCGAAATCAATACGGATTTCTTTGCCGGCAGTACTCTCATCCAGTGTAAAGTTCTTTCTGTACCATCCGGTACCTCCCGGAAGATAGCCGCTCTCCGCCTCCATTGATTTTGAATATTCCTGCTCAATACTGTAATCGTGCGGAAGATTCACCTGTTCCCATGTAGAGTCATTAAATGCCGGATTCTCGGCACCTGACGCATCGCCCATATAAAATTTCCAGTTATCATTAAAGTTTTCTGTACGGGCTGTTCCTGCATAACTATTGACATATACAGCTTCCGGATCAGAACTCATCTGTACACTTGAATCAGATGCTACTTCCACAACCGGTCCCGCGGCAAATGCCATAGACGGGAACATCATTCCTGCTGAGAGGACAGCCGCGACTGCTGCCGCGCCTTTTCTTTTCAGTTGTCTGCTTTTCATCTTACTTTTTCCCTTTTCCTCCATTCCTTTCTATTTTGCACAATGCAGAAGTCTTACCCCCGGACAGTTCAATAAGATAAAAAGAAACCGAATTTAGCAACCGAGCAGATGATTCCTAACCTTTAGGAACCATATTTCTCAGTTGTTAAATTCGGTTTTGCCCAAAAAGAAAAAGGTAACAATCCTGTACTATGCAATTGATTTACATAGATTGTAACATTTTTGCATCCTTTTTCCTACATTTTTGTGATTTTTCTGTGAAACTTCGGCATTAGCCACAATTTTTATTCAAAAACGCCTCATTATTCGCAACTATATTTGTCAAATATTACTATTTTTTTGCACTATCTGCTCCTCCTGTATTTTCTCCAATCTATTGTATCCCGAGAGATGCCAGCTTCATATCCTCATCAAATGCAAATATATAACGGATCTGTACATTTTCATAATCCGCTGATACGTATGCCACGGCCGCCGTAACGCCCCGCTGCGTCACTTCCGTAGTCGTGATATCAACAATAGACTGAAAATCCCCCCAGTCCTCCGACACACGCGCTTTTGCCTCGTCCATCCTCTCTTTATTCATAATGGATGCCATATCCTCAACAGCCATCTCTTTCAGACCGTCAAAGTTCTCCTCGTTAATGTATTCGATCACCTTCCCGGCCTGAGCTTCGACTTCCGCCTGATCAAATATGCTGCTCTGCGACAGATCCTTATTCTTCGGCATTGCGAAATAACACGCTATGACCGCAGCTACTAATACCACCACTGTTATGATGATATTCCTTATACGCTTCTTCCGCTGTTCTTCTGTCTGTACCGGCTGAAATACTGGTTTCTTTTTTGTCTTCATCTGTGTGTCCACCTTTTAATTTAATCTTCCGGAATATGTCCGTTATTCCATTCTGTACAGAACTGCTGATACGTCATATTCAGCTCTACGGAGATCTGATAATCCCTGCCTACTTCAATCCGTTTGAACAGATAACATGCGATCATCTTCTTCTGCTCCAGTGTTGCGGTGTCAAATTCCTCTGCCCATGACTTAAACTGATTATAAGCAGGTGTGATCAGGTCGATGCCCTGTTTCTTCTGTGCCTCTTCTTCTTTGAGCTTCGTAAGCTCCTGCTCGCCGTTTGCAATGTTCTCTTTCACAGTCCGAAGAACCTGCGTCAGATCTTCCGGTGAATATACGCTTTCACCAGTCAGTGTTTTTGCGATCTCAAGCTGCAGCTTTGTCAGCTGCTCCTGGCTCTTTCCAAGCTCATGCTCAAGCTGTGTCTGTCTCGCTTTGTTCCCTGCTATCTGCCGTTTAAGTAAAGTCTGTAACTTCTCTTCTTCCGGTGCTCCGCTCATACAGCTGAATATCTGACGGATGATCTGGCGGATAATCTCATCCACCCGGTCCGCCTGATATGTAGTCTGACCGTCGCACTTGCAGAGCTTACGGCTTTTGTGATAGCACGAATATTTGATCTGGTCCACGGAATACTCGGAGCCGTCCGCTCTTGTATAATGATCCCGATACCGGATCGTCGTCAGACGTCCGCCGCAGTGTGCACAGAAAATATTGCCGGAGAGCATTGCCTGACCTTTCGTCCGCAAGGCGATATGGCGTTTCTCTTCATTCGCATTGTTCCGCTGTTCCAGGATCTCCAGGATCTGTGCATAGGTTTCATCACTGCGGATCCGCAGCGCCTGCAATGCCTCTGTGGATGTTCCGTCATCCAGATAGCCGCAGTAGAAACGGTCCTTTAAGATGCGGTTGACGACGGTACTCGTAAACCTGGCGCCTGTATGCGTCCGATACCCATTCTCATTAAGATATCTGGAAAGCCTGTGGGAACCGTAGCCTTTATGGATCGTCATGCTGTCCATCATATGGATGACTTCGCTCTCAACTGCGTCGATATCCAACTTTTTGATTGGGATTCCTTTGCGATTTACCAGCCCGCTGTCCGAGAGATGGTATCCATACTTTACTGGGCCTCCCGTATACAATCCGTCTTCTATCATCTGCTGCATCTTGCTCCTGCCAGAACCGCAGGTAATTCATCAGCTTGTCCACATGGCTGTCAAACCTCTGCTGTCCTTCCATGACGCTCCAGACCTGTATCCCGTGCTTTGCGAACCATTCTACTACGAAAGGTGTCTCGTCGTCGATCCTGCCGATCCGGTCAAACATGAACACAAGCAGGATGTCAAACTCATCATTCAGGGCCGCTTCCTTTAATTCCTGGATTGCATCCCTGTCATCGGCTGACACCTTGTACCCGGAAATCCCTTTCTCCGAATACTCTTTTACAATCGTCCAGTCCGGCTTGCTGCTGGCAAAATCCCAGCACGCTGTTTTCTGCATCGGAATATCATTCTCATTCTTGTCTACCTGTTTCTTTGTAGATACTCTATAAAGACAAATAACCCGTTGTAATTTCATAACGCTTCCTCCGTACATCACTTCATTTGTACGGAATTGCGTTGCCTGATCTCTTTTCGGTTTTCAAGGTTCCTGCCGGAGAATATATCTCTCCCGACACATTCATTATACCGCGAAGAGCACGCCGCTTCAATGCGCGGTTCCAAAAAGCAAGCGCAATTCTGTAAGTTTCATAGCGACTGTGCATAAGCGGTGATCCCCTGCTGAAACCGTTCCTCATATGCTTCTGTCAGGATATCCCGGACCTTTGCCCTGACATCCTGTTCTGCGCTTCTGCTAAATCTTACCAGCACCGCAGAATCATTGATCCTCAGCTGGAACCCGGAAATCTCGCCGTTCTTATTGTTTCCTGCCATTAACTCCTCCTTCCATATATAAAGAAAATAGGCGTTTGCGAAACGCCAGAACCCGCATAAATACGGGATTCTTTTTATTACAAAATAAAATATCTCCTCAAGGTTTATGGTACAATAGAGTTGCACAAGTAACTATCAACCATCCACCTAAAAGGAGATATATACATATGATAACACATAAGCAGCTCACTTTGGCAGATGTTTTTGAAGATTGCCAGAATAAATTTGACAACGACAAGTATGAGTTCCTTCAGCTTCTCGATGAAACCTTAGACCTTGATGAATTTGTCCCGGTGTCTTTTATCAATCACTTTTATGCTGCCACCGGCAGCCCCCGCACACATCAGCTCTATCCGATGCTGAAGGCTCTGTTTTTACAGCTTTTCTTTTCCATCCCCACAACATCCCTTCTCATCATCTTCCTGAAATTTTCTCAGGAACTCCGGGATTTCTGCGGGTTTGACAAAGTTCCTGATGATTCGAAATTCACCCGTTTTAAACAGGACTTCCTTTCGGATTTACAGGCATTGTTTGAGCGTCTCGTAGACCTTACCGAACCGATCTGCCAGCAGATCGATAAGGCGAAAGCCTCGATGCTCCTTTTTGACACTTCCGGCATTGAGACCTGGGTTACAGAAAATAATCCCAAGTACGCCAACCGTATCATCAAACAATTGAAAGCATTTAAAAAGGCTCAGAAACTCGATGATTCCTTTGACCCTTATAAAGCCGCTTACGGCTCCATGCCTTCCCATGCTGCCGCCTGCCCTGCAATCCAACAGATGTATATCAACGGACATTTTTGTTATGCCTATAAATTTGGCATTGTCACCAACGGGCTTGGTATTGTCCGTGATATTTCCTTTTACAATTAAGCCTTCCTTGATGCACATCCTGACATTGTGGTCGGGAAGAAATCGGATTCTCCCGATGAGGATAAATCACTCGCAGACTCCAAAGCCCTGATCCCTGTGCTGAAGGATTTTTTTGAAAAGCATCCGCTCATCAACCCCAAAACCTTCCTCGGTGACGCTGCGTTCGATACCATTGAAATTTATAAATATCTGCTCCAGGATACCTCGATCGAAAAAGCTTACATTCCTTTGAAGAACAAGCTTAAGATCGAAGGCGTTGATTATTCCGTCAATGAAGCCGGTATTCCTTTGTGCCCTCATGATCCGACTCTTCCAATGCGCCGGGAAGGAAGTAAATCCCATCTGCGCTGCGGACTGCCTACTATGAAATTTGTATGCCCCAAAATGAAATGGGAGTACAACAAAGAGGATAAGAGTAAATGGCGTGTCTGCCACTGTGAGAATCCCTGCACGGATTCTTCCTGCGGAAGGATGATCTACATTTATCCCGAAAAGAACCTCCGGGCATATCCCGGTACCATTCGGGATACGGAAGAATGGGGTACCACCTATAAGATCCGTGTAAATGTTGAAAAATCCATCAACCACTTTAAAGACAGTTTCTGTCTTGCAAAGCGCAGAACCCGGAACGAAAAAACACTCCATGCAGACCTGCTGCTTTCCGGGATTGCCCAGCTGCTTACGGTAATCGTAGCTGATAAAATCCATAAACATCAATACATCCGAAGCCTGAAACCTCTGATTGCATAGGACTTACCACTTTACGGGATCGAAAACAGATTTTGTAATTCCCTGTATAAGTGCGCCCATTTTCAGGTGGCTTCATTTCATAACGCCATATCAAGATATGCTGCTTTTTATATCATCCCCTTTTTCGAAGTGACAAACACAAAATAACAGAGTAATTATCAAATTTTCCAATATTGTCTGACTATTTATTTTTCGTTTCGCAAACACTTATGCTATAAGCTAATATTGTATAGTCTATCAGAGTCTATCCTGAGCAGCAATCATATTATAGTCTTGTAGTGTATAAAATAATAACTGATGGCTAATATACAGGTGAGGACTATGGAGCGGAAAGGATTAGGAAAACGGATCAACGAAGTACGGAAAGACCGGGGCTTAACAGCGGATAAGCTCTCCGAGTCATGCAACATCAATGCCACATATCTCCGGCAGATTGAAGGCGGTGTGAAAATGCCAAGCCTGCCGGTATTTATAGATATCTGTAAAGCCCTGCATATTTCTCCAGACTATCTTCTTCAGGATGACCTGGAAGAAAATGAGATCAGCAGGATCCGGGAGATCGAGGCCCTCTGGAAAGACGCTTCTCCCAGCGAGCAGGAACTTGTGATCATAATGATCAAGGCAGTATTGGAGCATAAGCGGAAGTAAATCAGCCAGCCGTAACCGGCTGGCTGTCATTCCCTCTGCACTATTTCTGTCAGAACCTCTGTCCGCCTGAAAACTTAAGTTTCAGACCTACAGGAATTTCTCGCATCTCCTTTTTGTTCCTGTGAACCTGACGAATCATGTTGACAGTTGCTCCCTTTTCCCGGCCGTCATAGACGATGATTGCCCGGTCGGAGTGTTCTGCCAGATAGCGGTTCCGCTCTGTATATACATTCGGCTGATACTCTTCTTTCAGGATTATAGCATGCTCGCAAGCGTCAAGAAGCCCTTTTGCCGCCTCCTGATCCATCAGACGCACCAGCTTATTCCGGTATGGGATGACTGCGTACAGCCTCAAATCCGGATGATCCTTCTTCAGATCCAGAACGGTCTCTGCAAAAACCTGTTCTGCCGGTCCGGTAAAACTGCTCAAAAAACTGATATAGCCGTCTTCCACCGCTTTCTCAACTTCCTTTTTCAGAGCATCCCTGATTTCCTCCATCTGCTCTGTATCCATATCTCTGTGTCCTGTAACACAGCAGGTCTTTTCCATCTGTGCCGCCTCCATTTGATAGATTCAAATTTTTATTTCTCTCATTGTAATAGATTTGTTTTTTTCAAGTCAATGCAAATGCCCTTTCTGTATTAGCGACCATCACTATCATGTAAGATACAATCTATTGCAGAATGGGAGGTGATGCTGATGTATGAAGATTTTCTTCCGGAACGGCTGGCACAGTTAAGGACACAAAAAGGCGTATCCGCGCGCGATATGTCATTATCAATAGGACAGGCCAATAATTACATCAACAACATTGAAAACAAAAAAGCACTTCCCTCCATGCAGTCTTTCTTCTATATCTGTGAATATCTCGGCATAACTCCGCAGGAATTCTTTGATCAGGGAACTGCTTACCCTGAAATCCTTCACGAGTTTATCGCCGAAGCAAAGAAACTGGATCTGAAATCCTTATCCTACATACTTGGTATTATGAAAGAACTGAACAGCAGGAAGTAACGGCCTTTTCTACAGGCCGTTTTTCTTGTTCTCCCTTGCGCAATCTTAAAAAATCGGATATACTATAAGTAAGAAAGTAAGAATTTCTCACTTTCTAATTTCAATAAAGGAGATGATACCATGTTAGCTGAATTACGCCAGAAATCACAGGTCACAATCCCAAAAGAAATCATCACCAAACTGGGATTGTCCGAAGGTGACAAACTGGACATTTTCGAGCAGGATGGCTCTATCTGCATCATGCCGGTAGCCGTGTACCCGAAAAAATATCTGGAAGATCTTAAGGAAGAGATCAGCGATGTAAAAGCAAAGATCGCATCCGGCGAGCAGCCTGTTTTCGACAGTGTTGACGCCCTCTTCGATAAACTGGATGCAGATTGATGGCATTTGAATTTACCTTTACCCCTCGTTTCCAGAAAAGTTTTAAAAAACTGACCGACCAGGAGAAAAAGCAGCTGAAAAAGAAGCTGCTTCTTCTGGCAGAGAATCCATCCCACCCTTCTCTGCGTACCAAGCGCATCCAGGGAACCGGCGACCTGTTTGAGTGCAGTGTCAACATGGATATCCGCATCATATGGTTCTACGAAGGCGACAAAATGATCATCCTTCTGGATGTCGGCCACCATGATATTTTAAAGCAGTTTTAACCTCAGGGGCAGCCTGCCGGACAACGGCAGGCTGCCCTGCGTAATTACTATATTGCAGCGACGCACTCATAAACTGTACCTCTTTCTGGTGTCTGGTAATCTGTGCAAGGAAACGCCGGCTTGCACCTGTGACAGCTACAGTGATCACGGCAAACTTCTGGACCGCAGGATGGGGCAGGCTGCTGATTGCCTCCACGGTCTCTTCTGTAAATGTTTTTTCATACAACTCCATCAGGTCATCCATTCCCCGGATTCTATGCCCTCTCTGCGTTAACCTGGCTGCAAATACCATATTTTTCTCGGCTTCTCCCACCGCCATGCAATTTAAGGTTTTTACTTCAATCCTGTCGATTTTTACATTCCTCCTTTACAACCGCTTTCAGTAAGAACAGATAGTTCAGACTGTCTGTGATCTTCTCCTCCCAGGTATCCATATCATAACTTCCGCCATCGTCAAAACACATGTCATACAGTGATACGATGTGCTTCGCCATCATTCCCGCACGCGCACGCTCCGGCGTTGTATGAAGGAGAGCTGCCGCGGCTTTAAATGCACACAGCCGGTCCTCTTCATCCCCGGTATATTCCCTGGTCTTTCTTTGCATCGTGTCCTCACAGAGCCGGACCTGTTCGTTGAAAACAGCGTCTACTTCTTTTTGTGTAATACAGCATCCCTCCTAAAAGAAAAACGGCTACTCTAAAACACCTTAGAATAGCCGACAAAGCAATGATTATATAGTTGTTTAAAGTGTATTGATTTCTGTTTCCAGTTCCCGGACTGATGTCATAACGGCAGTAAATGAGGGAATATCACCATACAGCATATCCTTCATGGCCTCATAATCCGCCTCCAATGCTGCAAACCGGTATTCCGGAGGAATCAGCTTTAAAGTTCCGGGAACAGCCTCTGGATATCGCGCCCATGCCCTGGGATAAAATTTCATTTTAAAATCCACAACTTTTTTGAGCAGATCAAGCCTTTCAAAGGCAGCTTCTTTCACTTGCGTCTTAGACATACGGTACAGATCATAATAATGTCTTGAATACCGTTGCGATATGCAAATATAACGGTTTGTTTGTCCTTTTCATCTATGTATATCTTTGCCTCGTGTCCAAGTTCCAGTGACAGTTCCGATTTGATTGTCGGACAAAATGTTTTTTCCAAAAACATCTCTGCCCGCATATTAGCCTCTTTATTAAAGGCATCCTGTTTTGTATTAGAACGTGTCTCCCAAGGCTCATCTTTACCATATCCCAAAATACGCCAATCAAGGATCAGATCAATATCCTCTGAAAACCGGCTGATCAGATGAAAGGCTTTTGACAAGCTGGTGCCTCCCTTAAAGGTAATGGAGTCTTTCCATGGAGAACGGTGAAACAAATAATCCAACGTAAAGCATACCCAGAAATCCTTTTCCACAATAGCGTCATTTAATCCCATTTTATCTGACGTGTTTCTGAACAGTTCCCTCCTGTCACTGTCGGAAAGCCTTGCTACATTTCTCATTGTATCTTTTCTCCTTCACAAATCTGCCGTATCGTATCATAAACCCAGTCAGTTGCTTCTGTTGCCTCTTTCAGGCACGCCTTTTTATCTTTCTCCGTTAATCTATCTGCTAGTATCTGCTTGATTTCGGAGGTAACATTTGATTTCCCAAGTGTTTTTAATGCCTGTATGAGTAAACTTGTCATATACGACAACCCTGTAATCTCTTTGTTTGTCCGATGTTTGAATTCCAATTTTGTAGAATTCCATTCATAGGTTCTATATGGACCGTCGCTGATATATGACCATACTGCTGTTACCTGTGTGGACACCCCTAAAAGATTTAAGGCTGTATTCCCGCATGGAGCAATCGTCCAATGATAACTCCTTGCAAGCGCCTTTGCCACAGCGTCTGGATCTGCTGCAACATATTCCTCAAGAAGCGCACTGTATTTTGGTTTTTCATAAATTCCATTGAGAATCCTGCGCACAGTTCCCGATTCTGCTATCCGTTTTAAGCTTTGCCGTACTGTTGTCGTATCTGCTATATCCGCAAAATCAGAGGCCGTAAAAACGCTTCCGTCTTCAGCTGACAAAATCCGTTCCCGTATCTGTTTTGTATATCCATAATTCACAATACTGTCTCCTCTCTATGTCACGAATATTATATATTATCCGTGACATGATTGCAATAATCCACAATACTTTAATTTGAGTATTATCTTCGTAATTCATTTTTATTCGTTGTGAATATCGACACAGATAAAGATATTTCCAGCAAATTTATGTCACATATTTTATATATTATCCGTGACATCAGACGCCCGGCAGCTCGATCCAGTCTCGCATCAGGCACACGCTCGGCTCATCTTCTCTGGGAACCAGCCGGTAGCTGCATTCCCCGAACACTGTGCGCTTATCCTCAATCTCCATTCGGTACGCCTTATAGAAACGGTACTCCAGATTGGAAAGGATACAACGAAGCGTCTGCAAAGCCTCCCTCTGTGACGTAACGATCAGCTCCCGGTCAATGCTGCGCTTTAAGAATAACAGCGATTTATACAGCTGAACTTCCGTCCGGTAAGGCCGGTATCCTTTTTTCTCCAGCCATCTGCAGAAAGCCACAGGACCGCTCTCGACAATAACCCGCTCCGGATGATAATACTCATAACATTCCAGATTTGCCGTATTCAAAAGATACAGCATCTCCCGCACCTCATTTTCCGGCATCTCATAAAAGCGCAGGAGAGAACGGTATAGATGGACATATCCCGGTAACGTGACAATGGTATTTACCATGAAATTTGATGAACAAGGGTTCCGTCATCTCGTTGACGAAACCATCGCCACAATCATACGGTTAGGCACAACGTCCCATGCTGTGCTTGACCGTTACGAACGCTTTACTGAAATGCTGGTAAAACACTGTATCTCTCAACGGATGAAGCAAAAATGAAGCGGTGTGCGTTAGACATCTCCCAGATTCCTTGCCGAAGGGAGGAATACTGATGTACGCAAGTAAATTGGGCCCTGTCATGGAAGAAATGCTTACCATCCGGCACCGTTCCGGTTTGCAGTTAAAGTTTATTGGTTTTTTCCTTGATGACTTGCAGAGCAGGACGGTCTGGCCGCAGACGGTAAAAGGATATTCCTCGTCCGGCTCCGGCCCGGCAAACTGGACAAACTTCTCGTCCATCAGATAGTCAAGGGAAACTTGCCGCTCCCATTTCCGGCGAAGCTGCAAAATCTTATCGCGGGCAGCATAGCGGATTACTGCCTTACAAAAGGCGTTGTGCTTGCGCTGGATGTACTC
>CAJFGR010000062.1 GCA_904377845.1 uncultured Ruminococcus sp. | reverse complement strand
CGATTTGTCAAGTGTTTTTGGCAAAAAAAGTGGGGGATTTTAATAAAAAAGGAATCCAAAGCCCTTATAAATCAAGGGATTAAGATTCCGAGAGATTATATAAAAATATGGAGGTTTCCTTATGGCAAGTGTGACATTGGAACATCTGACTAAAACATACCCTAACGGATTTGTCTCCGTAAATGACGTCAGCCTTCATATAGAAGACGGTGAATTTGTTATCTTTCACGGACCGAGCGGCTGCGGCAAATCTACGATTCTGCGCATGATCGGCGGTCTGGAGGATATTACTTCCGGCGAGATCTGGCTCGGCAAAGATCTGCTCAATGATATCCTGCCCCGCGACCGGCGTCTTGCAATGGCATTTCAGAATTATACACTGTACCGCCATTTTAATGCATATGACAATATGGCTCTGGGGCTGCGTCTCAGGGATCTTCCGAGAACAGTGATTGACAGCCGGGTAAAGGAGGCAGCAAAGTTTTTCGGACTCACAGATGTCCTGGACAAGAAGATCAAGGCTCTTTCCGACACAGACAAGCAGAGGGTTGCACTGGGACGAGCCGTCGTATGTCAGCCCAAAGTGCTTCTTGTAGATGAAGATTTTGCCCGGCAGGATGACGCCCGGCGCATGGAAATGCTCGGAGATATCCTTAAGATTAATGAAGAACTGCACATCACCGTCCTCTATGTAACGAATGACTATCAGGAGGCTGTCAGCTTAAACAAAAAAGTTGTATTTATGAAAGACGGAAAAATAACGGACATCAGGTAAAAATCTGATGTCCGTTATTTGCTTTTTTCCTTCTCAAGAAAGTTATATATTTCTCGTTTTGGAACTCCTCGATCTTTTGCCGTCCTTTTCATAGCCTCTTTCCGGTCCAGCCCCTGTGAGAGATAATACTCCATATGGTCTTCAATACTCATATCCGCCCATTTTCCCCTTTCTTCCTGTTCGGCTGCCTCTCTGCTCATTCCCTCTATGACTAGCACACACTCTCCTTTTGGTTCATTAACGTCATAATACGATGCGGCTTCCGCAAGTGATGCGCGAAATACTGTTTCATGGCGTTTCGTCAGTTCGCGGCACACGCTTACCCTGCGCTCTCCTCCCAGTCGTTCTGCCAAAAGTTTCAGCGTCTTTATCAGCCTGTGGGGAGCTTCATACACTACTATCGTCCGCTGTTCCCGTTCCAGCGTCCGGAGCACATTCTCCCTTTCTTTCTTATCAGACGGAAGGAACGCCTCAAATACAAACCTCCGCGTGGGCAGCCCGGATATCGTAAGCGCGGTAATACACGCCGCCGGTCCGGGAACTGCTGTCACGCATATCCCCGCGTCATGACACATCTTCACCAGCTCTTCTCCCGGATCGGATATGCCGGGAGTCCCTGCATCCGTAATCAGCGCGATACTGCTGCCCTCAAGCAGCTTTTCCACCAGCCTGCGCCCCTTGTCGTATTTGTTATATTCATGATAACTGGTCATGGGGGTATGAATGTCAAAATGATTCAGTAGTTTTACACTGTTGCGCGTATCCTCCGCTGCAATCAGATCAACCTCCTGCAATATGCGCACTGCCCGGAATGTCATATCCTCCAGATTTCCGATGGGCGTTGCACACAGATATAAAGTACCTGACATTATCTTCTCCTTTATTTTCCGACGCCTGCGTCGGCGTTCACTTCACCGGACGGCGCCTTCCCGACGGTTATTTTTGTTTCTTGGACTCTCCATATATAATGATGGGAGGCTCCACAGTGACTCTGGATTTTGCACCGCGCACCCCTTCGATCAGAACCAGAACCGGCTCCTTGTCTATATATGGATGAATAAACTGTATCCGCTTCGGCTCGATTTTATAATAATTCATCTTAATCATAATTTCAGTCAGCCTGAACGGTCTGTGTACCATATAAAATCTTCCTTTATCCTGAAGAAGCCTCATACTCTCCCTCAGAATGTCGTCCAGTGTACACATCACTTCGTGCCTTGCAATTGCCTTCGCATTATCCGGATTACGGATACCGTGCTCCGCCAGCATATAGGGCGGGTTCGTTGTAATCACATCAAAAAAGGCCGGCTTAAATATTTCCGCCGCCTCTTTGATATCCCCGGTCACGATTTCAACCCTGTCTTCCAGATGATTATACTGTACACTCCGCCTTGCCATCTCCGCCGTCTCCGGGCGTATCTCCAGGCCGGTAAATTTCCTGCCCTGCGTCTTGGCGGTCAGCAGGATCGGGATAATCCCGTTTCCGGTCCCCATATCCAGCACAGTCTCCCCCGCTTTAATCTTTACAAAATCCGAGAGAAATACAGCGTCCACGCCGAAACAGAATCCCGCGGGATTCTGGATCAGCTCAAGGCCTCCGATCTGAAGGTCGTCCAGCCGCTCTCCCGGCTTTAACAGCTCTGTTCTCCTGTTATTTGTCATCCAGCTTCGATGCTCCTTGCTCTTTTTCCAGTGCCGCCAGCTTCTTCATTTCTTCTTTTGAGACCTTTTTCTTTTTCTTCCGCGGTCTGAATTTCAATTCATCCGCCGGATATTCGCGAATCTCTTTTTCATCATTTTCAAGGTTCACTACTACTTTAACCAGCTTGCGCAGAACGCTCAGTGAATGAACTGTTCCCATCAGGCCGTCCTTAGTCGTAACGGTATCTCCTACGGACGGAAGCTGGCTGTTTAATTCCTCGTATGTCTCCTCTTCGTTTGTCAGGCAGCACATCAGCCTTCCGCATACCCCGGATATTTTGGTCGGATTCAGTGAGAGGTTCTGTTCTTTTGCCATTTTGATTGACACGGCCGAAAACTCTGTCAGATATGTGCTGCAGCACAGCGGTCTGCCGCAGATCCCGATCCCCCCGCGTATCTTTGTTTCATCCCGCACACCAATCTGCCTGAGCTCTATCCTTGTCCTGAAGACAGCCGCCAGATCTTTGACAAGCTCACGAAAATCTATTCTTCCATCTGCAGTAAAATAAAATAATATCTTATTACCATCAAATGTGTACTCGACGTCGATCAGTTTCATTTCCAGCTTGTGTTTACGTATTTTTTCAAGACAGATCTTAAATGCCTCTTTCTCTTTCTGCTTATTTTTTTCCACTGTCTTGCGATCCTGGTCAGACGCCATTCTTATGACAGATTTCAGTGGCTGTACAACATCTTCATCTTTCACTTCTTTCGGACCGCTGACAACACGTCCGAACTCCACACCGCGTGCAGTTTCGACGATCACATTATCGCCCTGCTTTATCTGGAATTTTCCCGGTGCAAAGAAGTATATTTTTCCTGCCGTCCGGAATCTGACTCCTATTACTTTTGTCATCCTGTTAATTCTCCTTTATTGTCAGCAAGAGCAGTTCCATTACCAGCTCAAAATTAACATTGGCTTTCATTCTTGCCTTTGCCTTTTCCAGCGCATCCAGAATATTTTCGATTTCTTCGTAAGAACTCTTTCTTGCCCGCTCTTTTATATATTTCATTTGATCGGAAAATACGACTCTGTCTACACTTTTTGTCGCTTTATAAATGAGTACATCCCTGTACCAGATTGCAATAATGTCAAGATAATCGTTAATCTCCAGCTTATAGGTCATACAGCGTTTCACGGCTTCCATAAGCTCCGGAACAGTCATTTCATCAATATTTCTGAGAAGATGAACTGCTTCCTCCTTGATCTCATTGAAATACTCGGAATGTGCCAGCATAATAGCCTTTCCCATATTTCCCTGGGCAAATGCCACGCACACATCCGCTTTATAATCCGGAACTTCCAGCTGCTCCATCAGATATTTCTTCACAAGCTGATCCTTAATATTTCGCAGCTTCATCATGACACATCTTGAACGTATCGTGGGCAGAAGCAGCTCTGCATTCTCCGTCAGCAGCATAATCACTGCATATAACGGCGGCTCCTCGATCGTTTTCAGAAGAGCATTCTGAGCCTGTACGGTCATCATATCCGCGTCCGCAATAATATAAACCTTATACTTACTGCTGTACGGACGGATTACAATATCGTCATTAACCTGTGTCCTGATATCGTCCACACTGATCGAATTCGGCTTTTCATGCGTTACCCGGATAATGTCCGGATGATTCCCGCTCATTGCCTGTTTGCAGGACTGACACTTACCGCAGGCATCTCCATCCTCAGCCCGGTTTTGACACTGCATACTCATTGCAAACAGATTCGCGAGCAGTTTCTTGCCTGATCCACGCTCGCCGTTCAGGATATATGCATGGGAGACCGCGTCCGCCGTAACTGCATTCTGTATATATTTTATTATATTTTTGTGGCCGACCACATCTTTGAAACCACTCATCTTTATCACCTGCCGTATTTTATTCTTTCACAAATCTACCCGTTAAGTATAACACATTATTGAATGAAGTTATAGCCCCAGATAACTTTCAATTTCTGCTAAACATTCCGAAAGATCTTTATTTTCAAATCTGCGTGCAATCCCGGCCTGTTTCAGATTGTCTTCCGAAAAATCTATCTCGTCCGCCAGATACCGTCTGCACATTTCCGCATATCTGGGATGCTCCTGTTCCTTTTCCCGCGCGAGGGCACGGGTCAGCCGCTCTCCATCTTCCACTTCGATATAAAGAGGTACAAGAATATTATTTCCAAAATATTTCCTCAGTGCATTATAAGATTCCAGCGTGCCGATCATCAGGTAATCATACTGCTCCAGATCAATCTGACCGTCATCAGCCGTAAAATATGTCCAGATACCGCATTTTGTATTATAAGACCTTTCTTCTATGATTTTTCCCGCACTGCGCATTTCCTTCAGACGCATTTCGTCCACGAAATGATACTCAACACCGTCGCATTCTCCTTCCCGAACCGGCCGGGTTGTATACGGAACAGTTGTATGAAGCCGGGAATGCCTCGCCAGAAGATGTTTATAAATCGTATCCTTGCCTGAGGAACTTTTCCCCATCACATAATAAATCTTACCCATTATCCAGTACCTCAATCCTGCCTTTTTCTTTTGTTCCCCGGATCTCAAACCCTGTACGAAGATATTCTTTAATCTGCCGCACCGTTCTTTCTGATATTCGTTCTCCCGGAACAATCAACGGAATACCTGGAGGATAGAGATATAAATATTCAAGGGAAATACATCCTCCAGATTCCTCATATTGTATATTTATACTTTTCTTTGTCAATTTATATATTTCTCCAATAGAATATATTTGCTCATTAACACCGCTGCTGTATTCTGCTCTCTCATTTTCTGACTCAAAAAATTCATTTCTGTTATATTTTGCAAGATTTCCGTCAATTTCTTTTAGAGCTGCAGTCAGTCTGCACATTCCAGCCTCTGTATCCCCCGGCGATGTCATGGCAATTGCATAATTTGGAGCCGACATTTCAAGCTGAAGGAAATTTTTTTTTCTCAATTCATTATATAATTGTTTTCCTGTATATTTTTTTATTTCTTCTCCTTGAACTTCACTATCCGCTGTTGATATCAATATTTTAGAGCGGTCATAACAGGGGCACTCCCACATCTTCAGATGCTTCATCTGATTCAATCGTTCCCTGGTATCCTGAAGCATATATACGTATTTCTCAAATAAAGCTTTCCCTTTATTCTTTAAAAGCCGTACACACTCGTCCAGAGAAGCCATAAGAATATAAGAAGGACTGCTGGACTGTAAAATATCCAGATACATACATATTCTGTCCCTGTCTGCATTTGTTCCGTTTATATGAAGAAGTGCCGTCTGTGTGAGCGAAGGAAGAGTTTTATGGAGACTGTGTATTACAACATCTGCACTCTGTTCATTTCCGTTCTTTGGAAAATAGGGATGAAAGCCGAAATGCGCTCCGTGTGCTTCATCAAGAATCAGAGGTATTCCTCGCCTATGAACACAGCGCGCAATACCGGCCACATCAGAAACAATGCCATCATAGGTGGGGGATGTAATTACAACTGCAGAAACATCCTGATTTTCCTCCAGAAGAGTCTCCACCTGTTCTGGTGTAATCGGTCCATTCAGATCGTTTTCCTCTTGACTTCCTGATGAAAGGAGACCGGGATAAAGATACACAGGTCTGAGCTCATTCAGAAAGACGGCATTATACACCGATTTATGACAGTTGCGCGCCATAAGAATCTGATCTCCTCTGTGCGTGCAGCCCAGAACGGCACACAACAGCCCCACAGTACTCCCATTAATTAAATAATGTGTCTCATCC
This sequence comes from uncultured Ruminococcus sp., assembly GCA_904377845.1. GTDB lineage: Bacteria > Bacillota > Clostridia > Lachnospirales > Lachnospiraceae > Mediterraneibacter. Next base: position 2,268 of record CAJFGR010000062.1, on the reverse strand, counting down.
GCATGGTAGAGCTCTGCCGCGCGCTGCTGTGCATCCAGTAATATCCCCTCCGCATGATGGAGATCATCGAAACCGTCAATCTCCGTAATATCAATCTCATAAGGGAGAGCCGCCTCGGTCAGCGATGGATTACGCTTATGCCCCGGCATATGAAATGCATAATATCCTGAATCTCTGAGTTTTATCAGCTTATCATATAAATATTCCATACTAATTTGAACTGTTTTCTTCCTCTTCTTCATCGGATACTTTATCTGTGTCCGACGATGTATCATTTGATGTATCTTCATCACTATCCGCAGTTCCGGAATCTTCTGTAGTCGTATCGTCTGCCTGATCAGAATCACCTTCATCATCTGCAGTAGATGTATTTAGGGTCGGTCTTTCATATCCAAGCCCTGAAAGACCTGAATGAGCCCGGTCAAGACAGTCTGTCAGATTGTCCAGAAGATCATGCCGGCCGTATGCATCGCTTAAAAGTACAAGTACATAAGGATGTCCTTCTTTCATAACTACTCCGGCATCGTTTTGTACAGTATAGTAAGAGTCATTTGCATCGGCTATCCAGCCTGCCTTGGAATATACTGTATATTTTTCTCCAAGAGTTTCGGAAATTGAAGACTCTTCAGTTCCTATATACAGATCTCTTATCGTGTCCGCATTATTCTGACCGGACATAAAATAATCATACATATAACACCAGATTTTTGTAAAATCTCTGGCGGTTATCGGACCGTAGGATCCGTCCGTCATGGCTACATTCGGAACCCCCAGTTCCGCAGTCCAGTCATTAAATCCTGATTTGCCATATGTATTTATCAAAGTAAAGTAATCACTGTTACTGGACCAGTTTATCGTATCTGACAGCGTTGAATACATATCCGAAGCTGCGCTGGGATATTCTTGAACAATCCATACTACATAAGGTCCTTTAATGGCACTGGCGCTGTAATATGTACTATCAGGATGATAACTGATTCCCCCTCCGGAATTTAAATCATACAATACGAAACCTGCCGTATATCCCTCAGCTGTCAATGCGTCAATACTCTCTTGAATATCACTGCTCATATTGTCATACATTTCCTTCTCTACAGGTCCGTCCCAGCTGATTGTAAGATCGCCGCCTTCTTTTTCAAGAATATTAACAAAAGGCTCATCTACTACTTCCACCTTTTTTCCCTCTGCTTCTGCTACTGCATCTGCGTTATTCGATTTTTTATCATCATTTCCTATACTTCTTAAAAATGAAAGTAGAAAAACCACAAACAGAATAACTATAAGAAAAAGTACAAAAAAGAAAATTCTTCTTCGCAGAATTCTTATTCTTTTTATTTTCCAGTTTCGCATTTTACGTCTTCTGATATAATCCTCTGTCTGCTCCGGTGTTCTGTCCGGATATCTAGAATATGTTCTCTCTCTTGAATAATCAGAACCGCTTCTCTGATTTCCTGTATATCTGCTGCTTACATATTCTCTTTCTGAAGTGCCTCCCTGTCTGTAGCCTGATGAGTTATAGCGGTTACTGTATCTCCTCTCATCCTCCATGCCGTATTTCTCCTTATCCCTCTTCTTTCCTCTCAAGTAAAATCATTCATCCCTGCCTAATTTTATATCATATCATATTTTCGTTGAAATAAACATCTGTTTATGAAAAAAAGACCGAAGAACAATCTTCGATCATAATATTTAAAGTGAGCGTGCGGGGATTCGAACCCCGGACAACTTGATTAAAAGTCAAGTGCTCTACCACCTGAGCTACACGCCCTTATTCAATTTTATTCTCCGCAGTTTATATGATTTCTTGCAGAGAAAATGCCCAGAGCCGGAATCGAACCAGCGACACGAGGATTTTCAGTCCTCTGCTCTACCAACTGAGCTATCTGGGCATTTAACACGTTAAACACGTGTAAGTTGCGGGAGCAGGATTTGAACCTGCGACCTTCGGGTTATGAGCCCGACGAGCTTCCAGACTGCTCCACCCCGCGATATTAAATTAATTTCATGCCTCTGTCTGAGGCAAAGCCGATGATCGGACTCGAACCGATAACCTGCTGATTACAAATCAGCTGCTCTGCCAATTGAGCCACATCGGCATACTGGATGGAGAAGGATTCGAACCGTTTAGGTTTTAGTAAACCGATTGGCTATTGAACCTCTCAACATCAATGGATGGAGAAGGATTCGAACCTTCGAAGGCGTTGCCAACAGATTTACAGTCTGCCCCCTTTGGCCACTCGGGAATCCATCCATAATTTTTTAAGTGGG
>CAJFGR010000061.1 GCA_904377845.1 uncultured Ruminococcus sp. | reverse complement strand
AGAAAAATTCTTGACAAATGATATTTCCTACAGTATACTATACAAGTGGCTTGCGGAAGACGGGCCACGATACAGGGGATTGGTCAAATGGTATGATAGGGGTCTCCAAAACCTTTGGTGGGAGTTCGATTCTCTCATCCCCTGCTGTTGAAAAGCCTTGGAAATAGCGTAAAATCGCTGTTTTCAAGGCTTTTGTTTTTGTGTGACTGGAGTGAGGAATCTGAAATTATGATGATAGGTATTATAGAAGATGACCGCCTTTTAAATCAGGCGCTGAACAAAATGCTGACAGATAAGGGATATGATACAACCTGCGCGCATTCCCGAGAGGAAGCACTGGGACTGTCTGCTAACCGCATCGATCTGTTCCTGATCGACATCGGACTTCCGGATGGAGATGGATTGAAATTATATCGGGAACTAAAAGCCGAAAAAGATGTACCGGCGATTTTTCTGACCGCCAGAGATGAGGAACAAGATATGCTGGCGGCTTTTGACACCGGGGCGGATGATTATGTGGTAAAGCCCTTTTCAATGAAGGTGCTTTTGAAACGGATCGAAGTGGTGCTTAAGAGAAATAGAGAGGGCTCTGTCCTTACCTGCGGAGACATCACCCTGTATCCGGAGAAAAAGCAGGTGTTTTCTGACGATGAAGAAATCTCTTTGACAGCGAAGGAATATCAATTGCTCGAGCTTTTTATGGCTAATCAGGATCAGGTGTTGACAAAGGAGAACATTTTGGACCGGATCTGGGGTATTGACGGAGAGTTTGTGGAGGAAAATACATTAAGCGTTACGATCAGCCGGCTGAAGAAAAAGCTGGGACGTGAGCAGTCACATATTAGAAATGTTTTCGGCCTGGGCTACCGAATGGGGGAATAAAACGATGGATATTGCAGCATGGATTGCTTTCATGATCGGAATTGCAGCAGGCGGAAGTATCATATATATCCGTCAGAGAAAACTTCGTATGGAAGAGCTGGAGAAAGCGGCGGCGATGACGGAGGATATTCTGGCAGGCCACAAGCTCCATACCACTGCTCCGGGCGATGAGCTATTGCTTGCGCGGATAGAAAATCAGCTTGTGCGTATACAGGAGATGCTGGATGGCAGAAGAAAAGAGGCGGAAAAGAGCAGGGATGAAATCCAGAAACTGATCTCGGAAATCGCACACCAGATGCGGACGCCTCTGACTAATATTGAAAGTTACACCGGTTTTCTAAAGGATATGGCAGAAATAGCTGAGCCTAAGTCGAAAGAAAGAGAATCAGAAAGTAATGCTGAGATCAGTTTGCAGTATGTATCGGCTTTGGAAGAAAGTGAGAGAAAACTGCATTTTCTGGTAGACAGCTTCGTAAAGATGGCTCGTCTGGAACAACATATTATCCAGATCCGTAAAAATGAGAGAGACCTGCTGAAGACGATCCAGAACACATTTGGGCAAATCCAGAACAGAGCGGAGAAAAAACAAATCCGGTTCCATATTACCATGCCGGAACAGGCCGTCTGTATTCACGATTCCAACTGGCTGGGGGAGGCGGTCTTCAATGTCCTTGACAACGCAATGAAATACAGTGAATCAGGCGGCACGGTAGAAGTTTCTCTGAAGCAGAATGAAATGTATCTGAAACTTCAGGTGCGGGATTACGGGATCGGTATAGATGCGGGGGAAGAAAACCAGATTTTCCGCAGATTTTACAGAGGCAGGCGTGTGACAGGGCAGGAAGGGTTCGGGATCGGGCTTTACCTTGCAAGAGAGATCATAAATCTCCACGGCGGTTTTATGATTTCAAAGAGAATGAATCCCGGACTTCTGATCGAAATGAATCTTCCTGTATGAGGCTGCTTTGTGAAGGCTGTCAGGAATTTGTAAGATTTACTGTTTATACTAAAGAAAAACAGCTGTAGGAGATTTAGATATGGATATGATAAATGCAGTAAATCTGAAGAAATATTATGTCACTGATACCTATGAAGTCCATGCTTTGGACGGTGTGTCACTGACAGCAGAGGAAGGTGAATTCCTTGCAGTAGTCGGAACCTCGGGCAGTGGAAAGACCACTCTCCTGAATATGCTGGGCGGGCTGGATGTGCCCGATTTCGGCGGAGTCTGGATCCGCGGGATCAGCCTGAAAGATCTGGACCGGGAGGAACGTACAGTATTCCGGAGGCGGAATATCGGGTTTGTATTTCAGCAGTATAATCTGATCCCGTCTCTCAGTGTCTATGAAAATATTGTTCTTCCTCTCAGGCTGGACGGACAGTGCATAGATGAACGATTTTTTGAAGAGATCACGGATCTTCTCGGCCTGACGGATAAATTAGAGCGGCTCCCCGGCACTCTTTCCGGCGGTCAGCAGCAGAGGACCGCGATCGCAAGAGCGATGCTGACGAAACCGGCAGTCCTGCTGGCAGATGAACCCACAGGGAATCTGGACTCCGTTATCGGAATGGAAGTAACAGGACTTCTGAGATCCTGCGCCTCTCGATTCCACCAGACAGTAATCGTTGTCACGCATCAGGAGGAAGTAGCTCAGATGGCGGATCGGATCATCCGGATGTCGGACGGACGGATCTGTGACACTGACGCGGGTTTCGCCCGGGAGGTGCAGGCATGAAGAGAAGAAACTACACTCCCAATGACAACCAGAATGTGATCCGTATGCTTGCTGTTTCATTTGCCAGATCGGCGAAAGGAAGAAACCGGATCCTTTTTCTGACGGTGGTTTTGAGCATTATCACCCTGACAATGGTGTTCGGTATTTCCAGGGGAAAGATCCGTTCGGAAGAGTTAAGTATAATACGGGAGAATGGAACGGCTGCGTCCGGAGTTGTGGAAAACGGAACTGCGTCCCAATATGCAGCACTTAAATCCCTGAATTATATAAATCAGACGGGCCGATGTTTTACCGTGGGAGTGGCGGAGACCGCAGAAAAGTCTTCCGGTGCAGAGGGTGCAGAAAAGGATTCCGGCGCGGAGGGTGAAAAGGTCACGGTCTGCACGATCAGATGGGCAGATCCGGATGCATGGAAGGACCTGCTTTGTCCAGCCTATACAGAGATTCAGGGAAGTTATCCCGAAAAAGAGTCTGAGATCATGCTTTCCGAAAAGGCGCTGAAGGTTCTGGGAATTACCAATCCTCAGGAGGGCATGGAGATTCCGCTCCATGTTTCCATCGGGATTTTTCAGAGTTCGGAAGAAACATTTTTTTTGAGCGGCTGGTTTACTGATTACAGTAATGAGGCTGCTCCGGGTTATATTTCAGAGGAAAAGCTGGATGCCTGGGGCATTCATCCTGATGATGAGGCGGATCTGGTCTTTCGTCAGTCGGACCGGCTTGGCTGGCAGGAAACAGAAGAACGGCTGTATGAAGACCTGTCTATGAAGGATCAGAGTCAGAAGATAACGGTAACCGATACGGCGGGATATCAGGCAGTGGCGGGCGTGACGGGCGGTTATGGCATGGCATTTCTCGGAGCTGTTGTTACTTTATGCGGCGTCTTCTTCCTGTGCCATAATGTGCTGCAGATCTCAATGGCAGGAGATATCCGGAAACTTGGACTCTTAAACACGATCGGCGCGACACAAAGACAGCTTTCCAAAGTCTACTACAGCCAGATCCGGCGTATCCTCGTCTCCGGAACGGCGGCAGGTGCGGTTTTGTCTGCCTTTTTGCTGGCGGGAGTTATCCCGGCAATCCTTAGCAGCCAGTATTTCGGAGAAACAGGAGGCGCTGAAGGGCTTCGCCTTTTCGAGCCGGCGATCCTTCTGTTGTCCGTCCTCTTTACGGACGGGATCCTTCTGGCCGCGTCAGCCGGAGTGATCGTAAGAACAGTAAGGATGTCCTGTGTGGAAAGTACCGGGTATACAGGAACGCTTGGCAAAAAACGATCTCACAAGGAAAGAAAGCCGGTTTTCACGAAAAGAAAACGGACCTCTGCCGGGGAAATGCGTTATCTGGCGTGGAGAAATATTTCCGGTCACAGGAAACGGTTCCTTCTGACCGTGCTTTCCCTCTTCCTTGGTCTGGAAGCTTTTCTTGGAGCTGTAGTGATTACAGCTGGAAGCGACTATGTATATGTCATTCAACAGCGTCCGGATTTCCTGATCGCGGGTCAGTTCAGCACTTGCGGACGTGAGCAGGGATATGGAGAGGAATATCAGACGCGGGATGCAGGGCAGGATCCCATGTTGACAGAAGGAGACTGTTTTGATCTGCTGTACGATAACGATTATGACGAATTCTCGCCCATATCTCCGGAGGTCAGAAAAGAACTGATGGAGATAGATGGAGTTGATTCGGACAAGTCTTATATCATGGAAGGGGCATATCTTTACACTGTGATCTCTAAAAAGGGAATCCGTCCGCTGGAGCAGGTATTTCTCGCAGAGGATGCTGAAGATGAAATGATCGAAGGATGGGATCAGGATGTGGTCCAGATTCTGAAGGAGGATGAGATTAAATCTCTGAAAAAATATGTGGAAACAAACAGCCTTCCTGTTGATATGGATTCTCTTGAAAACGGCACCGGAGTTCTGCTCCTTCATGATCATGCACTGTCTGCCGCGCAGGAAAAGCTGGCGGGAGAAAGTATAGGGGAGCCTGTTTATTTTAAGACAATGATATCGCGGGAAGACAGGATCCGATGGAATAACATGACAGCTCAGGAACGGACAGAACAGGAAGAAGCAGGGGATTTCCAAATGAAACAGTCAGAGGACTTTACTTTATGCGGGTATCTTGATAACCGAAGGGAAGATTTCCCGGAGATCCGGCAGACCTGGCACGGTTCAGAAGGAGGTCTGTATTTCCTGATCAGCGAAAAGGGATTCCAAAGGATTCCCACAGAGAAGAAAACGCTATACATGGAGCTGAATGTGGATCAGACAAAAGAATCTTCTGTGAAAACCTCAATACAGAAAATCATTTCTGAAGAAAACCAGCGCCGGAGCCGGATGACGGAAACGGCATTTGATGAAGGAACCGGAGAAGCCGGGATCTTCTGCATCAGCAAGTCTGATCTGATGACTGAGGCGGCCTCCGAGATCCAGAGAAACAGGCTGATCCTCGGCAGTATCAGTGCTGTCCTTTTACTGGCAGGCTTTACAAACTATTTTAATGTGATGGTCACAGGTGTTCTCGCAAGGAAAAAAGAACTGAAGATTATGGAAAACGTGGGCATGACAGAAAAGCAAAAGCGGACAATGATACAGGCAGAAGGAGGTTATTATTGTCTCTTCACTGTGGGACTTTTGATGACTGTGGGGATGGCTATTCTTCTGATGATCCGATACTATATGGAACAGAAATTGTCGTATTTTAAATTTACATGGCCCATATCCTGGATTCTCCTTTTGATTGCGGGACTTGTTGTAATCAATGTGACAACAGCATGGATTATGTGTAAAGATGAGGGAAAAAATTCATCTGGAAAAGGAGTACGGTTTTTGATGCCATTTTGATGCCGAAATGAGGTATAATATCCCTGCTCTTGTTTTGAAAGAGCAGGGATTATTTTATGCGAGAGGGAAAAGGCATGATAAAAATATTGATCGTTGAAGATGAGATCTCTATATCGAAAATGATGGAGATGAGTCTGAAAAGATCGGGATATCAATGCGATTGTGCATATGATGGCGAAGAAGCTGTGGAGAAAATCAGCAGAAATAAATATGATCTGATCCTGCTTGATGTTATGCTTCCGAAAATTGACGGGTTTGAATTGATGGAATATATCCGGCCTATGGAGATACCGGTGATTTTTATAACGGCGAAAGATTCTGTAAATGACCGGGTAAAAGGGCTGCGTATGGGAGCCGAGGACTACATCGTGAAGCCCTTTGAGATCATAGAACTTCTGGCACGGATCGATGTGGTGCTGCGGCGTTTCAGGCTTACGGATGAGGTGATGGATATATGCGGGCTCCACATTGATCTGAGATCCATGCAGGTGACGCGGAACGGAAGGGAGATTCCTCTGACGAAAAAGGAATATGATCTGCTTCTTTTATTTGCAAGAAATCCAAACACTGCACTTTACAGAGAAACGATCTACGAAAGAGTGTGGGGTGGAGAATTTGAGTATGGGAGTAAAGCGGTGGATCTGTTGGTCCAGCGGCTGAGAAAGAAGGTGGAGTGGAGCAGAGAACTGAAAGCGGTGAATAAGGTCGGATACAGGCTGGAGGTGGACGGATGAAGTTCAGGATCAAGATCATGATCTGTATGCTGTGTCTCGTAAGTATCTTGTTTGGAGTGGGAAGCAGTGCCCTGATTCTTATTTCATTTCAAAACGGTCTGGAACAGGAAAGGGATACCGCGGAGAATTCATACAGGCTGCTTATATATACAGTGCAGATGTCAGGAGAAGGAGAAACGGAGATGCTTTCTGAATCAGAGAACATACAGGACACGCTCCGGCAGATAGCCGGGCAGAGAGGAAGTTACTGGGATTCTGTTGTCCTTTCCGGTGGTGAAGGGGTGCTGTACAGTCAGGGGAGGGCAGCAGAATATCTGACCCGGGCAGAAGAAAGAGGAAATGCGGAATCTTGTGTGGTCACATCTTTCCGGACAGATGACGGCAGTGCATACATCAGAGTTTCAGGGGGATTCTCATCCGGAGATCAGACAATGTATTTAGAAGCCGGACATGATATTTCATCTCTGTACGAAAAGCGGGAATATCAGCAGAAAATTTATAGAATTATTTTTGTGACTGCTATGATCATATGTGCGGTCTTTTCCTATGGAATGGCATATTTGCTGACCCGTCCGCTGTCTGTGCTGGCAAAGGGAGCCAGAGAAATTTCGGGAGGCAACTTCTCATTCCGGACAAATATTCGTTCCGGAGATGAAATCGGAAGCCTGTCAAAGGATTTTGACCGGATGTCAGAGCAGATCGAGACAAATGTCCGGGAACTTGAACAGGCCGTAGAGCGGCAGGAGAGGTTTGTGGGGAGTTTTACTCATGAGATGAAAACGCCCATGACAGCGGTAATCGGATATGCAGATCTGCTCCGCAGTCAACAGCTTACGGAAGAGGAGCGGCGTGATGCGGCCGATTACATTTTCTCCGAAGGCAGACGGCTGGAGCGCCTGTCTATGAAACTTTTGGATATCTATGTGGCAGAGAAGACAGATGTCCGGCTGTCCATCCACAGCCCGGGCCGTATCGCAGAAAATATGGCAGATCATTTAAGGCCGGTCTTCGAAAAGAAAAAGATCACTCTGAAAGGAAAATATGAAAAAGGAAAATGCCTGCTTGAGCCGGATCTGTTCCGCTCTCTGACTGTCAATCTGATAGACAACGCGTCTAAGGCTGCCGGGGAGGGCGGACATATATGGGTGTCAGTCAGAATGACCGATGAGGGGTGCGTACTCTGTGTGGACGACGACGGACCGGGAATCCCGGAAGATGCAAGAGAACATCTGACCGAAGCGTTTTACCGGGTGGATAAGTCGAGATCGAGAAAACAGGGAGGAGCCGGACTGGGGCTGACTCTCTGCGCAGAGATCGTAAAACTGCATGGCGGGACTCTTGTTTTTAAAAAGCGCGGAGGCGGAGGAACAAGAGTGATTGCCGAACTGAGAGGAGGCCGTTATGAAAAATAGAAGGGGAATGGCCGTTGCAGCAGCCTTTTTAGCCGCAGCTGCACTGACCGTCGGCTTTTTCCTGCCGGATCTTGCGGGGAGAGCCGCAGATCAGAAGCTGAGTGTACAGGCGGAGACATTTGCCATAGGAAAAGTGCCATCGGCAGCAGACGCGAGACTGGTGGATATGCTGAAACTGGCAGCCACCTATGAGAATGAACTGTATCTGGACCATGGCGCCGTAAGTGATGAGGTCGATATAAGAATAAGTGCCGCAGACATAATAAACCGTCTGTCAGAGTACGGGATGATGGACAAAATTGAATGCGAGGATTTTTCGCTGTCTCCGTTTATAGCTGTAAAAGGAAAAGACCAAAGTGTTCCCAGCACTGGTGTACAGATGGGGATTATATGGAAATGTTATGTATCCGATCCTCAGGCGGGTATTGATCTTGAGCTCTTGATCGACGACCGGAGCGGGAAAATGCTTTCTTTCGGGTTTAACCGGTACGGAGAAAATCCGGGGGCGGAAGAGGAATATCGAAATGAGGAAGAAATAAGCAAAGAGATACAGGAGGATCTTCAGGAAAAAAGCGCCGGACTGCAGACTCTCTGTGAAGAATACTATGGATTCCGGCATACGGACATAGAGTACCATACAGAGGGGCCCTCCTGTTTTGCCCGTATCTTCTTTGAAGATGAAAACGGGGAAAATATCACGCTCGATCTGGAGCGGGATCAATACGGAACCGTGTATACATGGAACAGGACTTTATAGAAAGATCAGAGAAATGAAGCCGTTTTGATGCCGGCATCATGCTTCTTTGAAGGAATGGTACTTTAAGATTATGACATAATAAAACCAATGAGGTGAGTATTTATGTCATACAGAAAACAGCAGGGATATAGAAAGCATGGAGGAAAATGCGGGAAAAGAAGGAGGAGATCCCGAAAGAACGATGTCAGACTGCCGGCAGTTATCATGGGGACTGTACTGATCCTGATTTTGTGCGGAAGGGAAATCCTCACCGTCGGAATCGGAGGGATAACAGGACAGGCAGCCGAAAGTCAGGCAGTCGGAGCTGCCGCAGCGGCAGTTGCAGCAACCGGACGGGAAGATAACCGGGCGGAACAGGCACATCAGGTGAAAAATGCACAGGAACAGGAGTGGAATTTGTTTCTTGTAAATCCGTGGAATCCGCTACCGGAGAATTACGAACCGGAACTGACCTATCTGAGAAACGGACAGGCAGTAGACTCCAGATGTTATCCGGAGCTCCAGCAGATGATGGACGACTGTCGGGCAGCAGGACTTGATCCCCTGATCTGTGCGTCCTATCGGACAATGGAGAAGCAGGAAGCTCTGAAAGAAGCACGTCTGATCCGCGAAGGATGCCCGGAAAATGAGGTTGAGGCTGAAGCTGCAAAGGTGGTTGCATATCCGGGGACAAGCGAACATCAGCTGGGACTGGCTCTGGACATTGTAGATGTCAGCTATCAGCAGCTGGACACAGAGCAGGAAAATACACCGGTCCAGCAATGGCTGATGAAGAACAGCTGGAAGTACGGATTTGTTCTCCGCTATCCTACTGATAAAAGCGATATCACAGGTATTATCTATGAACCGTGGCACTATCGTTATGTAGGAAAGGAAGCGGCGGCAGAAATGTATGAAAATAAACTCTGTCTGGAGGAGTATCTCGGGATAAATTAATCTCTGTGATGCTCCGGAATACAGTGAGCGCATCCGTTCCTCGTGATTCCCAGTACAGATGCGAACAGCACGGCTTCTGCATAGGTGTCACAGGCAAAGATATTATCGATCTCTATTTTATCAATACAGCACAGAGGAGATTCGCGGTCCAGATCGTGGATTTCCCCTGTGTTTTTATTTAATATGAACTGTTTTCCGTTAAACGGCGCATCATTGCGGCGCATAAGATCAACTCCTTTTAAAGTATTTTAAAGGGACGGCAGCGGGATGATCGCTGATCCGCTGTCGTATCCCGGCAATCTTCATTATACAGGGGCATCGATAACTGGTCAATCTTTCAATCAGACTGTTGCTTGTAAAATGATATGCCAAGAAGCTTTAAAAAAAGAGAAAATGATGGTAAAATAGCTGTATTCGGGAACTTCAGTTCCCTGCATATGAAGAAGAGTTCAGGCAAGAAAACAGGATGAGTTTAAGGAGGATAAGTATGGCTGATTATGTGATTACAACAGATTCCAATTCCGACGTGCTGCCGGAATTTATCAAAGAAAATGATCTTACGATCATCCCGCAGTATTATTCATTTGGGGATACGGTATACGGGGATGAACTTAATATGCCGCCTCACGAATTTTATGAGACGATGAGAAAAGGAGAACTGCCCAAGTCTCAGGCAAATAATCCTGCGGTGGTCAGAGACAAGTTTGAAAAGATTTTAAAAGAAGGAAAAAACATACTCCATATTGCATTTTCCAGTGCATTGAGCGGCAGCTGCAACAATGTTGTCATGACAGCGAATGAACTGCTGGAGGATTATCCGGACCGGAAGATCATGGTGTTCGATTCTCTGAATGCATCACTCGGGGAAGGTGTGTCCGTTTACCGCGCGGTAGAACTCTGGAAAGAAGGAAAGAGCATGGAGGAAGTCTATGACGTCCTGATGAAAGAGAGGGACCATGTGAATGTATCCTTCACAGTAAATGACCTGTATCATCTGCAGCGCGGCGGTCGTGTGTCCAAGACGACTGCAGTTGTGGGAAGCCTTGTGAATATCAAGCCAATCCTGACAGTAACGTCTACCGGCGAGTTGAAGTCCGACGGAACAGTCAGAGGACGCAAAAAATCTCTCAAGACGCTGGTATCAAGAATGGAGGAGTCGCTGGACCTGGATTCTTATGGAAAGGACAGAATAGTAGCAGTCCTTCACGGCGACTGTATAGAGGATGCAAAAGCTGTGGCTGATATGGTAAAAGACCTTGGATTTACGAATGTTATTATCAATGACGTGAGCCCCAGCATCGGAACCCATGCAGGTCCGGGCGTTGTTGGACTGATCAATTACGGAAAGAGAAGAAAATAGTTAGAAAGGGACAGGGCGAAAACGCGAATGGGGACGTAGTAAAAGCTTGAGCTTACTACGTCCCCGTTCACATTTTTTCCATATTTTACAGCAGTCCGAGTTCTGCCATTGCTTTTCTTAATACTTCTTTGTGTGCGTCTTCCATCTCGGTCAGTGGTGCTCTCAGCGGGCCGACTTCTTTGCCCATCATATTCATAGCAGCCTTTACCGGGATCGGGTTAACCTCGCAGAAGAGTGCGTTGATCAGCGGGATCGCGTCTAACTGCATCTTTGCACTGCCTTCAATATCACCGGAAAGGAATTTATAGACCATGTCATGTACATAAGTCGGAGCTACGTTGGAGAGTACAGAGATTACACCGATTCCTCCAAGGGAGAGCAGCGGCACGACCTGGTCGTCGTTTCCTGAATACAGGTCGATGTTCCCGTCGCACAGATGCATGATCTCAGCTACAGTTCCGATATTTCCGGAAGCTTCTTTTACGCCGACGATGTTGTCTACATTTTTCACAAGTGTCGCCAGAGTCTGCGGCTGAATGGAACATCCGGTACGGCTCGGTACATTGTAGAGGATTGCCGGGATCTGGACTTCATTGCAGATCTGTGTATAGTGTGCGATCAGTCCGTTCTGTGTCGCTTTATTGTAGTATGGAGTTACGAGAAGAAGCCCGTCAGCGCCGTCTTTCTCTGCTTCTTTGGAGAGTTCAATCGCTGTTCTTGTACAGTTTGAACCGGTTCCTGCAATGACCGGGATCCTGTGATTTACTCTCTCGATCGTAAAGCGGATCGCCTCGCTGTGCTCAGCTTCTGTCATAGTTGCAGATTCACCTGTGGTGCCGCAGATGATGATGGCGTCTGTGCCGCCGGCAATCTGCTCCTCGATGATCTCATCCAGTTTATCATAGTTAATCTCCAGATTTTCTTTCATCGGAGTAACGATTGCTACACCTGCACCTTTAAAAATTGCCATTCTTTTTTCCTCCTCTTAAATTTAGAATAGAATCTTAATATGCTATACAATAAAAGAAACGGCAAGATGCGCCGTCCCGGAATATACTTTATCGTATATCAGATAGCTCTCCATCCTGCGATGACAGTCATGCCGCTGTTTGCGTCATGCCCAAGGACAAGGCTTCAGGCTCCTTATCCTTTCGGCATCTTCCCCTTTTTGATGATTTCTTATGTTCCTGATACATCCGTCATCATACTCATGAAAAATGCGACCTCTATCCTTCGTTTCATTATTTAAAAAAATGATAACACCCGCCGGACATACTGTCAACAGTTTTACTGTTTATCCTTTGACAATTCTCCGGCTTCATGTTAGAATACAATGGCTTCTGGTGTGAATGACAAAATTTTCATTTGCACTTTTTTTTACGTTAATAAGAATTACCTGTTCAGGCAAAAGGAAGAAAGGAGAGCCGTTGTGATTACGATCGGTAATTATGTGAAACCCAAGTCGCTGGAGGAGGCATATGAGCTGAATCAGGCGCGCAGCAGCCGGGTGATAGGAGGCATGATGTGGATGCGCCTCGGAAATGCCCGGGTTAAGACAGTCATCGACCTGTCGGGTCTGGGACTCGACCAGATTGAGGATGAAGGAAATGTCATTAAGATCGGTGCGATGTGTACATTGAGGCAGATAGAACAGTGTGAGGCGTTAAAAGACCTGTGCGGAGACGGCATTGCCGAGTGTGTCCGCCACATTGTCGGAGTACAGTTCCGTAATCAGGCTACGATCGGCGGAAGTATCTACGGCAGGTTCGGCTTCTCCGATGTGCTCACGGCATTCCTTGCGCTGGATACTTTTGTGGAACTCTATGACGGGGGCACGATCCGTCTGTCAGAGTTCGTGAACCGGAAACCGGACAAGGATATTCTCTTATCGGTTATTGTGAGAAAAAGCAAGAGAAAGTTCCGGTATGATTCCATTCGTCAGACGAAGACAGACTTTCCTGTGATTGCCTGTTCTGTTGTGACTGGAATGGTACATGGTAAGGAGACATGGTATTTTTCCGTGGGGGCCAGACCGATGAAAGCGGCGCTCCTTGAAAAGCAGTGGGAGATCCCCGCGGATGCCTCTGAGAAAATGATAGCTGATTATGCCAGACAGGCGGCGTCGGAATTTACATACGGATCCAATATGCGTGGCAGCGCCGAATACAGGCGGCATCTGGCAGAGGTGCTGATCCGGCGTGAGATGACTTCGATTCTGGCGGAGGGAAGATAGGATGGAGATACAGTTTACATTAAATAAGAAACAGGTAACTGCTGAAGTGGGAGCGGATACGGTGCTCCTTGGCGTACTGCGGGATCTCGGATGCAAGAGTGTGAAATGCGGATGCGAGACGACAAACTGCGGTCTCTGCACTGTCTGGATCGATGGTAAATCGAGACTGTCCTGTTCCGTACTCGCAGCGGGAATAGACGGACATGAAGTCACTACTCTGGAAGGCGTGGAGGAAGAGGCTGCCGAGTTCGGCAGCTTCCTCGCAGCTGAGGGCGGCGAACAGTGCGGATTCTGTTCGCCCGGATTTATTATGAATGTACTGGCGATGAAGAGAGAGCTTGAAAATCCGGATCTGGAAGAGATCAAAGAGTATCTGGCAGGCAATCTCTGCCGGTGTACCGGATACATGAGCCAGCTTCGCGCAATTCAGAAGTATATGGCTGCACAGAAGGAAAAGTCCGGAAAGGAGGCACAGGCATGAACTTGACGCAGGAGAGAAAAGAGATGCGTGTTGTAAATCACGCGGTGCCGAAAGTAGATGCAGGGGCGCTTGTGACCGGAAAAGCGGTCTATACCAATGACCTGGCGCCTTCAGACTGCCTGATCGTAAAGATCATAAGAAGTCCACACGCCCATGCACTGATCAAAGATATTAATACGGCAAGGGCCGAGGCAGTGCCGGGAATTGAATGTGTTCTCACATATAAAGACTGTCCGGATAAAAGGTTTACAATGGCGGGGCAGACTTATCCGGAGCCGAGCCCTTATGATCGTCTCATCCTTGACCAGAGAATGCGCTTTGTGGGAGACGCGGCTGCGATCGTTGCCGGAACATCGGAAGAGGCGGTCAAGAAGGCGATGAAACTGGTCAAGATTAAGTATGAGGTGCTGGAACCTGTACTTGATTTCAGACAGGCGAAGGATAATCCCATTCTCGTCCATCCGGAGGATAACTGGAAGAGTCTCTGCCCCGTGGGAGCTGACAATAAGAGAAATCTCTGTGCCCACGACGTGAGTGAGAGCGGAGATATCGAAGCGGTTCTTGCAGACTGTGACTATGTGATCGACAGAGTTTATCATACGAAGGCAAACCAGCAGGCGATGATGGAGACATTCCGGACATACACTTATCTCGATGCGTATGGAAGATTGAACGTGGTATCCTCCACCCAGGTCCCGTTCCATGTGCGCCGCATTCTTGCAAATGCACTGGATATTCCGAAGAGTAAAGTGCGCGTGATTAAGCCCCGTATCGGCGGCGGTTTCGGCGCAAAACAGACGTCCGTTTCGGAAGTATATCCGGCTCTTGTTACATGGAAGACAGGAAAACCGGCGAAGATCATATACACGAGGGAAGAATCACTGATCGCTTCTTCACCGCGCCATGAAATGGAAATGCACGTCCGGCTTGGGGCAGACAAAGATGGCCATATCCGGGGAATTGACCTTTATACATTATCCAATACAGGTGCGTTTGGTGAGCACGGACCTACTACGGTAGGACTTTCCGGCCATAAGTCCATTCCGCTTTACGGACAGGCTGAAGCATTCCGTTTTACGTATGATGTTGTATATACGAACGTGATGTCTGCCGGGGCCTACAGAGGGTACGGCGCAACACAGGGGATCTTTGCCGTCGAGTCTGCGGTTAATGAGCTGGCTCAGGTGCTCGGCATGGATCCTACCGTTTTAAGAGAAAAGAACCTTGTTCGTGAGGGGCAGGTCATGCCGGCGTATTACGGAGAGACAGCAACAAGCTGTGCGCTTGACCGGTGTCTTGCCCGGGCAAAAGAAATGATCGGATGGGATGAAAAATATCCGTGCCGGGATATGGGCAACGGCAAGGTGCGTGGCGTAGGTGTAGCCATGGCTATGCAGGGCTCCGGAATTTCGAGCGTGGATACAGGATCTGTAGCAATCAAGGTGAACGATGACGGATTCTACAGTCTGATGATCGGTGCAACCGATATGGGAACCGGATGCGATACGATCCTCTCTCAGATGGCGGCAGAATGTCTGGACTGTGATATGAAAGATATTATTGTCCACGGCGTGGATACAGATACATCGCCCTATGACTGCGGTTCCTATGCGTCCAGTACGACTTACGTGACCGGTATGGCTGTCGTAAGGACGTGTGAGGCTCTCCGGGAGAAAATCTGCGAGAGAGGGGCAGAGTATCTTGGCTGCTCTGTAGATGAAGTGGAGTTCAACGGAGCGGAAGTGGTCAACTTAAAGACCGGCGAGTCGATCACGAGAAAAGAGATCGGTAACCGTGTGATGTGCTTTAATAATGAAGCGCTTTCGGCAAGCGAGGCATTTTCATCTCCTACGTCTCCGCCGCCGTTTATGGCGGGCATTGCCGAGGTGGAGATCGACAAGGAAACCGGTGTGGTCGAGATGGTCGATTATGCGGCAGTAGTGGACTGTGGAACCGTGGTAAATCCGAGCCTTGCCCGGGTGCAGACAGAGGGCGGCATTGCCCAGGGTATCGGAATGGCACTCTATGAGGATGTGGTGTATAATTCTAAAGGAAAGAACTACAGCAATTCCTTTATGCAGTACAAGATTCCCAGCCGGCTTGATGTGGGGAACATCCGGGTGGAATTCGAGAGCAGCTATGAACCTACAGGTCCGTTCGGTGCCAAGTCCATCGGCGAGATCGTTATCAACACACCGTCTCCGGCAATTTCCAACGCGGTTCAGAACGCGGTGGGAGTAATCGTAAGGGAACTTCCGATTACTGCGGAGAAAGTATACAAAGGAATGCAGGAAAAATAGATTTATAAAAATGTATTTAGATGACGGATGAAAAGAGCAATCGGAGACGACTGCTCTTTTTATCATACTTAAAACTCTGAGATCCCCTCTGGAAATTTGCCTGAAAATGTGGTATATACTAATCTTGTATCATTTTTGGTATTATAGAGAACTGTATTTTGATATCAGTGCAAGATCTGGAGGGATTACAATGTGGATCGCTGGCAAATATATTGATCATGTAAAAGAAGAGACAACAGCACATCCCGGTGAGAGCTGGGATCAGATGCTGCTGGGCTTTAAACTGAACAAGCTTCGCACGAAGCTGCTTCCGAAGAAAGGGATATCAAAGGGCTACCAGAAACTGGAAGCCATGATGATGTCCTTTGTGGCCGATTCTCTCAGCCGTCCGGAAAGCTACGTGTGGGGCAATATTTTTTCACCCTGCGAGATCATGGAGTGCTTCGGACTGAATACACTCTCGATCGAGTGTCTTTCCTGCTACTTCAGCGGGTATCAT
>CAJFGR010000060.1 GCA_904377845.1 uncultured Ruminococcus sp. | reverse complement strand
CTTGTGAGTTCCGCATTTTTTCACTTGTATTTAGCCATTTCCCTGCTTTGTTACTTGGAGTTATTTCCCGTAACCGGAGCCGGTATTAATCTTTTTCTCCGTCTGTGGATACGTGAGTCAGACTGCAGTAGGTGACTGTGTCCAGACGTTGTGCGTAACATCAGCCGATACGAGAAATCGGAATTTTGTTTACGGGAGCAAAAATGCGTACATTACTATGAAATGGCACGCGCTTCCGCCCATTACGAATAGATGGAAGATTTCGTGGCTGCCGAAGTTCTTATGCCGGCTGTTAAACAGGGGCAGCTTCAGCGCGTAGATCACTCCGCCGACCGTATAAATGATACCTCCTGCCAGCAGCCATCCAAATGCAGCCGGTGACAGACTGTCAAGAAGCTGGGCAAACGCAAGGACACAGGTCCATCCCATTCCGATGTAAAGTACTGAGGAGACCCATTTCGGGCAGTATACCCAGAATGCTTTGATGAGGATTCCGGCAATGGCGATTCCCCATACAATTGACAGCAGAATGATTCCGGTCCTGCCTTTCAGGACAAGAAGACACACTGGTGTGTAACTGCCTGCAATGAGGACGGAAATCATCATATGATCGATCTTTTTCAATATGGTATTTGTTTTCTCTGAAATATCAAATGTATGGTATGTTGTGCTTGCAGCGTATAATAAGATCAGGCTTGCGGCATAGACGGTCATTGCTATGATATAAATCTTGTCCGGCTGTGCGGCGGCCCGTATCAGCAGCGGTACAGATGCGAAAATAGCCATTACCATGCCGATAAAATGGGTAATTGCGCTGCCGGGTTCTTTGATGTGAAGTCTTTTGTGCGGTCTTTTCTTTACAACCGTACTTTTCGCTGTGGTTATATTAACTGCACCTTTCATGATTCCTGTGTTTTCCATGATATGCACCTCCCCGGATGATATAAATACTGATTAAAACGCAAGTGGTTTTAAAAACTACATCTAGTATATGCATATATTACATCAGGAATTCATAAAAATCAATTATAAATTTAAACAAAATAAAAGCCGGTGGGTGCCGGCTTTTGTGACATATGTTTTATTTTATAAGTGTTCCTGTTTTGCCTTTCAGCGCTTCTTTGACCTTGTCAAAAGAAGTGATGTAAGCGCAGCGGCCTTCTCTCTGTTCAATAAACTCTACTGCGGCACGGAATTTCGGGTACATATTGTAGATACCGAAATGGCCTTCTTCCATATATTTTTTAGCATCTGCAACCGTGATTTCACCGAGCGGTTCCTCATTGTCCTGTCCCATATTGAGACATACTTTTTCTACGTTCGTGAGAATGATAAGCATATCTGCATCAATCCCCTCGGCCAGCTTGCCGGCAGCAAGATCTTTTTCGATAACAGCGCTTGCGCCTTTTAAATGGTTGTCCTGTTCCATTACAGGAATACCGCCGCCGCCTGCAGCGATAACAATCTGATCTGCATCCAGAAGAGCGTTAACAGCGTCAAGCTCTACAATTTTAACCGGATTAGGGGCAGATACGACACGGCGGAATCCTTTGCCGGGTTCCTCAATTACATAATTGCCTTTTCTCCGTTCTTCGTTGGCTTCTTCCGCATTCATATAGCGGCCCAGCACTTTGGTAGGTGTGTAAAATGCTTCGTCGTAAGGATCTACGATAACCTGCGTAAGGATCGTGCTGACCGTGCGATAGATACCGCGGTTTAAGAGCTCCTCACGGATTCCGTTCTGAAGGTCATAGCCGATGTAGCCCTGGCTCATGGCAGAGCAGACGGACATAGGGCAGGCTGTATACTCGGGGTGCGCTTTGGCAAATTCATTCATGGCTGTGTGAATCATGCCAACCTGAGGTGCATTACTGTGAGTGATAGCTACCTTATAGCCTTCCTCAATAAGATCGGCAATGCATTTGGCCGTATGTGCAATGGCTGCCTTCTGTTCCGGCAGTGTGGTTCCGAGGGCGCGGTGCCCTAATGCTAAAACAACTCGTTTTTTCATAATGTCTCCATTCCGCCGCTTTTCAGTAAGCGGCTTATCTTTCTGTTATTTCTAAGATAGAACTTATTAAAGAGTTTACTATTATTTACGGCAAAAATCAACCGTCCTCAGCTCTGTTTCAGGCTGCTGTCAGTCTAAGATAAACTGACAGAACGATATCGGCAATAAACAGCACGTACAGGATCAGGCAGATCAGGACTCTCCTGGAATGTCCGAGCTTCATGTACCGGTCTGTCCAGCGGGGGGCAAGGTAGTACAGAAAAGCGCATCCGATCAGGGCGAAGCAGATAGTGCCGCCGAGATATATTTTTCCATCGATATTGAGCAAAAAATCACTGTAATTTCGAAGCGGCTGTCCGTTGATCAGTTCTGATGCCATATTAATGATGTATTCCAGTACAGAATAGAGTACTCCGTTTAGCACAAATATAAGAACCGGCTGTTTGAGCAGGCGTTTAAACAGTAACAGTATCAGTATGCCATACAGACCGTAAACGGGCAGCCACGGGCCCAGCAGTGCTCCGGTATTTTCGAATGAGCCGCCATTGATCAGACGAACAAACATTTCCAGTATCCATCCGAGGATGGAAAATACCGGAAAGAGAAAGAACAGAGAAAGCGGATCGTATTTCCGGTCGGCCCGGACGGGGGACTTTACTGCTTTCAGCGGTGGCTGCACAGAAAAGAGAAATACGGGATACTGTTCAGGTGCAAAATATGAGATTTTTGTATATGGTCCCTGTGAGTCATCATACAGTGCCTTACTGATAAGCAGTTCGTCATCCGACGGAACGTGTTCCAGATAAGAGTCATTGAGCTGTTCATACCGGGGAGAACGGGACAGAACGTAATTCCTTCTGAGTGTTGCATAGAGTTCTGTCCGGCACGCGGTAATATAGGGATTTACAAACAGGAGATCCAGCAGTCCGAGTGTGAACAGGGACAGAATCTGCCACCCCAGAAACGAAAGATCAAGCAAAAAGAACTTCCACTTGCTGCGACGCATGAGCTGCTTTGAAAGAAAGAATGCGTCTTTTCGGGAAATTTTCGGATTTTCAGCAAGGATATAAGGAATGAGTATGTATTCGTAGTGTTTGATAACCCCGCCGATAATTGTAATATTCCACAGATTCTGGAAAAGCGAGCGTAGAAACATGATCCACGCGGGATGCCGTATATAACGCAGTTTGTAAAGACAGAAGATTTTCGAAACAGGAGTCTGCCGGTAGCTGCGGTTTTCAAGGAAAAAACGTTTCTCACCCACCAGCAGAATATTACTGATAAAGATCTGGTAAAAGAAGGCAAACAGTATACTGACGGCGGAAAAGATCAGCGTAGTACCTGCGCCCTCATTCAATAGAGAGATGACAGCGCGCAGAAACGCGAAAAAAACGGAAATATTAGTGGACAGAAGATTGATGAATATAGAGCTGACATTATAAAATACTCCCTGGAAAATATCATGAAACGGCGTGCTTTTGAAGAAATAATCCGCAATCTCTAAAATTGCTTCTGAATTGGAGACTGCTGTTGTAAAGGCTGCATCGGTGTCTGATGATCCCGAGGGTATCTGAAGGTTGAAAAAAGTGGTGGAAACAGAATAGGCTGTTGTGAGCATGGCAATGAGAAAGCAGACGGCGAGCATACTCAGATAGCTCTTCTTCATTAAAACCATTGCTTTCTTTTTCATTGCCTTACGTTTCCACATACGAGCGCCCTCCGCAAAATGAAATAATATTATATTATAAATGGAACGAAACGGATTTGCAAGTGTGCGGATTAACCTGCGCCGGCGCTGCGGGCAGCTTCAGCCAGCGCTGGCCGGACGCTGAGAGTTATTCTTTGTCTGCTGCCTGTTCGCGGTGCAGCACTTCATGTTCCATGCGGATTTCGGAAAAACAGTCCGGCGCCGTCCATGCGCTGTTCGTGGGCGTAAGGATTGCTTTGTAGGGGAAAGGACCGGCCCCGCATTTCCTCAGGGCGGCAAGAGCCTGATTCAGCCGGTTTTCACTTAGAAAACAGAATACGAACATAGTATCCGGAAGTTCCGGTCCGTCGTATTCTCCGGAGACTGGTGTTATATCTTTTGCCCCGGCGAGAACACCCAGAGGCTGACAATAGTCTTTGACCGGAACTTTTTTCAGCCGGATGTGAAGCGGAAACAGTGCCATTTCTATTTTGAGCAGCTTCTCCTTGTCCGGTGCATTAAAAAGCAGAATTGTTTCTTTCATAATTATATATACTCCTGTAATAATGGATTTACACAGTATTGTGCTTTTCTTATTGTAAAACATACAGAATGAAAAAGAAAGGGGAAAGTACCTCGCTAAAGGGGATAATACAACCCGCTGAAAAGGTGGATATTTTCTGAAATCCGCATACAATATTTTATAAAGCGGCCGATTATTGAGGTGAGTTATGAGACTCTGCGAACTCCGGGACAAAGAAGTAATCAATATATGCAGCGGGAAGCGGCTGGGATGTATTGTGGATGTGGAGATCAATATATGCAGCGGAGAGGTGGAAGCTGTTATCATTCCGGGACCGGGAAAGATCTGCGGGTTCCTCGGGACAGACTGCGAATATGTGATTCCGTTTGCGTGTATACGGAAGATCGGACCGGATATTGTGATTGTGGAAATACAGGAAGAAAAGTTTTTGCAAAAGTTTTGACGATTGTGTATAATGTACGCAGATTAAAAGCAACAGTATATGAGAGAGGGAAAACCCTGCTCATCCATGCTGAGAAAGGCGGAATGAATTATGAGATGTCCATACTGCGGCAACCCGGATACAAGAGTGATAGATTCCCGTCCGGCTGAGGATAAGAGTTCCATACGAAGACGGCGTTCCTGTGATGAGTGCGGAAGAAGATTTACGACTTACGAGAAGGTTGAGACAATTCCGCTCATTGTTATAAAGAAGGATAATAACAGGGAACAGTACCAGCGTTCGAAGATCGAGAAAGGCATACTGAGTGCGTGCTACAAGCGACCGGTCCCGGCTGACGCAATCCAGAAGACGATCGATGCGGTTGAACTGGATATATTTAACCGCGAGGAAAAGGAAGTACCGAGCAGTGTGATCGGAGAAATTGTGATGGAGAAGTTAAAGGATCTTGATCCGGTTGCCTATGTGCGTTTCGCATCTGTTTACAGAGAGTTCAAAGATGCAAATACATTTATGGACGAACTGAAAAAGTTCCTTCAGTAATAAGAGATGCGTACGTATAAACTTACGATTGCTTATGACGGGACACGCTATCAGGGCTGGCAGCGCCAGATGAATACAGACCGGACGATACAGGGAATTCTGGAGAGTGTGATTTCAGATGCGGCCGGCTGTTATGTGGAAGTAAACGGTTCCGGAAGAACCGATGCGGGAGTTCATGCCTGGGGGCAGACTGCCAGCGTAGTGCTGCCGGGAACGGCAGAAGCAGGCTTTTTTACAGAGAAGATCAATGAGATGCTTCCGGAAGATATCCGCATCCGCGCGGCAGATCTGGTAAAGAACGGCTTCCATGCCAGAAAAAGCGCAGCATGGAAAGTATATGAGTATCATATTGATACCGGACAAAAGCCGGATGTGTTCCGGAGACGTTTCTGTTATCATTTTCCGTATAATCCGGATCTGGACATAATGAGAAAAACAGCGGAATATATTACAGGAACTTATGACTTCGCAGGCTTTACAGATAAAAAGAATGAAATATCCACAAAGCGGACAATTTATGATATAATAGTCTGCGGACAAGGCAGCAGTGTGACAATTCGGTATGAAGGTACGGGATTTCTCTACCATATGGTAAGAATACTGACAGGAACACTGCTTGAAGCAGGAACTTATCAGCGGACTCCGGAAAGTGTGCTGGATGTTCTGAGAGAAAAGGACAGAGGGCGGGCAGGATTTCTGGCTCCGGCAAGAGGTCTGTTCTTAAAAGAAGTACATTATGATTACAGGGGCAGGTAAAGATTATCTGCCCTTCCTTGCGATTGCGACGAGACAAAGTCCGGACTTATCCGGGACCTTGGCAACCGTTTACAATCCCGGAATGTGTCTTTTGGCACTTCCGGTGATTATGCGTCCTGCACCCGGAACGGGATTCGCCGTAACTTTTGTGCAGGGATGCCGATAAAGGAGGTATGCATGAAACTGATATCATGGAATGTCAACGGAATTCGGGCGTGTGTCCAGAAAGGATTTCTTGACTTTTTTAAAGAGGCGGACGCTGATATTTTCTGCATTCAGGAGACGAAGATGCAGGCCGGACAGCTCGAACTCGATCTGCCGGGCTATTATCAGTACTGGAATTATGCAGTGCGAAAAGGCTATTCGGGGACGGCGGTGTTTACGAAGCAGGAACCACTGGATGTAACTTACGGCATCGGGATCGAGGAACATGATCAGGAAGGCCGTGTGATCACCTGTGAATTTGAAGATTTTTATTTTGTTACGGTATATACACCGAATTCGCAGAATGAGCTGGCGCGGCTTGATTACCGCATGAAATGGGAGGATGATTTCCGGGGGTATCTGAAGACATTAGAGGAAAAGAAGCCGGTTATTGTGACCGGTGACATGAATGTGGCACACGAGGAAATCGATCTGAAGAATCCGAAGACCAACCGGAAAAATGCAGGTTTTACCGACGAGGAGAGACAGAAGTTCACAGAACTTCTGGATGCCGGTTTTATTGACACGTTCCGGTATTTCTACCCGGATCAGACAGGTATTTATTCGTGGTGGTCATATCGGTTCAGTGCCCGTGCCAAGAACGCAGGGTGGCGTATTGATTATTTCTGCGTGTCAGAGAGCTTGAAGGAAAGGCTGGAAGATGCAAAGATCCTGACAGATGTTATGGGGTCGGATCACTGCCCTGTAGAACTGGATATTAAATAAGGAGGAATTAAAATGACAAAGATAGATATTATCTCCGGCTTTTTAGGAGCCGGAAAGACAACACTGATCAAAAAACTGCTTTCAGAGGCGTTTACAGGAGAACAGGTCGTACTGATTGAAAATGAATTTGGTGAGATCGGAATCGACGGAGGCTTTTTAAAAGAATCCGGGATTGAGATCCGTGAGATGAATTCAGGGTGCATCTGCTGCTCATTAGTAGGAGACTTTGGAAAATCCCTGCGGGAAGTGGTGGATACGTATCACCCTGACCGTATCCTGATCGAGCCTTCAGGCGTGGGCAAGCTTTCCGATGTGATCAAGGCAGTGCAGGATGTGCAGGCAGAGATCGATGCAGAGCTCAACAGCTTCACGACGGTAGTGGATGTTACAAAATGCAGAATCTACAGAAAGAATTTCGGAGAGTTCTTCAGCAATCAGATTGAATATGCCGGTGCAGTGATATTAAGCCGTACAGATAAGGCTAAGCCGGAAAAAATCGAGGAGAGTGTTGCTCTGTTAAGAGAACTCAATGACAAGGCTCCGTTTATTACGACGCCGATCGCCCAGCTTCCGGGCAAAAAGATCCTTGAGACGATGGAGTCCGGCAAGTCTCTTGAGGAAGAACTTCTTGATGAGATTATCTGCCCGGAGTGCGGTCATCATCATGAAGAAGGTGAATGCTGCGGTCACAACCACGATCATGAGCATCACCACGACCATGATCATGAGGAGCACGGCCATCATCACGACCATGACCATGAGCACCATCATCATGACCATGCAGGCCATCATCATGCAGACGATGTGTTCACGAGCTGGGGACGTGAGACAATTCATACTTATTCAAAAGAACAGATCAGCGATATCCTGAAAGCACTGGAATCAGACAGCACCTATGGTAATGTTCTGCGCGCTAAAGGAATGGTAGCCGGAGCTGACGGCGAGTGGATCTATTTTGATATGGTTCCGGAAGAGCATGAAGTCCGCACCGGAGCGCCGGAGTATACAGGACGCATCTGTGTAATTGGAGCAGAACTGAATGAGGACAAGCTGGCAGAACTTTTCGGCCTGGCATAGGCAGTTTTCCTGGTAAGAAGTAATGAAAGATGGGAGAGAACAGATATGAATGAACCTGATATCATGGTTTATCTTATGACAGGTTTCCTGGACAGCGGCAAGACCCAATTCCTTACATTTACGCTGAAACAGGATTATTTTCAGATCGACGGCAAGACTCTTCTGATCCTCTGTGAAGAGGGGGAGGAAGAGTATGATCCGATGGAAATGCTCAAATACGGTGTCGTCATAGAGAAGGTTGAAGATCAGGATGACCTGACCGAAGAGTGGCTTGAAGAAATGAACAAAAAGCACGAACCCGAGCGTGTCGTGGTAGAATACAACGGGATGTGGAAAGTAAGCGACTTTGAGAATAAGAAGCTCCCGGCAGGCTGGGGTATTGAGCAGAAAATTACTACTGTAGATGCAAGTACATTCCAGATGTATCTGACTAATCTGAAACCTCTGTTTGTGGAGATGGTCAGAGGTGCCGATATGGTACTCTTTAATCGATGCGAGGATATTAAACCTCTGGCAGGATACCGACGCAGCGTCAAGGTGGTAAGTCCGCAGGCGGAAGTGATCTTCGAGGATGAAGAGGGCGAAATTGAAAATATCTTTGAAGATGAAGTCCCATATGATCTCAAGGCACCTGTTATTGAGATCGCAAAAGAGGATTACGGCATCTGGTATGTGGATATGATGGAAAATCCTGACCGGTATAAGGGAAAAGTAGTTGAATACACGGCAAAAGTGCTCAAGCCGAGAACATTTCCGGCAAAAGTATTTATGGCTGGCCGTATGGCAATGACGTGCTGTGCGGATGATACCTCATTTCTCGGATATGTGTGCAGAAGCGCATATGCACCGAAGCTCAAGCCCGGACAATGGGTAAAAATCCGGGCAAAAATCCGTTTTGCCAACCTGGCGGTGTACCGCGGTGAGGGGCCGGTGCTGGAGGCGGAGCATATAGAGCTTGCGGAGCCGATAGAGGAACTGGTATACTTCAATTAAAGTGTAAGCGCGGCATAAAGACAGAAAACAGGTGCCGCGGCTGCAAATATGACCAAGCAGGAGGAAAATGAAAAATGGAGAAAAAGTATGACGTAATTGCACTGGGAGAATTACTGATCGACTTTACAATGAACGGACAGAGCGAACAGGGTAACAATATGTTTGAGGCGTGCCCCGGAGGAGCTCCGTGCAACGTGCTGGCTCTTCTTAACAAAATGGGAAAAAAGACGGCATTCCTCGGGAAAGTGGGAAAGGATCAGTTTGGCACACTGCTGAAAGATACAATTACAGATGCAGGAATCGATGCATCTCACCTTGTAATAGATGATAAGGTAAATACGACGCTGGCATTTGTACATACCTTCCCAGACGGAGACCGCGAATTTTCTTTTTACCGCAATCCGGGGGCTGATATGATGCTCACAGAAAAAGAAGTAGATCCTGAATTTATTGCTCAGACAAAGATTTTCCACTTCGGAACACTTTCAATGACTCACGATGGAGTAAGAGCAGCGACCAAAAAGGCAATTCAGGCAGCAAAAGATGCGGGATGTCTGGTCTCTTTTGACCCGAATCTGCGCCCACCGCTCTGGTCTTCCCTTGATCTTGCAAAAGAGCAGATGGAATACGGCTTCGGCGTGTGCGATATCTTAAAGATTTCTGATAATGAGATTCAGTTCGTGTCCGGAAAAGAGGATTATGATGAGGGTATCGCTTATCTTCAGGAAAAATATAATATCCCGATGATTCTGCTCACAATGGGAAAAGACGGCAGCCGTGCATATTACAGAGGGATGCGTGTAGAACGCCCGGGATTTACGGTTAAGGCAATTGAGACGACAGGCGCAGGCGATACATTCTGCGGAAGCTCCCTGAACTATATCGTGGAGCACGGATTTGACAATCTGACAGAAGATCAGCTGGGAGAGCTTCTTACATTTGCAAACGCAGCCGCAGCAATCGTGACAACAAAGAAAGGCGCCATCCGGTCCATGCCGGCGAGAGCGGAAGTGGAAGCATTGATCCGCGGGTAAATTTCGATTTTTCGTACCGTCTCAGGAGTAGAAAATCATCTGAAAAGTGGTTAAATACGGAATGATCGACTCACGTATCCGCGGACAGAGGAAAGGTTGATCCCGTCTCCGGTTACAGAGAATAACGCAAACTAATAAATCAGAAAACCAGCT
>CAJFGR010000059.1 GCA_904377845.1 uncultured Ruminococcus sp. | reverse complement strand
TAATAAAACAGAAAAAGCAGCAATCACTCATT
Source organism: uncultured Ruminococcus sp. (assembly GCA_904377845.1). Classification (GTDB taxonomy): domain Bacteria; phylum Bacillota; class Clostridia; order Lachnospirales; family Lachnospiraceae; genus Mediterraneibacter. Next base: position 10,525 of record CAJFGR010000059.1, on the reverse strand, counting down.
TTTGTAAGAGTAATTGCCACTTTTCTTTTCCCGTCTTTCAAAGTGGAAATAAACTTTTCACTTCAGCGAATTATTATTTTCTTTTTCTTATGGAAATACTTGTTTCTTTTTCCGGAATAATGCTTGACTTATATTGATCATCTATATATAATGCAATATATAGATGATCGATATAAGGAGGGACAGAAATGAATATTGATAAGAGTCTGATTTCCGGAAGTACGGCTATGATGGTGCTAAAGCTGCTTTCAGAAAAGGATATGTATGGTTATGAGATGATCGAGGTGCTGCGGGAGCGCTCGCAGAATGTTTTCGAGCTCAAGGCGGGGACGCTGTATCCGCTGCTTCACGGACTGGAAGAGAAGGGGATGCTGACGGCTTATGAGAAAGAGGCGGGAAATAAGATACGCAAATACTACAGTATTACAAAGCGCGGGAGAAAGATGCTGGAAGAAAAGAAAGGCGAGTGGGAGATTTATTCCAAAGCTGTCGCCAGTGTGCTTGGAATAATTCCGGCTTAGTCAGGAGGGGAAGTATGGATAAGAAAGAATATATTAAGATTCTGACAGACCAGATCAGATGTAAAATAGCCCGCCCGGCGGTGGCGCGTGAAATCGGGGATCATATCGAAGATCAGACCAGGGCGTTTGTGAGCGAGGGGATGAACCAGGCAGAAGCTGAGGCTGCTGCGGTGAAGGAAATGGGAAATCCGGTTGAAACAGGTGTGGAGCTGGACAGAATCCATCGTCCGAAAATGCCATGGCTGATGATCGGACTGATAGTGATTCTCAGTGGTGCATCCTGCGCTTTTCAGTTCCTTCTGAATCAGGAAGCTGTAACGGCGGGGGTCGGAAGTTTTTATGACAGCCGCAGGCAGATTATATTTACTGTTTTAGGGCTGCTTGTGATGATCGGCGTCTGTTTTGCGGATTATACGAGGATTGCAGCCCGGGCCAGAGAATTATTGAGCGGACTTATTCTGATTATTGTACTGGGGAGGATGTCCATGGGGCTTACGCTTAACGGAGCAGAGCGCTGGATTGCACTGCCGGGAGGGCTGAGCGTTGATGTGCTGCTCCTGCTTATGTTGACGGTACCGCTTTATGGTGCAGTTCTGTACGGATACAGGGGGAAGGGCTGGTCTGCCATATGGAAAGGTGTGTTGTGGATGGTACCGGGGTGCTGGCTTGCCACACAGTGCAGCAGTGTGTGGATGGCATTTGTCCTTTCCCTGACTTATCTTGTAATGCTTGGGCTGGCCGCTTATCACGGCTGGTATCGGCTGCCGGGAAAAGCTGTATTTGCAGGAATATGTATTGCTGCTGTGGCGCTGCCTGTGGCAGCGGCAGTTCTGATCTGGCTTTTTGGAGCTGATTATCAGAAAATGCGTCTTCTTTTCTATATTTCACCGCTGACCGGGAACAGTGGAGAACCGCAGGATATGATATCATATGCGATGGTATATGTGAGAGGCATCCTTGAGAACAGCCGGTTTGTCGGCGCCGCTGATGCGATGGCATCTGGTGTTTCGGGGATGCCGGAACTCTCTGATTTTATGCTGTGCAGTGTGGCAGGATATTATGGAATCCTTGCGGCGGTAATTCTTGCGGGAGTGCTGCTTTTTCTCCTTTTACGCTTTCTGCAGATTTCCATCAGGCAGAGAAACCAGCTGGGAATGATGATGGGGACGGGATGCGCGGTTGTTTTTCTGATTGAGGCAGGATTCTATTTCCTGAATAATCTCGGAATTATATATCTGGGAAATTACTGTCCGTTTTTCTCTTATGGCGGGACAGGGACGATAGTCACATACATTCTTATGGGAATCCTGCTCAGCATCTGCAGGTATCAGAATGTTGCCCCGGAACGAAAAACCGCCGGCCCCTTGTTCGGGATCCGGCGGCCGGCTGAAAGAATGAAAGAACAGATATAAATAAATTTAGTCCTGATAAACAATATTTCCGTTACAGATAGTTGCTTTGACTTTTCCGTACAGATCCCATCCGGTAAACGGGGAGTTGGATGACATAGAAGCGTACTGCGCCGGAATCCAGTGTTCTTCCGGAGCAAAGAGGACGAGATCGGCTGCCGCGCCTTTTTCGATCCTTCCTGCGGGAAGGTGGTACAGATCGGCCGGATTTACCGTCATCTTTTCGAGAAGCTGCATCAGCGTAAGATGTCCCGGCCGTACAAGGGAAGTAATCCCAAGGGCAAGGGCTGTTTCAAGTCCGATAATACCACTGGGAGCGGCAGTGATAGAGCGCTCTTTTTCCTCTTTACTGTGGGGGGCATGATCCGTTGCGATGAGGTCGATAGTTCCATCGGCCAGTCCGCGTATTATCTCCTGACGATCCTCTTCCTGTCTGAGGGGCGGATTCATCTTAGCAAGCGTGCCGTATTTGAGTACTGCCTCGTCTGTCAGCGTAAAATGATGAGGGGTAGCCTCTGCGTGCAGATTGGCGCCGAGAGCCTTGAACATACGCACCATTTCTACGGAACGTCCGGAGCTGATGTGCTGGATCACAGTGTGCGCTCCGGAGCGCAGTGCCAGCATACAGTCTCTGGCGACGAGCGATTCTTCTGCAATGGATGGAGAACCGAATATGCCAAGCTGTTCAGAAACAGATCCGTGATTGATCCCGTTATTCTTTATGAATGCGGGATCTTCTTCATGCAGGCTGACCGGCACATCGAGAGTTTTGGCAGTTTCCATCGCCTTATAGAGAAACGCCGCATTTTTGAGCGGGATACCATCGTCTGTAAAACCGCACGCTCCGGCTTCTTTTAATGCAGCCATATCAGTCATCTCTTCCCCTTTGAGTGCGTGTGAGACGCTTGCAGCCTGCCGGATTCGTATTGGTTCGGATTTGGCGCGGGTGAGAATATCGCAGAGTACCTCCGTATTGTCAACGACAGGCGAAGTATTTGCCATACAGATAACGGATGTAAATCCGCCTTTTGCGGCGGCGAGAGCTCCTGTGTGGAGAGTCTCTTTGTAGGTAAAGCCGGGATCGCGGAAATGAACGTGCGTGTCGATAAGACCCGGAGCGATAGTAAGTCCGCCGGCGTCCAATGTTTCCTCACCGTTTTCGGCGCTGATATTTTCTGCAATGTCTTCGATCAGGGAATCTTTGATACGGATGTCTGCCGTGTAAGATTTACCGGAAGCGGGGTCTATGATAAAACCATTTTTAATGAGCATAGATAACCTCCTTGTATGTTTATGTCTTCGTTTCAAGTATAGCTTAATTGCAGAGAGAATTGCAAGGCATACATATGCAGTGCAGGAGATGAGTCAGAAGAACAGGGAGATCGGATGTGAATAAAAAAGCCGGGAGGAATTTCTGCCATATGGCAGATTCCCTCCCGGCTGCATCCGGACGATTTACAGTATCTTCTGCATATTATATATGACGATAAAGATGACGCGGTATTCCGTCTACCATTACAGGAGATACGTCGCCCTGGATGAGCGGGCGTACATAGTTGACGAATTCGTCGGTCACATAGGAACCGTCCTCGTTCACCCATTCGCGTGGAACGAGTTTTTCGTCATTTGCGATCTTGTGGACGTCTTTTACTTCTGTTCCGCTCTGATACGGATCGTCAGACAGACGCTGGAGAACTACCATTTTGCCGGAATCTCCTTCATCAGCTGCTTTGACAGCGGCACCGCCTACCTGATAAGCCTCAAGGATATCCACACGTGAAGCACAATGGGATGCAGAGCGCTGAAGCGAACTCAGCTCGATTGCGCGGGTCTTGCAGCCGATTTCACCTGCAATATAGCTTGCCAGATAATTTGCCGTACCGGAAAGCTGTTTGTGTCCGAACGCATCTACAAAGTCGATGCTCTGTCCGAGCTCGCATACATAGCGGCCGTCCGCAAGCCGGATGCCTTCTGAGATTGCGACAACTACAGATGATTTTTTTGAGAGAAGATCTTTTACTTTGTTGCCGAAAGCCTCGATGTCAAACGGAAGCTCAGGGAGATAAATAAGATCCGGCCCTGCGCAGTCTTCGCCTTTTGCAAGAGCAGCTGCACCGGTGAGCCATCCTGCATTTCTTCCCATAATCTCTATGATGGAGACAAGCCCTTTTTCGTATTCCAGGCAGAAACTGTCGCGGATAATTTCTTTTACAGAAGTACCGATATATTTTGCGGCACTTCCGTAACCCGGTGTATGGTCTGTGAGTGCCAGATCGTTGTCTATGGTCTTCGGACACCCGATAAAGCGTGTGGGATGACCTGTGATGATTGCATAGTCAGACAGCTTTTTGATTGTGTCCATGGAATCGTTCCCGCCGATATAGATAAAAGCTTCGATATCGAGCTTGTTGAGGATGCCGAAGATCTTATCGTAGACTTCTCTGTCTTCGTGGATCTCAGGCAGCTTGAAGCGGCAGGAGCCTAAGAAAGCGGCGGGAGTCCTTTTAAGGAGTTCTGCGTCAAGTTCGTTTGTGATATATTCAGACAGATCAATATAGCGCTCCTGAAGAAGTCCCTGAATTCCGTGAAGCATTCCATATACTTTTCCTGCTCCGCGGTCTTTTGCTGTGCGGTATACTCCTGCGAGACTTGAGTTGATCGCCGCAGTTGGGCCGCCTGATTGTCCGACAATTACATTTCCTTTCATTATATGTTACCTCCGTTTTGCAAATTGTCATTTTGAAAGCAATGCTCTCAAAGCACCTATACTACAGTTTAGTGCATAATCACTAATTTGTAAATGAAAAAATATAAAAAATAGACAAATTAACGAAAAGGGGCGGAATGCAGAGCAATGGTTAAGAAAAAATGTTATACTGGTAACAATGTACAAAAAGGTGCTGCATATTCTGACGTGAAAACAGATACTGCAGTGCAGAACAGGAGAGAAAATATGAAAAAATATGATTATCTGATCGTAGGAGCAGGACTGTACGGTGCGGTGATGGCGTATGAGCTTGGACGAAAAGGAAAGAAATGTCTTGTGATTGACCGCAGGGATCACATTGCAGGAAATATTTACTGCGAGGATGTGGAAGGAATCCATGTGCACAAATACGGAGCACATATTTTCCATACTTCTGACAAGAAGATATGGGACTATGTGAATCAGTTTGCGGAGTTTAACAATTATATTAATTCACCGGTTGCGGTCTATAAGGACGAACTGTATAATCTTCCGTTTAATATGAACACATTCAGCAAAATGTGGGGGATCAGAACGCCTCAGGAAGCAAAAGAGATCATCGAAAGACAGAGAAAAGAGACAGGTATCACAGAACCGAAAAACCTGGAAGAGCAGGCGCTGTTCCTTGTGGGAAAAGATATTTATGAGAAACTGGTAAAAGGATATACGGAAAAGCAGTGGGGAAGAAAATGTACCGAACTTCCGGCATTTATCATTAAAAGACTTCCGTGCCGGTTTATTTATGATAATAATTATTTTAATGACAGATATCAGGGGATTCCGATCGGCGGCTATACTCCTATCGTAGAGAAAATGCTTGAAAAAGCAGAGGTGCGTACCGGAGTGGATTTCTTTGAATTCAGGAAAGAGAATCCGGATGTTGCGGAGAAAGTTATTTTTACCGGTATGATTGATGAATATTTCGGCTATCAGCTCGGTGCCCTTGAGTACCGCTCTGTACGGTTTGAAACAGAGGTGCTGGATTGTGAGAATTACCAGGGAAATGCGGTGGTGAATTACACAGACCGGGAAGTGCCTTATACAAGAGTAATCGAACATAAACATTTTGAATTCGGAAAGCAGGAGAAGACTGTAATTTCCAGAGAGTATTCTTCGGAGTGGAAAGTAGGCATGGAGCCGTATTATCCGGTAAATGACGAAAAGAATAATGCCCTCTTTGAAAAATACAGAGAGCTTGCGGCTAAAGAGAAAAACGTGATTTTTGGCGGAAGACTTGGAAATTACAAGTACTATGATATGGATAAGGTAATTGCCGCTGCTCTGGATGCACTGTCTGAACTGTTATAAAAAATATATAATCTCTGTAAATCTGCTTGCTATTTTGATATGTATCAAGTAAGATACTTGTATTCAGATCAATCTGATCTGGCTCAGTTAATCTTTTCCATCATCAGTTTCTGATGGGTTTCGTCAGGGAAAAAGGATGTGTTGTGCCGGCGGGGAGTTGAGGGACTCACCGTCGGCTGACGTATACAGCCGAGAGAAAACAGAATATGGAAAAAATGTATGAAGTTCTCAAGTTTATTGAACACGATGCACACTGCCGGCAGAGTATGGACTGTGTCCGCGGAACCGTGCTGCTCAGTTATCTGAAAGAACATCCTCAGATAGAGAAAGCAGTCCTTTTCGGCTGGTTCCGGGAACTGGCAGTTTCTGTTGACCAGTATCACAGAAGCCGGAGCAGGCAGAATTACCGTTATCTGAATCCGTGCAGTATCATTGTATCGGACGAAGGGAAAATATTCCTTCTGGATATGGATGCTCCTGACAATGAGGCGGCCATGAAGCATATGCAGAAGCGGGCTGTGCGGAGTCACTTTGTAAAACCGATGTATGAGATCGGTATATGCAGAAATAATGATGCTGATCTCTTTGCATATGGCAGGACGATTCAGTTTATGCTTGCTTATACAAAGGTTCATCCCTCGCTTAAACGCAGGGAGGAGGGCTGTCTGTCCAGAATTATTGACCGGTGTACGGGAGCGGCAAGAAAAAAATATGATGATTTGCGAGGAGTCCTGAGAGATCTGCCTGACGTTCCAAGTCAGAAGGAATATTCCGATGAGCGCAGGATGTCAGATGGAAGGAGAAACTCTGCCGGAAAAAGGATGTCGGTAATACTTGCAGGATCGGCAGCCTGTATCGGAGTCATTGTTCTGGCCGGGGTGGGAAGAAAAGGGATCATCGAAAGCAGGAATGCGTATTCCGAAGAGCGGAAGTCAGAGCAGCAGGCGGAACAGCAAAGAGAGCAGCGGGAAGAACAACAGATGGAACAGCAGAGAAAGGAAACTGCGTGGAAAAAGGAGACAGCGGAGGCTCAGGAGCTTCTTCTGGACGAGGCGATAGAAGCTTACGGCAAAGTGCTGGAGCTTGAACAGGATAAGGAAAAGATCAAAGAAGCGGGAATGAAAAAAATGGAACTGGAAATGCAGAAAGGAGATTACGAACAGGCCCTTGAGACAGCCGGAACAGTGAATGATAAAGTCGGCGGATCGGAAGAACTGGAAATGTTAATTGGAGACTGTGAGAAAAACATCCCGTAAAAAGGGAGGATGCCGGGCAGCTGATCGGCTCAGCTCCCGGCATGTATTATGAAAAAGTTTATTCAAAATAACTTGTCAGCGTCTTATTTAAGTGTTGTTTTCTTGTTTCTCTTTCGATGGTTTTAGTATATGGAAGAGAAATGAAGAAAACGTGATGATAAGATGAAAGAATTTTAAATGATAAATGAACAAATTATGAACACGAATAGAAAGTAAAAGACCGATGGGGGAGCCATCGGTCTTTTGAGGGGAGTATAAATAATTAATAAGGGGTTGTAGAAAATAACCTTTCTACATTGAACAGTATAATATACGGAATTGGAAAAAGCAAGAAAAAGTTTTTAAAAATGAAAAATTGGATCAAGCGTTCGTCTGTCTGATGTCAGACGAAGGATTTACGAAGGTATAATAATTTGACGAATAAAAAAATACGGATGTGACATACTAAGAGCGAATCAAATAAACAGGAGGGATTACTCATGGCAAAGAATTATAGTAATACAAACAATTCAAACAAAAACGCAAAGAACAGCTCTTCGTATGGAAATACACAGAGCAAGAACAGAAATTCCAATAAGAACAGCAATAATTCTTATTCAAATGCTTCCGACAGCAGAAACTGCGGCAGAGATTCCGATGCCTATGACGAGTCTGACCGCTATTAGTCGGAGCGCCATGAAAGGGCCGGCTTTGAACACCGAAACAGCCGGAAAATAAGGGACGGGGCAGGTAAAGTTCAACTTTACTCTGCCCCTGATTTATAGTAATATGTATACAGACAAAATGTAAGGACGGAGAAATTCATGGATAAAATGGAATGGATCGCGCCCTGCCACTTTGGCCTGGAATCAGTCCTGAAACGTGAAATTCAGGATCTGGGATATGAGATTGTTCAGGTTGAAGATGGCAGAGTAACTTTCAGCGGAGAGCTGGATGCCGTATGCAGGAGTAATATTTTCCTGAGGACTGCGGAACGCGTGCTGCTGAAGGTCGGAAGCTTCAGGGCAGAGACATTTGACGAACTGTTTGAAAGAACAAAAGAGATCCCATGGGAGAATTACATACCCGGGGACGGGAAATTCTGGGTGGCAAAGGCCGCGTCGGTTAAGAGCAGGCTGTTCAGCCCGTCGGATATACAGTCCATTATGAAGAAAGCCATGGTAGAGCGGCTGAAGTCGACATATCACATACAATGGTTCCCTGAGACAGGGGCATCCTATCCGGTGCGGGTATTTCTTATGAAAGATACAGTAACTGTCGGACTGGATACAACGGGGACTTCCCTTCACAAACGGGGATACCGTCCCGTGGCAGGAAAAGCTCCCATTGCGGAGAATCTTGCAGCCGCCCTTATTAAACTGACGCCATGGAAGAAAGACCGCATACTGGTAGACCCATTCTGCGGCAGCGGGACATTTCCGATTGAAGCGGCGATGATGGCGGCGAATATAGCGCCCGGTATGAACCGCTCGTTTCTTGCGGAAGACTGGACGAATGTGATCCCGAAAAAGAGCTGGTATGATGCGGTAAATGAGGCTCAGGATATGATCGATGATAATATTGAGACTGATATACAGGGATATGATGCAGACGGCGAAGTGCTGCGCGCTGCCCGGAGAAATGCCGAAGAAGCAGGAGTTGCTCATCTGATTCATTTCCAGCAGAGGGAGGTGAAAGATTTAAGCCACCCGAAGAAGTACGGATTTATTATTACAAATCCTCCTTACGGAGAACGGCTGGAAGAGAAAGAAACTCTGCCGCGCATCTACCGGGAGTTCGGAGAAGCGTTCCGCAGACTGGACAGCTGGTCTGCATATATGATTACCAGTTATGAAGACGCTCAGAGATATTTCGGCAAAAAAGCGGATAAAAACAGAAAGATTTATAACGGGATGATAAGGACCTATTTTTATCAGTATCCGGGTCCGCGTCCGCCCAGACAGAAGAGATAGAGGGTATACAGAGAGATGAAGAAGAGGATTATTTTTGCAACAGGCAATGAAAATAAGATGAAAGAGATACGGATGATTCTGAAGGATCTTGGTCTTGAGATCTTGTCCATGAAGGAAGCGGGAGTGGACATAGACATTGTGGAAGACGGCATGACCTTTGAGGAAAACGCAGAGATTAAGGCGCGTTCCGTTGCCAGAATACTGACAAATGATATTGTCCTTGCGGATGATTCCGGCCTTGAGATTGATTATCTTGACAAGGCGCCGGGAATTTATTCGGCCAGATTTGCCGGGGAGGATACTTCATATGATATTAAGAACCGTATTCTGCTCGACAGACTTGAGGGGGTTCCGGAGGAAGAGAGGACTGCCAGATTTGTATGTGCAGTGGCGGCAGTATTTCCGGACGGAACAGTTTCTACGGTGAGAAAGACGATCGAGGGCAGAATAGCGGAAGAGTCGGCAGGGGACAACGGATTCGGATATGATCCGATTTTCTACGTGCCGGAATATGGGTGCACAACAGCCCAGATGAGTCCGGAACAGAAAAATGAATTAAGCCACAGGGGAAAAGCTCTTCGCGCTATGAGAGAGATTCTGAAGGAAAAAATCGGCGGGGATATGTAATGAGAGTATTAGTTGTCAGTGATACACACGGCAGACACACAAATCTGGACCGTGCCCTGAATGAAGCGGGGCATATAGACGTGTTCATTCACCTTGGCGATGTTGAGGGCGGCGAGGATTATATTAATGCAGTGATCGGATGTGAAAAGCATATCGTCAGGGGCAACAATGACTTTTTCAGTGATCTGCCGCGGGAGGAAGAGTTCTATCTGGACAGGTATAAGGTGTTTATCACCCATGGACACGCGTATTATGTGTCCCTTGATCCGGAATATATTTTTGAAGAAGGTCAGGCGAGAAAAGCCGATATTATAATGTACGGACATACACATAAGCCATTCTTTGAACAAAAAGAAGGAATTACGCTTCTCAATCCGGGAAGCCTTTCGTTTCCGCGCCAGGAGGGAAGAAAAGGCAGCTATATGATTATAGAAATCGCGGGCGATGGGGCGGTTACATATGATCAGTGTTATCTGGACTGAGATTTTCTCTCTGTGAAAATCAAATTAAAAACAGATCAAAAAAAATAAAAAAAGTTGTTGACATTAGCAAAACCTTATAATATAATAGTCAATGCGCTACGGGAAGACAGGAAACGTAGTAAAATACCGGGGTGTGGCTCAGCTTGGCTAGAGCGCCTGGTTTGGGACCAGGAGGTCGCAGGTTCGAATCCTGTCACCCCGATATGTGCGGGTGTAGTTCAATG
>CAJFGR010000058.1 GCA_904377845.1 uncultured Ruminococcus sp. | reverse complement strand
TCAACCTTTCCTCTGTCCGCGGATACGTGAGTCAGTCATACCGCATTTAACCACTTTTCAAATGATTTTCTACTCCTGAGCTGGTACGAAAAATCGGAATTTTTCTTATGTTATCTTCCGCCCTCCCGGTATTTTCCGTATCGCCCACACGCACGCAAATGACACAAGTGCAATCACCACGATAAGCCCCGGCACTGCAATCCACGCCGACAGATCCCACGGTTCCATATATTTCTTATAGTTATCAAGGAACAGGATATGGATCAGATAGATGCCAAACGAACAGCCGCAGAACAGGTCGATCACTTTTCTTGCACGGGCGCCCGGTCTAATATGTGCGTTTCCAAGCCTCAGCATGAACAGGAAGAACGAAAGCGCTGCGGTCGCAACAAAGGGACTGATATACGTGAGGGCGTCTTCGTAATGGTCTCCTGTCAAAGTTGATACGCCCCATGTGATCCCGAATGTTGCAGTCATACTGAGCACACAGATAATGACCAGCGCTCTCTGACTGATCCGGATATGCCTCCTGTATTTATAGAGATAATATCCAACAAACACATACCATGCATAGATCCTGTCTCCGATCAGCGGCAGGTCATAATATGCCTCGCCACCCATAAGCCACAGAACATAGTTAAACAAAACCGCGCCTGTAGTCACAATCAGAAATACTTTTTCCAGATTTATGCTCATATTTCTGCACATTACCTGGAAAAACGGAAGCACAAGATAAATGGGAATCATGGCATACAGATACCACAGATGCGCCTCTGCAGGCACATACAGAATCTCTTTTAAATCATAGGACGAATGCATATAATATGTGTTCCAGAAATAATACACCAGACTCCACACGACCAGTGCCGTCAGGAAACGCACAATCCTGCGTATATGCTTCTTCACCGGTTCATCACGGCCAAGCAGCAGGGCTCCCGATATCATAAAAAAGCAGGGCACACTCAGTCTTGCCACCGTATCAATCACAAGTGAAAACAGATATTCTCCCTGCGGGATTTTGCCGTAGGCCCGGCAGAAATAATTGCTTACATGAATCGCGATAACCAGAATGAATGAGATCATTCTGACAAGTTCAAGATTATAATTTTTTTCTTTCATAGTGTCTGTACCCCTCTCATGCACTTCTATATGTATCTGCTATGTATAACATTATTTCTTCTTATCCCTGCCATGCATTTTGTTCTGTTCCCTTTTCGGCATCAGGCTCGCTTTCATAACAGAACCCTCTCCAAACCTCTCATTCAGCTCATCCATGGCTTTCTTCAGCCGCTTATGTTTTTCATCCGGCTCTTTCGGTATCTCGATGTCAAAGATGGAGAGCTGTTCCGGCGCTGCTTCATCCGAGAGCTTGGACGTGCGTATCCCGAGCAGACGCACCGGCTCCCCGCTCCACACTTCCAGAAACAGACTGCAGGCAGTCTCTTTGAGCACTTCGGGATCATTGGTCGGCCTATCCAGCTGTATCTGATGAGACACCGTCCGGAAATCATAATATTTGATTTCCATGCTGACCATGCCGGCTTTCTTTTCCGCTTTCTTAAGTCTGCCACCTACACTCTGCGCAAGCCGCTCAAATACCGGGCGGATTTCCTCCATCGTCGCCGCGTCTTCACTGAGAGTTGTGGAATTTCCGATTCCTTTCGCCTCATCGGGCTCTGACTGGACTACCGAAGTTCCGATGCCGTTGGCAAATTCCCACAGCATCTTCCCGTGGCTCTTCAGATGGAGCATAATCAGGCGCGGATCTGACTGCGCAAGATCACCTATGGTATTGATCTCCAGTTTTTTCAGTACCTCCACGCTGGATTTCCCCGCCATATAGAGCTCACCGATAGGCAGCGGCCACATCTTCTCCTTTATCTCCTCCGGATAAAGTGTATGTATCCGGTCCGGTTTTTCAAAATCCGACGCCATCTTCGCCAGAAGTTTATTTGTAGAGATTCCGATATTTACGGTGAATCCAAATCGCTCCTTTATCCCGTCTTTTATCTCCACAGCCCCGTCCACGGGCGAATTCCACCGGTCTGCAATTCCTGTGAAATCCATGTAACACTCGTCTACACTGACCTGTTCGATCTCTTTCGTAAATGTCCGAAGGTACTCCATCAGTCTCCTGCTCTTCTCCCGGTACATTTTGTGATCCGGGGGATACATTGCAAGATTCGGGCACTTACGAAAGGCATTCGCAACAGGTTCCCCCGTGCGGATGCCATATCGCTTCGCCGCAGGGGATTTGGCGAGCACCACGCCATGACGGGATTTCTGGTCCCCGCCGATGATCGCTGGTATCTCGCGCAGATCCACTGCGGCTCCGTTTTTCAGTTGTTCTACTGCAGTCCAGCTTAAATATGCTGAATTTACATCTATATGAAAGATGATAGGTGCCATCCGAATATCGTCCTTTCACGCCGGCTTCGGCATCAGGAAACGGTCTCCGTTGCAACGACCTGACCTTTCACCTCTGCAGTCAGTTTTCCGTCTTTTGCATCGATCAGGATCGTATCTTCCCTGCCCACATTTCCGGCAAGGATCAGCCTTGCTGCCAGCGTCTCCACATTCTTCTGCAGATATCTCTTCAGCGGCCTTGCGCCGTACATCGGATCGTAACCGCCTTCTACTACGAAGTCTTTCGCCGCATCTGTAAGTTCGATGGTCAGCTCTTTCTCCGCCAGACGTTTGTTGACATCTGCTATCAGTAAATCAATAATGGCACGGATATTCTGTTTCGTCAATGGCTTGAACATAATTATTTCATCCAGACGGTTCAGGAACTCCGGTCTGAAATGGGCTTTCAGGTCATTCATGACCATCTCCTGGCTCTGTTCATCTATGGATCCGTCATCATGGATGCCTTCCAGCAGATAACTTGCGCCGATATTGGACGTCATGATCAGGATCGTATTCTTGAAGTCTACTGTTCTACCCTGAGAGTCTGTAATACGGCCATCGTCAAGCACCTGGAGCAGTACATTAAATACATCCGGGTGTGCTTTCTCAACTTCATCGAAAAGTACGACAGAATACGGTTTTCTCCGGACTGCCTCCGTGAGCTGTCCGCCTTCATCGTATCCTACATATCCCGGCGGCGCTCCGATCAGACGGGAGACGGAATATTTCTCCATGTACTCACTCATATCGATACGCACCATATTGTTCTCATCATCGAACACTCTGTCTTACCGACTCCGGTAGGTCCTAAGAACAGGAACGAACCGATCGGTTTGCTCGGATCCTTGATTCCCGCTTTGGAACGGATGATCGCTTCTGTTACGAGTTCAACACCTTCATCCTGACCGACCACACGTTTGTGCAGCTCATCAGCAAGATGAAGAGTCTTATTTCTCTCGCTCTCGTTCAGTTTTGCTACCGGTATTCCTGTCCAGCGCGAAACAATACGCGCGATCTCATCCTCAGTAACCGCCTCATGGACAAGGGAAAGATCCTTTGCTTTTACCTTCTCTTCCTCTTCCTCCAGCTGTTTCTGAAGCTGAGGCAGTCTTCCATACTGGAGTTCCGCTGCCTTGTTCAGATCATACTCTCTCTGGGCTTTCTGGATGTCCTTGTTGACCTGCTCAATCTCCTCACGGATTTTCTGAACCCGCTCAACAGATTTCTTTTCATTCTCCCACTGTACTTTCTTTCCGGCATACTGTTCTTTCAGATCCGCCAGTTCTTCCTGCAGGTGCTCAAGCCGCTCCTTGCTCAGACGGTCTTCCTCTTTCTTAAGCGCCGACTCCTCGATCTCAAGCTGCATGACCTTACGTCTCAGCTCATCCAGTTCTGTCGGCATGGAGTCAAGTTCTGTCTTGATCAGGGCGCAGGCCTCATCCACAAGGTCGATGGCTTTATCCGGCAGGAAACGGTCGGAGATATAACGGTTCGAAAGTGTCGCCGCCGCAACAAGTGCGCTGTCTGTGATCTTTACACCGTGGAACACTTCGTAACGCTCTTTCAGTCCACGCAGAATAGAGATTGCATCCTCCACAGTAGGCTCATCTACCATGACCGGCTGGAAACGACGTTCCAGAGCCGCATCTTTCTCAATATATTCACGGTATTCATCCAGCGTTGTGGCGCCGATACAGTGCAGCTCGCCTCTCGCCAGCATAGGCTTTAACATATTGCCGGCGTCCATGGCGCCGTCTGTCTTGCCCGCACCGACGATCGTGTGCAGCTCATCAATAAACAGAATGATCTTTCCGTCGCTGTTCTTCACTTCCTCAAGAACCGCTTTCAGACGTTCCTCAAACTCGCCCCGGTATTTTGCACCGGCAACAAGCGCTCCCATATCAAGGGAAAAGATTGTCTTCTCTTTCAGGCCTTCCGGCACATCTCCGCTGACGATACGCTGCGCCAGTCCTTCTACGACTGCCGTTTTACCAACGCCAGGTTCACCGATCAGCACCGGGTTGTTCTTCGTCTTACGGGAAAGGATACGGATCACATTGCGGATCTCCTCATCACGGCCGATGACCGGATCAAGCTTCTGCTCTCTCGCGCGCTCCACAAGATCCTGTCCGTATTTATTTAAAGTATCATAGGTAGCCTCCGGATTATCACTGGTCACCCGCTGATTGCCCCGCACGGTAGAAAGTGCGTGTAAGAATCCTTCACGGCTGATTCCATACTCACGGAAAAGCTGTTTCATATCTTTACTTGCATATTTTAACAGGGCAAGAAACAGATGCTCGACGGACACATACTCGTCCCCCATCTGTTTCGCCTCATCCTCTGCATGGATAAGGACATTGTTGAGATCCTGACCCACGTAAGCCTGGCCGCCCTGGACTTTCGGCCGCTTACCGATCATCTGCTCCACACTGTTAATGAAGAGCTGTCCCTGGATACTCATTTTTTCAAGCAATTTTAATATCAGACTGTCATCCTGCGTCAGCAGCGCATAGAGCAGATGCTCCTGTGCAAGCTCCTGATTGCCGTTGTCCGCGGCAACCTTCTCGCAGTTCTGTACAGCCTGTAATGAATTCTGTGTAAATTTATTAATATTCATGGCTGTTCCCTCCTTCATTGAAGTCTGCCCGATATCGCCCGGATTCATAACTCTGTCCTATTGCGGCGGGCAGATCAGCAGACACTACTTTGTTTTCGTGTTCTAGTAGTAATATAGCAAAAGTTGTTAGCCACGTCAAGGTTCGAGTGCTAATTTATTTTTTCTTTATAAAACCTCGTTAAATATTGGGGGCCGACATTCGAATCGTTAAAATTGAACTTTTGATATATTTCAAAAAATATTTTGAACTTTTAATAATTGCATTGAACTTCTTTATTCTTTATGTTATAGTACCTTCAGTGTAAATTGAACTTCTTATTTTTGAATTCAAGGAGATAAAGATAATGTCTAAAGAAATTTTCGCGGAGCGCCTTAGAACTTCTATGGCGCAGCAGGGAAAAAAACAGGTGGATCTGATCCGCGCAGCTTCTGAACAAGGCGTCAAGCTGGGCAAAAGCCATATCAGCCAGTATGTAAGCGGCAAGACTCTTCCAAGGCCTGATATCCTGCATTTTCTTGCAGATACACTTCAGGTGGATGCAGACTGGCTGCGGGGCGATGAACCGGCAGACGCAGATGTGCGCATTGCCGACAATGCCGGAGATTCCATGCACAGCATCCACACAACTCATAAAAATAATACTGTTACGGAGGACAGAAAAATGAGAACTTTTAAAAAATCTTCAAAACTCGACAATGTCTTATATGATGTAAGAGGACCGGTCGTTGATGAAGCTGCACGGATGGAAGAATCTGGCACACAGATCCTGAAATTGAACATCGGAAATCCCGCTCCGTTCGGTTTCCGTACACCGGACGAGGTTATCTATGATATGCGGCAGCAATTGACGGAATGTGAGGGCTATTCCAATGCCCAGGGACTTTTCTCCGCGAGAAAAGCAATCATGCAGTATGCACAGCTGAAAGGAATTCCGAACATCGCCATAGAGGACATCTACACCGGAAACGGCGTCAGCGAGCTGATCAATATCTGTATGTCGGCACTTCTGGACGACGGGGATGAGATCCTGATCCCCTCTCCGGATTATCCGCTGTGGACCGCCTGCGCGACACTTGCCGGCGGAAAGGCTGTACATTATATTTGTGATGAACAGTCGGAATGGTATCCGGATATTGACGACATCCGCCGAAAGATTACCGACCGCACAAAAGCCATCGTTATCATTAACCCGAACAACCCGACCGGTGCACTGTATCCCAAAGAAGTGCTTCAAAAGATCGTCGATGTGGCAAGGGAGCATCAGCTCATCATCTTTTCCGATGAGATTTACGACCGGCTGATAATGGATGAAGAAGAACATATTTCCATTGCTTCTCTTGCGCCGGATCTCTTCTGCATCACATTCAGCGGACTCTCCAAGTCTCATATGATCGCGGGATTCCGGATCGGCTGGATGATCTTAAGCGGAAACAAGAAAGTCGCAAAAGATTACATCGAAGGTCTTAAAATGCTTTCCAATATGCGGCTCTGCTCCAACGTCCCGGCGCAGTCCATCGTCCAGACTGCTCTGGGCGGCCATCAGAGCGTGCGCGGTTATATCGAGCCGGGCGGACGCATCCGTGAGCAGAGAGATTACATTTACAAGGCACTGACCGATATTCCCGGCATCAGCGCCGTAAAACCAAAAGCAGCTTTCTACATCTTCCCGAAGATCGATGTAAAAAGGTTCAATATTACGAACGACGAACAATTCGCCCTTGATCTTCTCCGGGATAAAAAGATCCTCCTGATCCACGGCGGCGGCTTCAACTGGGAACAGCCGGATCATTTCCGCGTAGTCTATCTTCCGAGGATCGAAGTGCTGAAAGAGGCAACAGGGAAGATTGCTGATTTCTTTAGCTACTATAAACAGCAGTTATAAATGAGATCCTTGAATAAATCAAGGTCTGCCGCACCGTTAAATGGTATGGCAGACCTTTTATTTATCTCACTGAAACTTTTACTGTTCCAGAATCTCTTTTATCATCTTTGTCACAGCCGCCGGATCAGCTTTTCCTTTCAGTGCCCGCATACTCTGTCCCATGAGTGCTCCGAAAGCTTTCTGCTTGCCTCCCTTATAATCTGCAACTGCCTGCGGATTATCCGCAAGGACTTTCTCGACCGCTTCTTTGATGGCTCCCTCATCGTTCACTGTCTTAAGTCCGTTCTCTTCCACATACTTCTCCGGATCCACATCATCGGTAAAGATCTGTTCGAAAACCTTTCTCGCGACAGCTGCGCTGATGGTTCCCGCATCTGTCATGTCAATAAGCTTCGCCAGATGCTCCGGAGAAAACTTCAGATCTTCCGGTTCCATGCTTTTCTCTTTCATCAGACGGAACATATCTCCCATGATCCAGTTTGCAGCTTTCTTCGGCTTTCCGCACAGTTCAACCGTGGCCTCGAAGAGATCCGCCACTTTCTTGGACTCTGTAATAAGCTCCGCATCATATTCCGGAATGTCGAATTCCTTCTTATATCTCTCCAGCTTCTCAGGACGCAGCTCCGGCTGTTGTGCTTTGATCTTTGCGATCCACTCGTCGCTGATCACGATCGGCACAAGGTCCGGCTCAGGGAAATAACGGTAATCCTGTGCGTCCTCCTTGGAACGCATTGCATAGGAATGCTCTTTATTGTCATCCCATCTTCTTGTCTCCTGAATGACTTCCTTCCCTTCTTCAAGAAGCTCAATCTGTCTCTGACGCTCGCCCTCAATAGCATGGGCGATAGCCTTAAATGAGTTCAGGTTCTTCATCTCTGTCCTTGTACCAAAGGTCTCTGATCCGACTTCACGGACAGACAGGTTCACATCCGCTCTCATGGAACCTTCCTGGAGCTTGCAGTCTGACACTCCCAGATACTGTGCGATCATGCGCAGCTTTTCCAGATATGCGATAACCTCGTCAGCAGAGCGCATATCCGGTTCAGAGACGATCTCCACAAGCGGCACACCGCTTCGGTTATAATCTACGAGAGAGGTATCATCCCACTCGTCGTGGACCAGTTTCCCTGCATCCTCTTCCATATGCATCTCATGGATGCGCACTTTCTTCTTTCCTGTCTGGGTATCAATCTCCACGTATCCGTCTCTCGCGATCGGAAGATAGAGCTGAGAGATCTGATAGTTCTGCGGATTATCCGGATAGAAATAATTCTTCCGGTCGAACTTGCACACCTGTGTAATCTTACAGTTCGTGGCAAGTCCAAGCGCCATAGCATACTCTACCACCTGTTTGTTGAGCACCGGAAGCGATCCCGGCATACCTGTGCACACCGGGCAGGTATGGGTATTGGGCGCGCTTCCGAATTCCGTGCTGCATCCGCAGAAGATCTTCGTCTTTGTCGCCAGCTCGATATGGACTTCAAGTCCGATGACTGTCTCATACTGTTTTGCCATGACTAGCGCACCTCCTTTTCTGCCGCTGTATCCACAGCTTTGCTGATATCCGCCATTGTCTCATACTGCTTTCCGGTAGCGCATTCATAAGTATATGCCGCCCGGATCAGTGTTTTTTCCTCAAATGCATTTCCGATCAGCTGCATTCCGATGGGCAGTCCGTTTTTATCCTTTCCTACCGGCACCGTCATTCCCGGAAGTCCTGCAAGATTTACCGAGATCGTATAAATATCTCCCAGATACATTTTCAGCGGATCGCTCAGACTCTTTCCCAGTTCCGGAGCTGTCGTCGGTGCTGCCGGTCCCAGAATAATATCGTAATACTCAAATGCCCTGTCAAATTCCTTCTTAATCAGTGCCTTTGTCCGGAGAGCTTTCAGGTAGTATGCATCATAATACCCGGAGCTCAGGACAAAAGATCCGAGCATGATACGGCGTTTTACTTCCGGACCGAATCCTTCTGAACGGGTCTTTTTGTACATATTGTGGAGTCCCTCGTACTCCTCTGTCCGATAGCCGTATTTCACGCCGTCGAAGCGTTCCAGATTGGAGCTGGCCTCCGCAGAAGCGATTGTATAATATGCCGGAATCGCATATTTTACCAGACCGAGATGGAATGTCTCAACAACCGCGCCTCTTTCTTCCAGAACTTTTGCAGCCTGCAGAACCGTATTTTTTACTTCCGGATCAAGTCCTTCTCCCATATAATCTTTCGGTATGCCGATCCTCAGCCCTTTTACATCATTTTCCAGAGCACTTGTAAAATCATAGTCATCTCTCTCTATGGAGGTACTGTCTTTCGGATCGTGGGATGCAATTGCCTCAAGGAATGCCGCGCAGTCAGACACATCTTTCGCCACCGGTCCGATCTGATCCAGTGAAGAACCGTAAGCAATCAGCCCATATCTGGAAACAGTCCCGTAGGTCGGCTTCAGGCCGACCACGCCGCAGAAGGAACTGGGCTGCCGTATGGAGCCGCCCGTATCCGATCCGAGAGCGCCGAAGCACTCCCCCGCCGCTACCGCTGCGCAGGAACCTCCTGAAGAACCTCCGGGCACGTGAGCCGTATTGTGCGGGTTTTTCGTTGGTCCATACCAGGAAGTCTCCGTGGTGCTTCCCATGGCGAATTCATCCATATTTGTCTTCCCTATGATCACTGCCCCGGCATTCTTTAAGTTCTCTACCGCCTCTGCAGTATATGTGGGTTTGAAATTCGAAAGTATCTTTGAGCTGCAGGTCGTAAGCTGTCCTTTGATACACATATTATCCTTGACTGCAACCGGCACTCCCGCCAGAGGTCCGGTCAGTTCCCCTGCATCGATCTTCTTCTGGATCTCTTCCGCCTGTGCAAGTGCTCCGGCCTCGTCCAGTGTCACATAGCTGTTGATTACCGGTTCCGCTTCTTTTGCACGGTCAATTGCCGCCTGAACGGCTTCTTTCACCGTGATCTCACCGGCTTTTATCTTTTTCCCCAGCTCAAGGGCTGTAAGTTCTAATATTTCCATAATCTATGCCGCCTTTCTGTCAAAATCCGCTTCGTCTCAGCCGATTGTTCTCGGCACTTCAAAAGTGTCCTCTTTTCTCTGCGGTGCGTTTGCCAGTGTCTCTTCCCTGCCGTCACCGTTTGTCACCACATCCTCGCGGAATACATTATTTACCGGAAATACATGGGACATCGGCTCGATTCCTGATGTATCCAGTTCATTCAGTGTATCAATGTAATCCAGCATCTTCTCCATGTCAGCTTTCGCATCTTCTTTTTCTGTATCTGATAACTCGAGCTTTGCCAGAATTCCGACATACTCGATGGTCTCGTCTGATATCTTGTTTGCCATGACCGTCTCTCCTTTCACTGATCCTTTGCCAATATTCTTCTCCTGTAAGGCAGGCCGCCATCTTATTATGGCTCCAGTCTGCTCATATCCCTCGGGAACAATGTAGTCTCACGGACATTATCGTCGCCTGTCAGTTTCATTGTCAGACGCTCCAGTCCGATTCCCAGTCCCCCGTGAGGCGGCATACCGTATTTGAACGTACTCAGATACTGCTCCATTCCTTCTTCTGTCATGCCTCGCTGTTCCATCTTGGCAAGCAGTCTCTCATAATCGTGGATACGCTGACCTCCCGTTGTAATCTCCATTCCCCGGAACAGCAGGTCAAAGCTCAGCGTATAAGTCGGATCTGCCGGATCGTCCATTGCATAGAACGGGCGCTTCCTTGACGGATAGTGTGTGACAAACACGAAATCCGCATCCCATTTTTCTTTCGCGTATCTGCTGATCAGCACTTCCTCTTCCGGCTCCAGATCATACGGGCTTCTGATCTTGCGTCCGTACTCCTCTGATACAAGTTTCTTGATCTCATCGAAACGCACTGCCGGAATATCTTCTGTCTTCGGTATTTCAATTCCGAGTATCCTTATCTCATCCGCATACTCTTTTTCAAGAAGTTTCATTGTATACTGGAGATATCCAGTCTCCATCGCCATCACATCCTCGAACCCGTCAATATAACCCATCTCAAAGTCAAGGCTCGTATATTCGTTCAGATGGCGCTTTGTATTATGTTTCTCCGCACGGAATACCGGGGCTGTCTCGAACACTCTGTCAAACACCCCAACCATCATCTGTTTATAGAACTGCGGACTCTGCTGCAGAATCGCCGGACGGTGGAAATAATCCAGACGGAACAGGTTTGCCCCGCCCTCCGCACTCTTGGCTCCGATCTTCGGCGTATGAATCTCTGTAAATCCCTCTCCGTAAAGAAAATCACGGAATCCTCTTACAAGCCCTTCCTGAATCCGGAATCTTGCTCTCTCTCTTAAGTTTCTCAGAGAGATCGGTCGATAGTTCAGTTTTGCCTCAAGTGAAGTATTCAATTTCCACTTTGCGATCGGCAGGGGCATGGGCGCCGCCGGCTCACTCAAGATACGGATCCCTCTCAGGCGGATCTCAATACCGTGGGGAGCTTTCTCTGATTCCGCCACAATACCTGTAACTTCTACCGTAGCGGCCTCTTTTACATCCTTGAGTTCAAAGCCTGACACGCCTTTCTCATACACACACTGCACAAGGCCGCCGCGTTTTCTGAGGATCACAAAAGCCACCGTACCCATATCACGGATCGTGTGAACAGCTCCGTTTACCTTAACTGTCTGTCCTTTCACATCTTCCTTAAGCAGATCCGTAAGTTCCAAAGTTTCTGATTTCTTTACTCCTTTTACCAGTTCCATTTTTCTTTCTCCTTTCAGATGCTGTATCCCGGAGAAATAAAAAAGTCCCGGGATACTTAAGTATCCCGGGACGGAAATTATCAAGATAAAATCCGCGGTACCACCCGCATTGAACTCTCATCAGATGATCAGAGTTCCCCTCTATGCACGTAACGTGTGCTGTTCGTACCGCCCTACTTTTATGATAGTATCATCACAATTGTTCGAACGGTCAGCTCCCAAGTGTTCCCATGATCTTCTCCGCTGTCCGGCGCTCTCAGTCGGTGACGCCAACTTCCTGTCAGTTTCTGAAAATCCGAGTCTTGTTCATTGCCTTTGTCAATTTTAACACTTTAGTCTGTTAAAATATGTTTCCAATAATACCACACTGTTTTTCAAATTGCAAGCCCCTTTTTGTAAAATTGACACGGGCTGAACTGTTACTGTCTTACTCCAGTTCCCCGCGCACGACCTCCAATGCTTTCTCAAGCTGGTTATCTGCATCCGGATTATTTGCGTCATACTCATATTCCACTTCCACATCCGGCTCCACTCCCGTGCCGTTAATGCTCCTGCCGCTGGGCGTATAATACTCGGCAATAGTAACTTTCAGGCAGGTTCCGTCATCCAGATCCATGAGCTGCTGTACTACGCCTTTTCCATACGTAGTCATACCGACAATGGTACCCGTACCGTAATCCTGTACCGCTCCACTGAATATTTCCGAAGCACTTGCACTGTACTGATTTACAAGAACAGCCAGGGGCTTTGTAAATTCATTCTTTCCATCGCAAGTAATCTCCTCAGTATTGCCGTACTTGTCTTTTGTCGATACGATCGTCCCCTCCGGCAGAAGAAGTTGCAGCATATCCGTCACAGTTGTCAGACTGCCGCCAGGATTTCCGCGCAGATCAATCACAAGGCCCTGCATTCCCTGTGACTCAAGAGCATCCATTGCTTCTTTAAACTGGTCATAAGTCACACTGTCAAATTCGCTGACTAAAATATAACCGATTTTACTGTCTTTCATTTCATAGTCAACAGTCTGGACTTCAATTATATCTCTCGTGGCGGTTAGTTCCACCTCTTCTCCGTCCCGAAGTACATGAATCGTCACATCTGTTCCCCGTTCGCCTTTAATCCATGATACTACCGTTTCAAGCTCCTGACCTGATACCTCATGGTCATCCACCTGGAGCAGGATATCTCCCTCTTTCATTCCGGCCTTCTCAGCCGGGGAATCTTTATAAATATTGCTCACGGTAATCTCATCACTGTCCACACTTTTTGACATTGTGGCACCTATCCCCGAGAATTCTCCGCTGGTAGATTCGTAGAGAGCCTTCGTCTCCTCTTCGTCATAATATTCTGTATACGGATCCCCCAGTGCCGCCGCATATCCCGCGTAAATCCCGTTAATCAGATCGTCTCTGTCTATTTCATCATCATACAGATAATATCCGTCTATCAGACTGCTGATCTGATCCAGTTTATCTTCCACATCTGCTTCTGAGACGTCCGCCGAGGTATAGTCTCCCCCGGTTATCCCGGAAACCACTCGCCATATTCCCCATACTCCGCAGATAAGTACAACGGCAACCAACACGCCCGTCAGCACCCCTGCGCCGAATCTTCCGTTCGCTCTGACGTCCCGTCCCGAAATCTTTGTTCCGGCCTCCATCTCTGTCCCTTTTCCCGGGTCACGGGAATTGTCCTGTTTATTTTCCATATTCCAGTCCTTCATTTCTTTTACGCCTCCGAAAAAAGAAGACAAAGCGGAACTTTTCTCCACTTTGTCCTCCCTTGTTTTTTAACATAATCTGCATACTTCAAATCCATGCAGCCGTACGGCACTGCCGGGCTTATACCTTCAGGTGCTTACGCACGGTGAAGAAACTTCCAAGGAATCCGATTCCAATACCCATGACAAGTCCGATCGGCAGCAGAATCTGATATACTGTGCCCACTGGCAGGAAATCGATGATATTCTGCAGAATGCTGAATCTTGTCATAATATACTCTACAGCTTTATCATACAGGAAATACAGCAGCGTCAGCGGGATCGCCGCACCGAATACACCGATAATCAGACCCTCAATCACGAACGGCGACCGGACCACAAAGTCTTTTGCGCCGATATATTTCATGATCGCGATCTCTTCCTTTCGGACTGTAATACCCATTGTAACAGTATTGCTGATCAGGAAGATTGACACGCCAAGCAGTATAATAATAATCGCAATTGACACAATCGCTACCAGTGTATTCACACTGGAAAGTGTATTGGCAACAACATCTGATTTATTAACTTCCCTGACTCCGTCCAGCCCCTGGGCGAACTTCACCAGATCGTTCTGAGTTTCTGAAAGTGATCTGCTTCTCGCGATCAGACTCTCGTCGTCATTATCCATTGTCTCCATATATACTTCATAGTTGTCTGAACTTGCCAGCGGATTATCATCTTTGAATCCCTCCGCCAGTTCCGGATTGTCCCCAAAATATTCTTTCTGGAACTCCTCCCATGCCTCTTCGGCTGATACATATTTTACATCCGCAACTCCTTCATGATTCTCGAGCTGCTCCCCGATTTCCTCTTTCTGCTCATCTGTTGCGTCCTCGTCAAAGAAAACCGTAAAGAATCGAGAAAAATAATCCAAACAGGAAGATACAAGCTGACATCGTCGCAATGGATGCGAGTGAAAACATCTTGTTCCTCCAGATATTCTTGATACCCTGTTTTCCTACGTATCCTATTGTACTAATCCTCATTTATATACCCACCTTTTTGTTCATCACTGACGATCACGCCCTGTTTCATCGTGATCACCCGCTCGTTCATCTCGTTTACGATTTCCTGATTGTGCGTAACGACAAGCACTGTCGTACCACGCTCATTCGCTTCCTTCAGAATGCTCATGATTTCCCATGAGTTCGTCGGATCCAGATTTCCTGTAGGCTCGTCAGCCAGCAATATGGCAGGTTCATTTACAAGAGCTCTCGCAATGGCAACACGCTGCTGCTCTCCTCCTGAAAGCTCTTTCGGAAAAGACTTATACTTCTGCGCAAGACCGACCAGAGAAAGAGCAGCCGGCACTTTCTTCTTGATAATTCTTGTCGGTGTCTCTGTCACGCGCAGCGCAAAGGCAATATTTTCATAAATATTTCTGTCTTTCAGCAGACGGAAATCCTGAAAGACAACGCCGAGACCTCTCCTGTATTTTGCAATGTTACGGTGTTTCATCCTGTTCAGGTTCTGCCCGTTCACAATGATTGTTCCTTCGGTCGGGTTCAGCTCCTTCATGATCAGTTTGATCAGAGTAGACTTTCCGGAGCCACTGTCGCCCACGATGAACACAAACTCACCGCGTTCAATCTTTACGGATATTCCGTTCAGAGCTGCGTTCCCTTTGGAATACTCCTTTGTCACCTTTCTTAATTCAATCATATGTTCCTCCTAATTATTCATACCCCTGCTCATATCTTATATGGATTCTGTGTTCTGCGTATGGCCGGACACGTATCAATATTCCAGTGATTCCATATAATTCATATATTTTACGACCATCAGCGCAATCTTGAATGTAATTGCATCCTCGAAAACGCGAAGATCCAGACCGGTGCTCTTTTGTAGCTTATCCAGTCTGTATACAAGAGTATTTCTGTGAATATAAAGCTGCCTGGACGTTTCTGACACATTGAGGCTGTTTTCAAAGAACTTATTGATTGTCGTCAATGTCTCCTCATCAAAATCGTCCGGAGATTTCCCCTCGAAAATCTCTTTGATAAACATCTTACACAGCGGGATCGGAAGCTGATAAATCAGCCTGCCGATACCAAGGGTCGTAAATGCCACGATATCTTTCTCATCGAAAAAGATCTTACCAACATCAAGAGCCAGTTTTGCCTCTTTGTAGGACTTGGATACTTCCTTGATATCTCCCACAATAGTTCCGTATGCAATGCGGATCTGCTCCTCTCCTCCCTCATTGCGGAGCGTATCCAGCATCTCCTGGGCCATCTTCTCGAGTTCCTTATTGCCATCCTTGTCCGTAAGTTCTTTCACTACAATAATATTTTTCTCGTCAACCGCAGTAACAAAATCCTTAGACTTACCGCCAAGCAGACTTCTTACATTTTCAAGTGCGGCATTGTCCCTCTCGTGCGATGTCTCAATAATAAAGATAACACGTTTTACTTCTGTGTCAATATGTAATTTTTTCGCACGGTTATAAATATCGACAAGAAGAAGGTTGTCAAGCAGAAGATTTTTGATAAAGTTATCCTTGTCAAACCGTTCCTTATAAGCTACCAGAAGGCTCTGGATCTGGAATGCTGCAATCTTGCCGAGCATATAGACATCCTCGCTGTCCCCATCGGCCAGAAGCACATATTCAAGGCGCTGTTCATCAAATATCTTAAAGAACTGGCATCCCTGAATCACCTGGCTGTCTGCGGGGGATTCAACAAAAGAGAGTACCGCTTCACTGCGATCCTGATCACTGTCAAACGTAGCTGCCAGTTCCTTTCCCTCTGTATCAAGGACACAAAAATCCACTCTTGCAATTCCTTTCAGGCCATCAATCGTATTTTGTAGTATCTGATTCGAAATCATTCCTCTTCCTCCACTCCTCCAGAAAACCATGTACACTTTTCACAAATTTTCAGCAAAAAAAATATTCAAATTCACATATTCACGTATTATATTAATGCAAAGCACCAAAAAAATAAAGAGGAAATCCACTTTTTTTATGCATTTCCTCAAATGTTTTACAAAAAGTTCATATTATTTTTCTTTTTGCTGCTTTTCCACCTGCCTGCGGAACATCGTCTTCCTGAAAAAATGTCTGATCTGCTGAAAAATCATCTGATCATCATAACTCCTTGAAAGCATAGGCCCGCATCCAAACCATAGCTTCGTGTTGAGCAGTGTTCTGTATCTGCTTATAAAGCTTTCCTGATAGGGCGAAGAGAGAACCGAAAGCACGCAGTCCGTCTCAGTTCCGTTGATGTCGTTTACCACTTCTTCTTCCCGGTTGTCATCCGGATGGAGACAGGCATGTCCACTCAGACGAACCCCTCTGTTATAACGCCGGATGGCGTTCTCCGCCTGAATAATCTCTTCTTCCGTATCAGCCAGCAGATAGATTCTCTTTTGGTTTTTCTGAAGGTATTTCATAAACATTTTCAGAAATACTCTGTTTTCTGTCTCTTTCAGTTTTATCCTGTCATGAACATCCGCAGCTTTGAGTATTTCAGGCTCTCCGGGGAGTGTCAGCTTAAACTCCTGCACCTGTTCTCTCCAGATCTCGTCTTCCTGATTATTCATCAGCGAGTCCATTGTCATTATTTCTATTGTATCAACTGAGTCATTTTCCATAAACTGCATAGTTCTCAGCATCGTCTCTTTTACTGTCAGACAGTCCATGCTTATTCCCAGAACTTCTATCTTATCTTCCATAACTGCATCACCTATATTCTCCCCAGTCGTACAATTTTATCAAATCTGTGGTTTTTTGTAAAGTTTTACATATTTATTTATGCTTTTTTTATTGTTTTTCTCTCTTCTTTTTCGTTACGATTCCTCCGATTCTGCCTGTTTCTTTTGATGTAAGAGATTTCCAGCCGTCCGCCAGCACTCTGTCCAGAAGCCCCAGTTCTTCCGCCACTTCATATTTCATTTTTTCCTCGGGTTCCAGATTGTTAAGGTCTATTTTCTTCACTTTTTTCTTTGACACAATACCCCTTCTTTCCGTTTTTCAGGAGTATTGCCGATATTGTATCAGAATATACAAAAATACCGGGCACTCTCGAAGAATGCCCGGCGTTTCGTATTAGTACTCCCTGTCCGAACTACATTATCGGACTGTCCGGTATGATGATCGCCGCTATAATATACGCCAGTATTCCGCTGCCCGATAAGCCAAACAGCACAAACAGAAGACGTATCAATGTGGGATCGATATTGAAATACTCAGCGATTCCTGCGCACACTCCACAGAGCATCCTGTTTTCTCTCGAACGATATAATCTTTTTTCCGGCATAATCTGATTCCTCACTTTCTCTGATTTAACTGCATTTATTGTTTTTTCACAGTTATATTTTATTCAAA
Organism: uncultured Ruminococcus sp.; assembly: GCA_904377845.1. Classification (GTDB taxonomy): domain Bacteria; phylum Bacillota; class Clostridia; order Lachnospirales; family Lachnospiraceae; genus Mediterraneibacter. Next base: position 3,554 of record CAJFGR010000058.1, on the reverse strand, counting down.
CATAATTTCCATTCTTCCTATTCTGCATTCCGCCTCTATCAGGCAGCTGCTGCCGTTATCTATCTTCATGTCGTTACGGATGCCGCTGTAGGCTTCATCGCCTACAATAAGCTCACCTGCGGAACATGACAGTTCATAATTATAAACCTCCATGCCGCCCGGCAGTGTAAAGAGCACTTCCCCGACATCACAGTTAAGATCCGCAGTCCGCAGCACTTCTCCCTGAAGTGAAATCTGTCCTGCCCCGCAGTCCGCCTCCAGCACATCTGTACAGAAGCCTTCCGCAATGATCTGCCCCGCTCCCACTTCAAGGGAAATCTCTCCTGCTGAAACTCCTTCCATCTCAAGAAGCCCCGCTCCTACATCTGCAGAAAATGAATTATAATATGCTCCCCGCGGAATACTGATATACAGCATACCCGGATCATCTGCATTCCAGTGAAATCCGCTATGACCGTCCGTCTCCATCTCCAGCTCTCCTCCATTCTGTGAGATCACTACATCTTCACGGATATCAGATCTGAGCTGTGATGTATCCACAATGACTGCTTCACTGTCCGAAGGTGTTACGACAATTCCCAGATTGGACAGATCCAGCGATATTTCATCAATTCCTTCATATGCTGTGATCATCTCTCCGTCCGGAACTGTATTTTCTGTTTCCACTCTCCTGCCGGTCCGCTGCAGCCAGTCATGCACCGGTCCTGCCTCATCCGCGTTGCTTAACATCGCAAGCCCGCCCAGCGCGATACCGGTCACTGTCATAGCAATACCGGCTGCTGCCATAACTGCACATACAATCCAGAACACTTTCCACCCTTTTTTCATCCCCTACACCGCCTTTCCGTAAAACGGTCTTCTGCACAGATTCACAAATCCTCTGAGCATTGCCGGATACACTACGATACAGAGCTTCACCGATCCGACCGTGGCAATCACTCCGAGCACAAACAGGAGGATTCCGATTCCCACTGCCACGAGTGCCGCAGGAGGGACCGCAATCCCGGCGACAATCCCTACGATAACAGTAACGCCTCCCGCAATCATGACCGACACTGCCGCGATCACAAGGACTGCAAAGAAACATACGACCGTCACGGCAATGCCGAAAGCTGTGAGGGCAATTCCCAGAGTCACCGGCCACAGTATGATCGCAATTGCAATGATAAGAATAAGCTTCAGGGTGTTACTGGTCCACGGTCTGCTGCTGTCTCTTCTCTCGGAAGATCGCTGTCCGTATTTTTTCATATAATCTTTATTGTCATATTCGGATTCATTAAATTCTGTTCCGTAATAATCCGCCTTTATCGACTCGGCCGCCTTCTCCGGACTTCCAAGCTCACGGATCACTTCCGCCTCATTCTCTTCGCCGGCGTCCGCGAAATAATCTGCATAATACTGAACCGCCGCCTGCCGCTCTTCCTCCGGCATATCGGCGAGCAGACGTTCAAGTTCAGCCATAAACTCCTTACGGTTCATGCAGTCACACCTCCCTCAAATATAGCGTTGATCTTCTGTATATAAGTTTTCCACTCAGACTTATACAAGCCAAGCTGCGCCATTCCTCTGGCCGTTACCTTATAATATCTTCTGTTTCTTCCATCAAACTGCCTGTCGTACACTTCCAGACACTCATCTTTCTGCAGGCGCCGCAGTACCGGATACAGCGTCGATTCCGACACATCTATAACCCTGCGTACATCCTGAGTGATCTTATAGCCGTATGTTCCCTCATCCTCATGAGAGACAACGGCCAGCACAATCGCGTCCAGAAGCGCTGCACCTGTATTGAATACCATGCAACCACCCTTTCTCTTCCGGGGCTGATTATTCCATCACACCTCTGCTTTTTTCATAATACTGTACCGTTTTCTATATTATATTTTGTATAATATTGGCTGTCAATATAATATTACTTAAATTATATGGAATAAAATCTAAAGAATTTCTCAAGGAAAAAAATGACGGATACCCGTTTGCATTCGCTCTGCTCATATGAGCACGGATATCCGCCATATATTATCTATATTATAAGCTTATGATTAAAACAGCCTGTCAAATCTTTCCATCGCTTCTTTTGTCTTCTCGTGGGTTCCAAATGATGTCAGACGGAAATGATTCTTTCCATTCACGCCAAATCCCGCTCCCGGTGTTCCGACCACCTGAATATTTTCAAGCAGGTAATCAAAAAGTTCCCAGGACTCCATACCGTTCGGGCACTTGAACCAGATATACGGAGAATTCACCCCGCCTGTAAATGAAATATTCTTCTTCCGGAGAGTTTCCGCAATCACACGGGCATTCTCCATATAGTAGGAAATATTTTCCATGCATTCGTTCATTCCCTGCTCCGTAAACACCTGTGCTGCCGCATACTGAATAATGTACGGTGTTCCGTTGAACTTTGTGGACTGTCTTCTGTTCCACATATCATGCAGGCTCAGTTCCTTGCCGTCAGAAGTGCCAAATACCAGTTCTTTCGGCACAACTGTATAGGAGAAACGTGTCCCTGTAAATCCGGCTGTCTTAGACAGTGAACAGAACTCGATCGCACACTTCTTCGCCCCCTCTACCGCATAAATACTGCGCGGAAGCTCCGGCTCGGATACAAATGCTTCATACGCTGAGTCAAAGAGAATGACCGCCTCATTGGCAAGTGCGTAATTCACCCACTCCTTTAACTGTTCTTTGTTATAGCACGCCCCTGTCGGGTTGTTCGGGGAGCACAGATAAATAATATCCGCCTTCACGCTGTCATCCGGCATCGGCAGGAAATTGTTCTCCTCTGTTCCATTCATATAGACGACTTTCTTGCCATCCATTATATTGGTGTCCACATAAACCGGATATACCGGATCCGGAACAAGAATCACATTATCTCTGTCAAAAAGTTCCGTAATATTTCCCGTATCACTCTTTGCTCCGTCAGAGATAAACACATCGTCCGGATCCACGGTCACGCCATTTCTCTCATAGTAATCCGCAACAGCCCTGCGCACAAATTCATATCCCTGCTCCGGTCCGTATCCCTTAAAAGTCTCCGGCACCGCCTGCTCGTCTACCGCTTTGTGAAGCGCTTCAACCGCGCTCTTTGTGAGTGGACGTGTAACGTCCCCAATTCCAAGTCGAATGATATTTTCCGCTTTGTCCGGATGATTTTCTTCATATACTTTAACTCTGCGTGCAATCTCGGCAAACAGGTAGCTGTCCTGTACATTCAGATAATTTTCATTTAATTTAGGCATCGTTCTCTTCCTTTCCATTCCACATAATCTGACGCCGCTTCACCAGATCGGCGCCGATCTCTAATCTGTACACCAGAAAAAAGCGGGATGTTCCCGACATACCGCCCCGTTGCGGCAGGCCTGGACTCAATGAACCCGCTCTTGTGATCTGCATCAATATATTAGCAGAAATCACCGGGTTTTAAAAGTGTTCTTTGCAAAAAAATGCAGAAATTCCGATTTTCCGGACTGATAAAGTATCCGCCGGGAGGCAGGTATTGCTAGCGCACCCGCTTTCGCTCGGGCCGTAACGCAGCGGTACATAGGAGC
>CAJFGR010000057.1 GCA_904377845.1 uncultured Ruminococcus sp. | reverse complement strand
AGTAACGCCGGCACTTGGAGCGCGTCTTTTGCGCTCCTATGTACCGCTGCGTTACGTCCCGAGCGAAAGCGGGTGCGTTAACAATACCTGCCTCCCGGCAGATACTTTATCAGTCCGAAAAATCGAAATTTATCCATTGTTTTCACTATACACCTCAAATGATTTCTCCATCTTCTCCAATATTTCCGAATACTGGAGAAATGCATTTTTCATTTCGATTTCATTGAACGGCTGGTTCTTATAGCAGATACGGTGTTCCATTGCAGCCCAGAAGTCCATGGATATTGTACGAAACTGGATTTCGACCGGATAGTATTCCATACCGTCCATATAGTAGATTGGAACACCGAGGATCATATGATAACTGCGGTAGCCGTTTGGCTTTGGCGTGGATATGTAATCTTTTTCTTTGATCACAATAAGATCCGACTGTTTTCTTAAGCATTCCACAAGATGTTTGATATCTTTTTCAAAAAAGCAGATTACGCGCACTCCGGCAATGTCCTGCAGAAGTGCCTTGGCATCCTGAACACTTGTGGCTGCGTTCTTTTTTTGCAATTTATTTTCAATACTCCCTTTTTCTTTGATACGGTTCGCGATACTGTGGATCGGCTGCAAGTCTTCACTTTCATAGGTTGTATGGTTCAGTATTTTCAATCTGGTCAGAATCAGGTTCATTGCATCCTGATACGGATGGATCAGTGTGTAATATTGTTCATCAGTCATTTTGTTATACTCCCTTCAACATCGAATAGTTTATTGCGGGAATGTGACGAAAGTGTGACGATAAAATTATGATTTGATAATAAAATATTAAAAATATCATGTTATGGTTGAATGCATCCGGAGCATATCCTGCAACGGATACATTTCAACTATCCGGACGGTCTCAAATAATCAAAATTAATTCGCATATTTGCAATTCACCGGTGATATCGCCTAAAATTCCTGATACTCGAAAGTGGCTTTTTTCTTTTTAGAAAACGTGATAAGATGAATGAGAAATAAATATGGGTATAAACAACTACAATTATGCAAAAGTACGGTAAGGATTTGCAGGGGCAATACTGGGAAAAGATATATGGATCTGATGGAACTGCACATTCTGGAACTGCGGAAACTGCCCGCGCAGGACAAAAATGAGGGCGGTATCATCCGCTGGATGAGATTCTGAGTCTGGATGAACAGAAACGACTGGCGGATAAATGGGAGCAGGAACAATGAATACTGATTTATTTAAAAATGCTTTCCCTTTCTGGGAGAGTTTGACAGAAGCTCAGAGAGCAGAGATCGTAAACAATACAACAAGGAATCTGTGTGAGAAAAAGACACATCTTCATTTCGGGGGAGGAGAATGCGCAGGTGTACAGATCATCGGCTCCGGCAGGGCTCGTGTGTTTATTACATCACCGGGCGGCGGGGATATTACGCTGTTCCGGCTGCTGGACGGGGATGTGAGCATATTGAGTGCGGCGTGTATGCTCAACGGGATGGATATCGAGCTTGATATGGAGATGGAGACGGACTGCGAGATCTATACGATCCCGAAGAAAGTGTACCGGAAGCTGTATGATGAGAGCGGAGCAGTAAAAGACTATACGATGGAGATGATCTCGGAGAAATTTTCGGATATCATGTGGCTGTTTAACCAGTTTGTATTCTCTAATGTGGCGTCAAGAATCGCGGGAGCGCTGCTGGAGCACAGAGCCATAGAAGGAGGAGATGAGCTGAAGCTCACCCATGAGGATATTGCGAAAGACGCCGGAACAGCGAGAGAAGTTGTGACAAGGATCCTGAAACAGTTTCAGGCGGACGGACTCGTAAAGCTGGCAAGAGGAAAGGTTACCATTATTGACGCCGGGAAGCTGGGTAAGATATAAAAATCGATCTCCGTTCTGCCTGTACTGAGTATCAGACAGCAGAACGGATAATAAATGTGATTTTGTCACTGAAAAATCATAAGAATGTGGTATACTAAGACCATGAAATGACAATAAATATAGATTTAGAGGATTCATAAGGAGGATATAAAGATGGCAGTTGTAAAGTTGACAACAGAGAATTTTGATCAGGAAGTGCTTCAGGCAGAGCAGACGGTGCTCGTTGATTTCTATGCAGACTGGTGCGGGCCGTGTAAGATGATGGGACCGGTCGTTGAAGAGCTTGCGGGGGAAGAGACAGGCGTAAAGGTGTGCAAGATCAATATTGATGAAGAGATGGCAGTTGCACAGAAATACGGCGTTATGAGCATTCCTACATTTATCGCGTTTAAGAACGGAGAGATTGCAGGAAAGCAGATCGGTGCAGTGCCGAAGAGCAAACTGCAGGATATGATTCGATAGAAAATACAGGGATCAGACAAAGAAAATAATTATTACAAAAACTCTGTACAGATGGAGAAAACCACCTGATACAGAGTTTTTATTTGTTTAATAGGAAACTCCATTCCCTATTAAACAAAACGCTCCGCGGAATGCGCACTCGCGCGAAGTGGATATTTGTCGCTAAAGCGACCGCGCTCGGCGCGAGAGTTCCGCAAGCGGAACTCTTTGGTCTAAGTGCGGCGAGCCGAAGTCCGGGCTTGCCGGAATCTTGGCGGGCGCTTACAGTTCAATGATTTCCGTTGCGATCTTTTCCCGGAAAGTCCGGTCGTGCTCCACAAAGAGCATGGAAGGCTGACAGGCAAGCAGCAGGTCTTCCAGCTGAATACGGGAAAATATATCGATATAATTCAGCGGTTCATCCCACACAAAGAGATGAGCCGGTTCGCATAGTGATTTTGCCAGCAGCACCTTTTTCTTCTGCCCTTCGCTGTAAGTTCCAATTTTCTTTTCGAACTGCGGGCGCTCCAGCCCCAGTTTGTCAAGTACGGTGAGAAGGAGCGGAGCATCCACGCCGCAGTGCAGTGCAAATTCGGACAGTGTTCCACGAAGATGCGAGGTGTCCTGCGAGACATAGGAAATGCGCAGCCCTGACGCGACGGATATTTCTCCGGTATGGGGAATGTTTTCTCCCAGGATCAGACGGATCAGGCTGGACTTGCCGCATCCGTTTTTCCCGGACAGGGCGATACGGCTGCCGGAACGGATCTCCATTGACAGACCGGAGAAAAGCGGTGTGTCAGTATCCGGATAGCGGACCGAGAGATCCTTGATTGTGACAAGTCTGCTGCTGTGATAATGGAGCATATTGATCTTCAGGGACTCGGGAGATTCTATATCCTTTAAGAGTTTCTCCTTTTCCTGCACAGCATTTTCACGCCTGTGTTCCAGCATTTTGGAGCGCTTCATCATTTTGGCAGCCTGATGTCCGACGAATCCGCGGTCTCCTACATGGTTCCCGATCTTTGAAGCTTCCGTCTTATCCGACCACCGTGCTGCCTGACGCGCGGCGTCTTTGAGTCTGCGGATGTCCTTTTTCAGCCTGGCATTCTGCCGGATCTCGGATTCATCCCGTGAAAGTTTGTCCTCGTACCATGATGAAAAGCTCCCTTTCCGCACCTCGATGGATCTTCGGTTGAGAACGAGAACGTGATCCGTGCAGTGGTCGAGAAAATCCCGTTCATGGGAGACAAGAATAAATCCTTTCTTGTGTGCAAGGTAGTCTGCAATTTTATCCCGTGCGGCTGCGTCCAGATGGTTCGTCGGCTCATCGATCAGGAGAAAGGCGTGCTCTTTAAGAAAAAGAGATGCCAGCAATACTTTTGACTGCTCTCCGAAACTGAGTGAGCAAAACGGACGGTACAGGATCTCTGCATCCGCATCGAGGAGATTCAGTTCGCGCAGAAGCTCCCACTGTTCCATGGAGGGGGCAACAGATTCGGCAATTTCATAAGTGAGCTGCTCCTTGTTCTCTACATGGTAAGGAAAGTATTCAAAATCAACGGAAGAGAGGATGGAGCCGGAGTATTCATATTCTCCGGTCAGCAGCTTCAGAAAAGTGGTCTTTCCCTTGCCGTTTCTGCCGATAAATCCCAGCTTCCAGTCCGTATCTATCTGGAAAGAAACATTTTCAAAGACAGGATCGAAACTGTCCTCGTATGTGAAACTCAGATTTTTAACCTGTATCAGTGACATTATTGATCAGCCTCCTTTATAAAATAGTGCGTTGCCCGGCAAATGGTGCTGCGTGCCAGTGACACGCGTCCAGCACGGACCGCAGCGGAGCGGAGACCCACTCATGCAATCATGGCGGCCGCTTGCCGGGCGTATCGCGCAAAAAGGACCGCGGGAAAGTAAATTCCGCGGTCCTTCTGACATACTGATCCAGTTTCTGTATGAGTCGGGATGATGAGATTACTTTCCTGCGATCGCATGACAAAACAGACAGACCGGATACATATATCGTCTGTATAATGGATTCAGTGTTATGGGTGTTCTGTCATGCAGTATAAAAATCAGCAGGAAGTAATAATCATCTTTTCAACTCCGATCTTACGAAAACAAAACGTGTTTTCTTTATTCTGCACAAAGGATAACAGAAACGAAAGGGAATGTCAATCACGGACTGAACTGATATGTTTTTATGCGGAGAAAATGACAGTAAACAGGCGGTGTGATATAATGATTGCGCAAAGCGCAATCCGAAGCGATAGAATCGCTTCGCCCTGCTATGCAGGGATTATATCGGGAGCCGCGGCTTGAAAAGTAAATGTCGCTGCGCGCCGCTTCCTTTTCTGCGCACGCAGTATAATCACTGGTAAATAAATCCGGACGAACCTGTGATATCAGGGAAGGCTAAACAAGGAGGAGATTTATGTCATTACAATTCATATTCGGCAACTCGGGCAGCGGAAAATCCCACTGTCTGTATCAGAGTGTGATAGAGCAGTCCATCCGGCATCCGGAGAAGAATTATCTTGTCCTTGTGCCGGAGCAGTTTACAATGCAGACGCAGAAGGATCTGTGTCTGATGCATCCAAGAGGCGGGATCATGAACATCGATGTCCTGAGCTTCGGGCGACTTGCCCACAGAGTTTTTGAGGAGGTAGGACAGGACAATCGGACGGTGCTTGACGATGAGGGAAAGAATCTGATTCTGAGAAAGATCGCGGGAAATTATGAAGATGAACTTACGGTGCTGAAAGGAAATTTGAAGAAGCAGGGATATATCAGTGAAGTGAAGTCGGTCATATCAGAGTTTACCCAGTACGGGGTGGATTTTGAACGGCTGGATGAATTTATGGACAGCATCAGTCCGGACAGTTATCTATATTACAAATTGAAAGATATCCGGAAAGTGTATGAAGGATTTGAGGATTACCTGAGCGAAAAGTATATTACAAAAGAAGAAATGCTGGATGTACTGAGTGACGCTGTGCCGCGGTCGAACATCTTAAAGGGAAGTGTGGTAGCAATGGACGGGTTTACCGGATTTACACCGGTTCAGGACCGGCTGTTGGGAGAACTTTTGAAGGTGTGTGACAAGGTCATGATCACCGTGGAGATGGACGAGAGGGAAGATCCCTTTATATACCGCCATCCGTATCAGCTTTTCGCACTGAGCAAGCAGATGGTGACCTCCCTCATGAAGATAGCACGTGACATAAAGACGGAGGTGGAAGATCCGGTATATTTGTACCAGAAGCCGCCGAAGCGTTTTGAGAACAATGCGGAGATGGCGTTCCTCGAGTCGGAACTGTTCCGGTATTCCGGGAACCAGTATCACCGGGAAAATGAGCCGGGGGATATAAAATCAGGATATACAGAGGCTGTCTCTATTCACGAGGCGCGTAATCCACGGGCTGAGGCACAGTATGTGGCAGAGAGCATCCGGTGTCTTGTAAGGGAGAAGGGATACCGTTACCGTGATATTGCGGTCATCACGGCAGATATGAACGTGTATGCGGATGCGCTGGAAAAGGCCTGCGATCTGTTTGACATCCCTGTCTTTATGGATCATAAGAAGAGCATTCTGCTCAATGCATTCGTGGAGTATCTGAGAAGCCTCCTTGCCATGGCGGAAGAGAATTTTACCTATGACAGTGTATTTCGGTTCCTTCGGACCGGGCTGTGCGGGTTTACTGACGAAGAAGTGGACCGGATGGAAAATTACTGTCTGGCCCTGGGCATTAAAGGATATAAGAAATGGCAGCAGGCGTGGGTGAGACAGACGGCGGGCACGGGTGAAAAAGAGCTTCAGGAACTTAACCATCTGAGAGTAAGGTTTGTAGAAAAAATACAAGGTCTGGTGTTTGTGCTCAAACAGAGGAGAAAGACGGTGCGGGATGTGACGCTTGCCGTCTATGAGTTTATTTCTGAGGAGAGAATGCAGGAGAGACTCAGTGAGATGGAGCAGACCTTTCAGGAGAGGGGGGAGCTTGCCAGAGCGAAGGAGTATGCTCAGATTTACCGGATCGTTCTGGGGCTTTTTGATAAATTTGTGGAACTTCTGGGGGATGAACGGATCTCATTGAAGGAGTACTGTGAACTTCTGGATGCGGGGCTTGAAGAGGCTAAAGTGGGAGTGATTCCGCCAAGCCTTGATCAGGTAGTCATCGGAGATGTGGAGAGAACAAGAATCAGGAACATCAGAGCCCTTTTCTTCGTGGGAGCAAATGATACGCTGCTTCCGGGGAATACAGGGGCCGGCGGCCTGCTGTCTGAACGGGACAGAGAGCAGTTCTTAAAAGGAGACATTGCATTGTCTCCCGGGCCGAAAGAGGAGGCCTATATACAGAAATTTTATCTTTATATGAATCTGACGAAACCCTCGGAATATCTGTACCTTTCCTGGTCTAAAGTGTCCGGGGACGGAAAAAGTCTGCGGCCCGCCTATCTTATTGCGGACGTGAGAAGGATTTTCCCTGCTCTTACTGTAGTGGACGAGGAGAAGAGAAGAATGCCGGAACATGAGATTACAGAGAAAACAGGGCTTATAAAAGTGGCGGAGGGAATCCGCGACAGACAGCTTGGAATAAGTGATGAATGGAAAGAACTCTACACATGGTTTCGGAGAGAGAGAAGGAGCGGGGAAGAGGTGAAGCAGATTCTGGATGCCGGGTTCCTCACCAGGAAATATCCGGAGCTGGAACCGGAGCAAACGGAAAAACTGTATCCTGATCCGGAGCGTATCAGCGTTACCCGTATGGAACAGTTCGCATCCTGCGCATATGCTCATTTCCTGAGCTACGGGCTGCGTCTTTCAGATCGGGAGGAGTATGAATTCGAAGCAATGGATCTGGGAAATATTGCTCACCAGTCACTGGAAAGATTCTCCAGAAAAGCAGACCGTGAGAAGATGAGGTGGGAAGAACTTCCGGAAGAACTGCGGGATGAGCTGATCGATGAGAGCGTAGAGGAGAGTGTTCTCGATTACGGGAATACAGTATTGTTCAGTTCTGCGAGGAATGAATATATGATTTCAAGGATCAAACGTCTGATCCGGAGATCCGTGTGGGCGCTTACAAAGCAGCTGGAGAAAAGCGATTTTATACCCGGCGGTTATGAATTAAAATTCGGAAGCGGGAAGATTGACCGTATTGATATCTGCGAGGACAAGGAAGAAAATTGTGTATATGTAAAAGTGACAGACTATAAAACAGGAATGAAAAGCTTTGATATTACTGCCCTGTATCACGGGCTCCAGATGCAGCTGCCGGTCTATCTCAATGCAGCACTTGACGTGGAACAGCGCCGGTTTCCGGACAAGAAAATTGTACCTGCGGGAATATTTTATTACCGCATTCAGGATCCGGTCGTGGACAGAAAAGACAGCGACGAAGATGTAGAAAAAAGTATTTTAAAAGAGCTTAGGCTGGACGGTCTTGTAAACGGGGACGAACAGGTGGTCAGCCATCTTGAGAGAGGCCTGACCGGAAATTCCCTTCTGATTCCTGTGGGCAGAAATAAAGACGGTTCATTAAGTAAAAATTCCCGGGCTCTTCCGGGAGAAGCATTCCGGACAGTTCTTAAATACGCAAAACAGAAGGAGCAGGACATCCGGGATAAAATCCGCGGCGGAAAGGCGGAAGCGGCACCTTACGAGATGGGAGGTGCTTCCGGGTGTGATTACTGCCCTTATAAGGATATCTGCGGCTTTGATATCCGGATCGACGGCTGTTCATACCGGAGACTGGAAAAGTATTCGATGGAAGAAGCCGTGGCTAAGATGACGATTGATACAGGAGGAGAGGCAGACAGATGAGTGTGAAATGGACAGAAGAACAACAGAAGGTCATCGATCTGCGAAACCGGAATATTCTTGTATCGGCAGCGGCGGGATCGGGAAAGACGGCCGTACTTGTGGAGCGCATTATTAAAAGACTCACAGAAGATGAACCGCCGGCAGATGTAGGACATCTGTTGATTGTGACATTTACGGAGGCGGCGGCTGCGGAGATGAAAGAGAGAATCGGGGCGGCGATCGAGAAGAAACTGGAAGAACGGCCCGGCGACGCTCATCTGGAACGGCAGGCAACACTGATCCATACGGCTATGATTACAACCATCCACAGCTTCTGCCTGTCAGTGATCCGGGATCATTTTCATGTGATAGGAATCGATCCGGGATTCCGTGTGGCGGAGGAAGGAGAACTGAAGCTTCTGAAGCAGGATGTGCTGGATGAGATGCTGGAGGAGTGCTATGCCTCGGCGCATGAGGAATTCCTTGATTTTACGGAACGATTCGGGAGCGGAAAGAGTGATAAAAAGATTGAGGAGATCATTTTGAAAATGTATGAGTACTCCCGCAGCTATCCGCAGCCTGACCGGTGGCTGGACCGGTGTGCTGATGCATATGAGTCATCTGAACCTGAGAAATGGGCGGAAGAGAGGATTCGCGTGAGAACAGCCGATATCCGGCGCCTGCTGGAGTACGGACTTCAGATATGTGAGGAGGCGGACGGTCCGTATATGTATGCCGATATGCTGGAGTCTGATCTGGAGGAACTGAAAAAGATCGAGAAAGCGAATCATTTTGAAGAGATGTATGATGTCGCTGCGCGGTTCAAATGGAAGCGGCTCTCGGCCAAAAAGGATGAAACAGTTTCGCCGGATAAGAAAGAAACGGTAAAAAAACTCCGGGAGCAGGCTAAGGGATTCCTGAAAGCAGTGCAGGAAGATTATTTTTATGTTCCGTGCGAGGTGTGGAAAAAAGATATGAAAGACGCGCTGCCGTCTCTGAAGGAACTGACAGGCCTCGTGAAACGATTTGCCGGTATGCTTGATGAAAAGAAGCGTTTAAGAAATATGATTGATTTCAACGATATGGAGCAGTTTGCCCTCGCCATTCTGACCGAAGAGAAGGAAGGCAAACTTGTTCCATCGGCCGTTGCGGAAGAATACCAGGATCTTTTCGACGAAGTAATGATTGATGAGTATCAGGACAGCAATCTTGTGCAGGAGACAATACTTACCAGTGTGTCGAAAGTATCCCGCGGTGCGTACAATATTTTCATGGTAGGAGACGTAAAGCAGAGCATCTACAGTTTCCGTCTTTCCAGACCGGAGCTGTTTATGGAAAAATACAATACCTACAGTATGGAGGACAGTCTGACGCAGCGGATTGATCTGCATAAAAATTTCCGGAGCCGTAAGGAAGTACTGGACTGTGTGAATCATATCTTCCGGCAGATTATGAAGAAGGAACTGGGCGGTATTGAATACGATGACAGCGCAGCGCTTTACCCGGGAGCGGATTTCCCGCCTGTGTCAGGCAGACAGGTTGATTCCTGGAAGAGCGAGCTGCTGCTTCTTGATAAAGAAGATACAGGAGAGGATGATGAAAAAAGTGCAGAGGCACGCATGATTGCACGCCGTATTAAAGAGCTGATGCGGAGCGGCGCTGTGCTTGATAAAGAAACCCGCCAGTACCGCAGTGTTCAGTACAGAGATATTGTGATTCTTACAAGGAGTATCCGGGGCTGGGCGGAAGTGTTTTCTTCTGTCCTTGCTGAAGAAGGAATTCCCGCCTACTCTGTGAGCAGGGAAGGGTATTTTGAAACATATGAAGTGAGCGTCCTGCTGGATTATCTGAAAATACTGGATAATGCAAGACAGGATCTTCCGCTTGCTGCGGTGCTTACATCACCGTTCTGCGGCCTGGATACAAGAGAGCTTGCAAAGATCCGTATTGCATATCCCAACGTTCCGTTTTACGAAGCGGCTGCTGCGTATGCGGTGCAGGGTCAGGCGGAGGAGTGCAGTGATGCGGACAGCAACGCGGCAGAGGATGATTTAAAGGGAAATATGCCAGACAGCGGAGAAAAACAACTGCGTGCGAAACTCAGGAGATTCTACGAACAGACTGCTTACTACAGAGAGCGGGTTCCTTACACACCCATCCACGAACTGCTGCAGGATATTATTGACAGAACCGGGTATGGCCTGTATATTACCGCCATGCCGGGAGGGGCGCAGCGAATGGCAAATGTAGAGATGCTGACAGAGAGAGCAGCCGCTTTTGAGGGAACCAGCTATAAGGGACTGTTCAACTTTGTGCGGTATATTGCCCAGCTGAAAAAATATGATGTGGATTATGGAGAGGCCGGCATAATGGATGAGCAGGCCGATACTGTCCGCATCATGAGTATTCACAAGAGTAAAGGACTGGAGTTCCCGATTGTATTTGTGGCAGGCATGGGAAAACAGTTTAATACCCAGGATACGAAGGGCAGCGTGCTTCTCCATCCGGAATGGGGAGCAGGAATCGATCTGATTGATCTGAAGAGAAGAACGAAGACTCCCACATTTCTGAAAAAGATGATCCGTGAGGAAACCATACTGGAAAATCTTGCAGAAGAAATGCGTATTCTCTATGTAGCGCTGACACGGGCAAAAGAAAAACTGATTATGACCGGTGCGGTGAAACTGACGGAAGACGGAACCGTTCCGGCGGGGTCTGGAGTATTCCGTGCGGAAGGGGCGAAAAACTATCTCGATTGGGTGCTTCCCTGTATTCTGGACAGAGAAAAAGGGGAGGCAAAGCCGGAATCATCTGTGGAGCTTCGTCTCTTTGGCGCGGACGATCTCGTACAGAGTCAGCCGGAACGCCAGAGTGAAGCGATGGCTGAGGATGTGTTGCGCAATTGGGCTGATACAGGAGAATATGTTCCCGGATTCCGGAAACGCCTGGACGAACAGATTGATTATGTTTATCCTTTTGAAGACGAAGGAAAGATGAAACTGAAATTTACTGTGTCGGAGCTTAAAAAACGCGCTTCTCTTGCAGAAGAAGCAGGAGAGGAAATGTACGAGGAGCCGGTTGTCGTACCACTTATCCCGGAATTTCTCAAAGATGAGGAGACTCTGACCGGAGCGTCCAGAGGAAGTGCCTACCACAAACTTTTGGAGCTTTTGGATTTTACAGCCGGCTATGGCGTGAATGTCCCGGCCGGAGACAGAGAATATGACGGTCAGAAGAAATTAACTGCGGCAGTAGAAAAGTTCAGACAGGAGGGCAGGCTTACGGATGAGATGGCAGAGTGTATCCGTCCGAGTGACATCCTTAAGTTCCTCGGATGTGAAAGCGGAAGAAGAATGTCCGCAGCGGCACAAAAGGGGAAATTATATAAAGAGCAGCCATTTGTCCTCGGTATAGATGCGTCGGAGATTTATCCGGAGGATCAGTCAGGAGAGAAGATCCTCGTGCAGGGAATTATAGACGTATACTTTGAGGAACCGGACGGACTTGTGGTACTGGATTATAAGACGGATAAAGTAAGAACAGGAAACGAACTGAAAGAAAAGTACCATGCACAGCTTGATTATTATGCACAGGCGCTCGAACAACTTACGGAGAAGCCGGTGAAAGAGAAGATTATCTATTCGTTTACCCTGGGGGAGGAGATCAAAGTATGAGTATTCTGATATGGTATCTGTCAGTGATTAATTTTATTACATGGGTTACATATGGCCTTGACAAAGGCAGAGCAAAGTCCGGAAAATGGCGTATCCCGGAACGGACGCTTCTGCTGCTGGCTCTGATCGGGGGATCCCTCGGGGCACTGGCAGGAATGATAATGTTCCATCATAAGACCAGAAAAGCAAAATTCTTTATCAGTGTGCCTGTCATGTTTGTGGCGCATTGCGTAATCGTGACAGTACTGGCACTGCGGATAAGGTAAATTTCGATTTCTCGTATCGGCTCAGGAGTAGAAAATCATCTGAAAAGTGGTTAAATACGGAATGACTGACTCACGTATCCGCGGGCAAAGGAAAGGTTGATCCCGTCTCCGGTTAC
>CAJFGR010000056.1 GCA_904377845.1 uncultured Ruminococcus sp. | reverse complement strand
AAAGGAGGATATAACAGTGGCTAACGCAAAATACTACGGAACAGGAAGAAGAAAAAAATCAGTAGCAAGAGTATATCTTGTACCTGGAACAGGTAAGATTACAATCAATAAAAGAGACATCGACGAGTATCTCGGACTTGAGACTCTGAAGGTTGTTGTTCGCCAGCCGCTCGTGGCTACAGGCACAACAGATAAATTCGATGTGATTGTAAACGTAAAAGGCGGCGGTTACACAGGACAGGCTGGAGCAATCCGTCACGGTATCGCAAGAGCACTCCTTGAGGCAGACGCTGACTACAGACCGGTACTCAAGAGCGCAGGATTCCTGACTCGTGACCCGAGAATGAAAGAGCGTAAGAAATACGGTCTCAAAGCAGCTCGTAGAGCTCCGCAGTTCTCAAAACGTTAATCAAAGCGTTCACGCAGAATCTCAAAAGAAATCTTATCCCGGAAGTTTCGGCTTTCGGGATTTTTTTTGTTGAGCAGACATTCCATTTTTATTCTATATTCTATTGACAAAACTGTCTTTCCATCCTATTATTAAATTATAAGTAATAAGTAGTAAGTAGTAAGTAGTAAGTAAAATTGATAGAATTGGATAGAAATATAGTAGGAGAGGAGGGCACAGTTATGAAGGATTTTGTTTTATCTCAGCAGTATGCGATCGTTGCGCTGGACGGACAGGACAGTCTGCATCCTTCCATAGCAAAGAGCGCAGTAATACGAGGAATTGCAGCAGCAAAAGTATTGGAAGAAGTTATTGGTGCGGGTGAAGAGTGCAGAATTACGAATTTTGTCTCCAAATTAAATGAGGCTGTAGAACTGGCTGAAAATTTGAAGAAAAAAGAGGCAAAGCAGATAGAAAAAGAAATGGCTGTTATGCTGGAAGCGGACGGGGTGATGGAAGAGATTCCTGATATTCTCGGATGCGACATGGATTACTATACAGCAGGTGTGGAATTGAAGGCATACCGCAGTGACGATAACACTTATCTGAGGATCCGGGAGGGACTCAGGGCTGAAATTCTGGAAGACGGAGCTATAACTACGGAGTGTGCTGTCCTGCTGTGGCTTCTCCGTGAGAGCGGCTGCATTCATGATTTGTTTTCGGTATCGGAGCAGGACAGAGTACAGGCGAGAATGACGGAAGCAGCTTCGGAAAATGAGATTTTCCGTGTTTTGTGGGAGGCAGAATTTCACAGTGCGGTTGAAAGTTTTGCAGGACGTTTCCTGAGAACAAAGCATGACTTGTTTAAGAATCCCTATTTAGAGGGCGTTAATCTGGCTTTTCCGTATCTGGAAAGAAGAAAATCAATTTTCATAGATTTCGTAATTTTTGGGACGGACGTAAAAGAACGCAGGATCGCGGTGATGGAACATCTGTCAAAGATGGGACATTACGTCGAAGAAGTCAAGTCGGGAAGTGAGACGCTCTTAAAAGTGGATCATGCATATTACCGTATATTCCCTGCGACAAAGCGGTCATATAAAGTACCGATTCAGGGTGCTAATCTGGTTCCGGTATACTGGTAAAAAGAAAAGGTGAGCTGATGTCGAGACAGAGAAGTATAGAGACAATTGAACATTCGGAATATGTGACCATCGGGGAACTGGTGAGGCTGACCGGGGTGCGGTACAGTACGCTGAAGTTTTATACCGAAGAGGGAATGCTGCCGTTTGAACAGGCGGAGGAGAACCTGACCAGACGATACCGCCGGGTGGAAAGCATAGAGCGGATCACTTATATCAGGCAATTGCGGGAACGGAAAATGACGATTCCTGAAATAAAAAAACTTCTGGAACAGGATGGAGAAACCTGTCGGGATAAATGAGCAAAAACACATGAAATACAATGCCCGGGGCTGAATCATCGAGACAGCACCGGGCATTAGTATATTTTATCAGGCAGTATTACTCCAGTATATTGCCGTCTATCGAGACGGTAACTACCTGCCACGGGATAAATTTCCCGCTGTTCTGCAGGGCGGTTTTTGCAGCCGCCTCTAACCCGCCGCAGCAGGGAACTTCCATGCGTACAACGGTTACGCTTTGAATATCGTTATTTTTAATTATCTGAGTCAGCTTTTCGCTGTAGTCTATACTGTCCAGTTTGGGACAGCCGATCAGTGTGATTTTTCCTTTCATGAACTCCTGATGAAAATTTGCATAGGCAAAAGCTGTACAGTCGGCAGCGATCAACAGTTTGGCATCGTCAAAATAAGGCGCATTGACAGGTACCAGTTTGATCTGGCATGGCCACTGTCCTAACTGAGAAGCTGTGGCATTTACAGGCGGCTGTGTGTTACTGTCTGCACGGTCAAAGCGGTGCATCCGGCTGCCGGGACAGCCGGTATGCTGAACTGCATTATGTGCATCTGTCTGCTCTTTCTTTTTCATATTTTCCTGCACGGCTTTTTCATCATAGGCCGCAGCCTCACGTTCCACGAAAGTAATGGCGCCGGTGGGACAGGCCGGCAGACAGTCCCCCAGTCCGTCACAGTAATCGTCCCGCAGCAGTCTGGCCTTTCCGTTTACCATGCCGATTGCACCTTCGTGGCAGGCAGAAGCACAGGCGCCGCAGCCGTTACATTTCTCTTCGTTTATTTGAATAATTCTACGTATCATTAAAATCATCTTCCTTTCATTTTTGCTTCTGCTTTAGAATACAATAATTTATTCTGAAAATCTGTTGTATTAACAACGTAAAATATTTTGCTGCTTTACTAATTTTCCGGGGTAAAGTATAATGAGGAAAATGCATATAAGGGAGATAATTATGGAAGGAATGAAACCCGTAAAAATTTTTTCGTGTGCAGACCGTGTGGATGCAGATATGATTACAGAGACCCTCCATGACCGGGGAATTCCGGCTTATTCCGAGTCAAAGGGAAGCGGAGATTATATGAATATTTATATGGGGACGTCAATGTTCGGAAATGACATATATGTGAATGAAAAGGATGCGGACATGGCAAAAGAAATTGTTGCGGCCATGACCATGCCCCTCGAGGAAAAATCGGATGTGGCAGATGCAGATATCCCCGCCCGGTCATCAGATAAAAAAATCCGGGTCGTGCGGATTATTTCACTGATTGCGGCTGTAGTGATGGTGATCGGAGCGGTGGTTCCGTCTCTTGTAAACATTCTGTTCGGGAACTGCTATTAAAAAGCGGCCATCTACTACGAAAAAGTCTTACAAAAGTGTTAAAATTGTGCTAAAATATATCATAGTGAGACCATTGAAAGGCCGTTACAGCGTTGTACCGGTCTTTCTTTGACTATACTTTGAAGAAAATGGTAAAGCTTATATTAAAAAAGAAGGAGGAATTGGATGCTCAGCAGAGGAGATGCGGTAGTCTATAAGTGCAGAGGGTTGTATAAGGTGGAAGATATCGGTACGCTTGATTTTTCTTTTGTGGACAACAGCAAGCAGTACTATACTCTTCAGTCTGTGGAAGATGCAGGGGACAAGGCGTATGTTCCGGCGGAGGACGAGACAAATATCCGGCGTCCGGTGAGCCGGGATGAAGCGCTTGATCTCATCAGGCGGATGCCCCAGATCGAAGGGCTCCAGGTGAAGAATGAAAAGTTCCGTGAGCAGGAATATAAAGACTGTATTGCTGATTTCTGTCCGGAAAACTGGGTCAAAGTTCTTAAAACAACCTATAAAAGGACAAAGAGCAGAGGAAGCATTACGAGTCTTGATCGGAAATACCAGATGCTTCTTGAACACGCCCTCTACAGTGAATTTGCTTTTGCCCTGGGCATTCCGGCCTCGGAGATACAGAGCTTTGTTGCCAGGCACGTGGAACCGGAGTCCGAGAACCAGAGGTGATGATCCGTTGAGCTGCATCTTGCGCAATTTGCAGGTGCATGATATACTTCTCCTGATAATATTTTGTTAGGAGGAGTTATTTTTTATGGACGCGGACCCTGCGGGGAACACTATTATTTTTGACTTGTTACTATTGTTGTTTTTCACTTTGATGAACGCTTATTTTGCCGGAGCCGAGATGGCGGTGGTGTCGGTCAATAAGAACCGGATCAGAAGTCTTGCAGAAGAAGGCAACAAGAAGGCAAAAGTGATCGAAGGACTTTTTGAAGATTCGACGAAGTTCCTTTCGACTATTCAGGTGGCGATTACATTTGCCGGCTTCTATTCATCGGCATCAGCGGCATCAAGTATTTCACCGGTGCTTGGTACATGGATGAGCAATCTCGGAATACCGTACAGCGGCGCCATTGCCCATAACGGTGTGACACTGCTTCTGATGTTCTTTAACCTTGTGTTTGGAGAACTTGTGCCGAAGAGGATTGCACTTCAGAAGGCGGAAGCATTCAGTATGATGACGGTTATGCCGATCCATTACATTTCGATTATATTGTCACCATTCATTAAGCTGCTCTCAGTATCCACAAAGCTGGTGCTGAAGATTCTGCGAATGAAGACTGAGGATCAGGAAGAGGCTGTCACAGAGGAAGAAATCAAGGCTCTTCTCAAGATGGGAAATGAAAGCGGAACATTTGATGATGATGAGCGCGAGATGATTGATTCGGTATTTGCGTTTGATGACAGGACGGCAAGAGAAGTCATGGTGCCAAGGCGCGATGTCGTTACGATTGATATTAACGAACCGTTCGAAGAACTGATTGATGAGATCCTGGAGACGAGACATAACAGGATTCCGGTCTACGAGGAGAATATAGACAATATCATCGGAGTGCTTCATGTCAAAGATGTTATGATCGAGCTGAGAAAGAACAGTCCGGAACAGATAAATATCCGGGAAATGCTGCATGAGCCGTTTTTTGTTCCTGAGACGAAAGAGGCGGATGAACTCTTCCGCACTATGCAGGAATCAAGACGCCATATGGCGATACTTGTAGATGAGTACGGCGGATTTTCCGGAATTGTTACGATCGAGGATCTCGTCGAGGAGATTATGGGCGATATCAATGAAGAGTATGAGGAAGTCGTGCCGGAGATTGAGGCAGTCAGTGAAGATGAATATCGTCTGGACGGAGGTATTCTGATTGATGACCTCAATGAAGAGCTTGGTCTGAAACTTGAGACGGAGAATTACGATACACTCTCCGGATACCTGATCGAGAAACTGGGTCACATACCAGCGAAAGAAGACAGAGATGTGATTGAAGAGGACAATCTGGTCTTCTCGGTAGAGGAAGTGAAGGACAACAGGATCAGCAGAGTCAGGCTGAAGATACTGCCGAAGCAGGAGGCTGAGGATGAAGACGAGGAGCGCGAGAGCAGAAAGAAACAGCGGCGCGCGTCCGAGGAGGAAGAAGACAAAGATTGAAAGGAGATGCAGTGAGATGAAGATGCTGTCAATTGAAGAGGAGCTTAAGAATAATTCTTATCCCGGAAGAGGGATCATCATCGGGAAGACACCGGATGGGAAGAAAGCTGTCACAGCGTATTTTATTATGGGACGCAGCGAGAACAGCCGGAACCGTATATTTGTGGAGGACGGAGAGGGAATCCGCACACAGGCGTTTGACCCGTCAAAGCTGACCGATCCGAGTCTGATCATTTATGCACCGGTCAGAGTATTGGGCAATAAGATCATTGTGACAAATGGTGATCAGACGGATACAATCTATGAAGGGATGGACAAGCAGCTCACATTTGAACAGTCTCTTCGCTCAAGGGAGTTTGAGCCCGACGGACCGAACTATACACCACGCATTTCCGGAATTATGCATATAGAGAACGGTACCTATAACTATGCAATGTCCATCTTAAAAAGCAATAACGGAAGTCCGGAGGGCTGCAACCGTTATACGTTTGCCTATGAGAATCCGGCTGCGGGCGAGGGACGCTTTATCCACACATATATGTGCGACGGTGATCCGCTTCCGAGCTTTGAGGGCGAACCAAAGCTGATCGGCATACCGGATGATATTGATGCGTTTACGGATCTCCTGTGGAACAGCTTGAACGAGGACAATAAGGTATCGCTTTTTGTCCGCTATATCGATATTGAGACAGGAAACTATGAGACAAAGATTGTAAATAAGAATCAGTAATCGTGATAAATCATAAAGGAGCGGATGAAAAGATGAAAGAATTAGAACTGAAATATGGATGCAACCCGAATCAGAAACCGTCAAAGATCTATATGAGCGACGGAAGCGACCTGCCGATCACAGTACTGTGCGGACGCCCCGGATATATTAATTTCCTCGATGCGTTCAACGGCTGGCAGCTTGTATCCGAGCTCAAGAAAGCAACCGGACTTCCGGCGGCCACGTCATTTAAGCACGTATCTCCGGCCGGCGCGGCAGTAGGGCTTCCGCTGACAGAGACTCTTGCGAAGATCTACTGGGTGGATGATCTGGGAGAACTGTCTCCGCTTGCCAGTGCATATGCAAGAGCGAGAGGCGCGGACCGTATGTCATCTTTCGGAGACTTTATCGCGCTCTCTGACGTCTGTGACGTAGATACGGCAAGACTCATTAAGAGAGAGGTATCCGACGGTGTGATTGCACCGGGCTATGAGCCGGAAGCGCTGGAACTTTTAAAACAGAAGAAAAAAGGAAATTACAACATAATCCAGATCGATCCGGATTATGTGCCGGCTCCGCTGGAGCACAAGGAAGTGTTCGGCATTACGTTTGAGCAGGGAAGAAATGAGCTCAATATCGACAAAGATTTCTTTTCTAATATTGTGACTGAGAATAAAGATCTGTCAGACGCGGCAAAGATGGATCTGGCGATCTCTATGATCACACTGAAATATACCCAGTCTAACTCTGTCTGCTACGTAAAGGACGGACAGGCCATCGGTATCGGTGCAGGGCAGCAGTCCCGTATCCACTGTACACGTCTTGCAGGGCAGAAAGCAGACAACTGGTGGCTCAGACAATGCCCGAAAGTAATGGGGCTGCCGTTTAAAGACGGCATCAAGCGTGCGGACAGGGACAATGCCATCGATTTGTACATTGGAGAGGAATATATGGATGTGCTTGCAGACGGAGCGTGGGAGAATATCTTCACAGAGAAACCGGAAGTATTTACCCGCGAGGAGAAACGTGAGTGGCTTGACAAGCTGACAGATGTATCCCTCGGTTCCGATGCGTTCTTCCCGTTTGGGGACAACATTGAGCGCGCACATAAGAGCGGTGTAAAATATATTGCACAGCCGGGCGGTTCCGTCAGAGATGACAATGTTATTGCAACCTGCAATAAGTACGGTATGGTTATGTCGTTTACAGGAATTCGCCTGTTCCATCACTAAAGAGGATATCTTTATGGTATTGGAAACGAGAAGTCCTGAAGAGACGTTTAATGTAGGAAAAAAACTTGGAGAACACGCGATTCCCGGGCAGGTATTTACCCTGACCGGGGATCTTGGCGTGGGGAAAACAGTATTTACGCAGGGGCTGGCAAAGGGTCTGGGGATAGAAGAGCCGGTCAACAGTCCCACATTTACGATCGTACAGGTGTATGAAGAGGGCAGGCTTCCCTTCTATCATTTTGATGTGTACCGGATCGGTGATGTAGAAGAGATGGAAGAAGTCGGGTTCGAAGATTATATCATGGGAGACGGAGTCTCTCTGATCGAGTGGGCAAACCTGATCGAGGAGATACTTCCGGAGAAGCGCACGGATATTCTGATCGAGAAAGATCTTGAGCAGGGATTTGACTACCGGAAGATCACGATAAGCGAATCGGATTCGCGGTAAACGGTTCTGCAGATCATGCAGAGAACGAGATTACAGAAAGCGGGACAGACTATGAGAGTATTGGCGATAGACAGTTCGGGGCTGACAGCCACGGTGGCGATTGTGGAGGATGACCAGACGATCGCTGAATATACGACAAATTACAAAAAGACACATTCGCAGACACTGCTTCCCATGATTGATGAAATGGTAAGGATGGTCGATGCAGATCTGGCGGAAATTGATGCTATTGCAGTGGCAGGAGGACCGGGATCATTTACCGGACTGAGGATCGGCTCTGCTACGGCCAAGGGACTGGGCCTTGCTCTTGACAAGCCGCTCATCCATGTGCCTACAGTGGACGCCATGGCTTACAGTCTGTACGGGTGCGAGGATATCGTTTGCCCGATCATGGACGCGAGGAGAAAGCAGGTATATACCGGGCTTTATTCGTTCGCCCATAAGAAAAACGAGGATGGAAGTCTGTATGACGAGCCTGTCTTCCAGGTACTCAGGATGCAGATGGCAGTTCCGGTGGAGGAGCTGATCCGTCATCTGAATGTTTACAGGAGACGGGTTGTATTTCTCGGAGACGGCGTGCCCGTATATAAGGAAATGCTGGCAGAAGGGCTTAAAGTGCCCTATTCCTTTGCGCCGTCCTTTATGAACCGGCAGAGAGCAGCGGCAGTGGGAGCTCTCGGGATCCGCTATTATGAGGCGGGAAGGTACGAGACGGCTGCTGAGTTTAAGCCTGAATATCTGAGAAAATCGCAGGCCGAGCGTGAGCGGGCGGAACGGGAGAAAAATGCAGTTCCAACGGTGCGCAGGATGACGATGGAAGACGGTGCTGCGGTTGCGGAGATGGAACACCAGTTATTTCCGGATGCATGGAGTGAAAAATCTATACTGGAGACTTTGGAACAGCCGAATACCATCTGCCTGATGGCGGAAAAAGCAGGGCGGATGGCAGGTTATCTCCTTGCTTACACAGCGGCGGATGAAGCTGAGATCGCCCGGATCGCTGTGGTGAAGGAACTGCAGAGGCAGGGGGTAGCCCGTGCGCTGCTCTCGGAGCTGGAATCGATCTGCGGCTCAGAGGAAATGAAAAAGATCCTTTTGGATGTGCGCTGCGGCAACAGCGCGGCAAGAGCGCTCTATGAGGCGGCAGGCTTCAAGGAAGACGGCATTCGCCAGCGTTTTTATGAAAATCCGGTGGAAGATGCAATTCTTATGAGCAGACAGCTGGAAATCAATGCATAACAGCGGCAGCAGTTTCCACTATCAATCGATGTGCCGATTCGATATACTGTAGGCGTAGCAAAAAGAAAAAACTGTTTACTGCTGTTCGGCGGTTCCTGCAGGACAGACAGAGACACAGGAGGAGATTGTATGCGCCAGTATCAATTAAAAGAAACAAAAGAAATAAATAAGATCATCTGCAATCAGTGCGGGAAAGAGATCAGAGTCGTAGACGGAATCCCCAGAGAAGGAGTTTTCAGCGTAGATTATACGTGGGGATATTTTTCTGACAAAGACGGGGAAAAACACAGCTTTGATCTGTGTGAGTCGTGCTATGACAAACTTCTCTCTTCCTTTCAGCTGCCTGCAGATATAGAGGAATAAGACAGAGGAAATATATGTTAGATGTTTGTTTGCTGGGGTGCGGAGGCATGATGCCGCTCCCTTACCGTTATCTCACAGCGCTGATGACCCGTTTCAACGGCAGCAGCCTGCTCATTGACTGCGGCGAGGGCACCCAGATTGCGTTAAAAGAAAAAGGATGGAGCTTCAAACCTATTGATGTTATCTGTTTTACCCACTATCACGGAGACCATATCAGCGGGCTCCCTGGTCTGCTTCTTACCATGGGAAATGCAGACAGGACCGAACCCCTGACCATGATCGGACCAAAAGGTCTGGAACGCGTAGTGGGCTGTCTTCGTGTGATCGCACCGGAACTTCCGTTCCCGATCATATATAAAGAGATTCAGGGCGCGGAGCAGACGTTTGAGATGAACGGCTACCGTATCAAAGCTTTCCGTGTCAACCACAATGTACTATGTTACGGATACACGATGGAAATCGACCGGGCAGGCAAGTTTGACGCCGCAAAGGCGAAAGAGCGGGATATCCCGCTGAAATACTGGAGCCGTCTGCAGGGCGGTGAGACGATTGATAACGAGGACGGGCATTTTACCCCGGATATGGTATTAGGCCCTCCGCGAAAAGGGATTAAACTGACCTATACGACAGACACACGTCCCACAGAGTCCATCCGGCGGAATGCGGAAAAGTCAGATCTGTTCATCTGCGAGGGTATGTATGGAGAGAAGGATAAAGCGGCAAAGGCGTCGGCGTATAAGCATATGACGTTTTACGAAGCGGCGGAGCTTGCCCGTACGGCGCAGGTGAAGGAAATGTGGCTGACACATTACAGCCCGTCCCTGACAAGGCCGGAACCGTACATGGATGACGTGTGGAAAATATTCCCGGCGGCAAAGGCGGGAAAAGACGGAATGTCGGCGGAACTGATGTTTGAAGATTGAGAGGCATGACATGAAAGAAATCAGAGATCTGAATATTCTTGCGATCGAGAGCTCCTGCGATGAGACGGCAGCTGCGGTCGTTCACAACGGCAGAGAGGTGCTGTCAAATATCATTTCATCTCAGATTGACCTGCACAAGCTGTACGGCGGAGTGGTACCTGAGATTGCATCGAGAAAGCATATTGAGAAGATCAACCAGGTTATCGAAGAAGCGTTAAAAGAGGCGGAAGTGACGCTGGATGATATTGACGTAGTGGGCGTGACTTACGGGCCCGGACTGGTGGGCGCTCTTCTGGTAGGAGTTGCAGAGGCGAAGGCTATTGCGTTCGCAAGGCATCTGCCGCTTGTCGGGGTACACCATATCGAGGGTCATATTTCGGCAAATTATATCGAGCATCCGGATCTGGAACCGCCGTTTCTGTGCCTTGTGGCATCCGGCGGACATACGCATCTGGTCTGTGTGCGGGAATACGGGAAATATGAAATCCTCGGGCGCACAAGAGATGACGCGGCAGGAGAAGCATACGATAAGGTGGCGCGCGCGATCGGGCTGGGCTATCCGGGCGGGCCGAAGATTGACCGGATCGCGAAAGAGGGAAATCCTGATGCTATAAACTTCCCGAAAGCCCATATCGACGGCGCGGAATATGACTTCAGCTTCAGCGGTCTGAAGTCGGCAGTGCTGAATTATATTAATGGCTGTAAAATGAAAGGCGAGAGTTTTGACCCGGCGGACATCGCGGCTTCTTTCCAGAAAGCGGTAGTAGAAGTGCTGGTGGAGAACTCTATGAAAGCGGTGGATAATTACGGAATGTATAAATTCGCCATTGCCGGAGGCGTGGCGTCCAATACGGCTCTTCGCGCGGCCATGAAGCAGGCCTGCGAAGAAAAAGGCGTGAAGTTCTATCATCCGTCACCCATCTACTGCACGGACAATGCGGCCATGATCGGAGCTGCGGCGTTCTATGAGTATCTGGCTGGAACGCGGCATGGATGGGATCTGAATGCAGTGCCGAACCTTAAGCTTGGAGAACGATAAGAAGACTGCGGGGATGGCGAAGAGATAACCGGATCGAAATGCCGTCTGTGTAAGACGGGCGGCAAATTTGCGAAATCAGAGGGACGGATATGGATAAGAAAAAGTACTGTACTGCGATCGTGCTTGCAGCAGGAAGTGGAAAGCGGATGGGAACAAAAGTACATAAGCAGTATCTGCTCATGGGAGGAAAGCCTGTTCTTTATTACTCCCTGTGTGCATTTGATAAATCCAGGCTGATTGATGAGATCATTCTTGTGTGCGGAGCCGGTGAAGAAGAGTACTGCCGGAAAGAGATCATAGAGAAATATGGAATATCCAAAATTCGTAAGATTATTCCCGGAGGTGCGGAAAGATACCATTCTGTCTGGAACGGACTTCAGGAGACTATGGATGGATATGTGTACATCCATGATGGCGCACGCCCGTTTGTCGATGATGAAATAATAAAGAGGGCATATGAATGTGTGTCGGAGTACCGTGCGTGTGTGGCGGGGATGCCCTCTAAAGACACTGTTAAGATTGCAGGTCCCGATAATGTGGTGACAGAAACTCCCGACCGCAGCAGCGTGTGGATCGTGCAGACGCCGCAGGTGTTTGACACGGGACTCATAAAGAAAGCATATTCCATGCTTATGGATCAGAATGAGATCAGTGTTACGGATGATGCTATGGTGGCAGAGCAGATGCCTGGATGTACGGTTAAGCTTTTTTATGGTTCTTATGAGAACATCAAAATCACAACACCGGAAGATCTTGAAATTGCAGAAGTATTTTTGAAAAGAAAGTCTTGACATATATTTTGCATATGTGATAGAATAGTCCACGTCGCACGGGGAAATACAGACAGCTGTTGACTTATGGGCGGCATAAATTAAAAAACGGCGAGTATATGGAGAGGTATCGAAGTGGTCATAACGAGGCGGTCTTGAAAACCGTTTGTCCGAAAGGGCGCGTGGGTTCGAATCCCACCCTCTCCGCTTTGGAGAAGTACCCAAGCTGGCCGAAGGGGCTCCCCTGGAAAGGGAGTAGGTCGTTAGTAGCGGCGCGAGGGTTCAAATCCCTCCTTCTCCGTTTGGTGTTATCCATTAAAACTACTGGATTGCTCCGGTAGTTTTTTGATTTAACAGGAAACTTCGTTCCCTGTTAAACAAAATGCTAAATCCCGGAATCTGCCTCTGGGCACTTTCGTTGATTATCCTCAGGAGCATTCTCGTAAGATGAATGAGGGGATTGCTACGGATGTAAAATCCGTGTGAATTGTGTGATAACATCGTGTGAAGTACCATATCTGGTGTTGAAATTAATATGGCAAAAAAGTTGAAAAAACTTGTAAAAAATGGTTGACATATGACAGAACAGAGTGGTATTATATTTAAGCTGACTCGTGAGAGACAGCAAAAAACAAAGAAAAATAAAAAAGTTCTTGACAAAGCGAAACGGATTTGATAAAATATCAAAGCTGTCGCTTGAGAGAGAATGACAGGAACCTTGATAACTGAACAATAGACAACAACCCTTGAAAATTTCTTTGAAGAGATTTTTATGAACGGTTTACACAAACCAAACACAGTAAAAAG
>CAJFGR010000055.1 GCA_904377845.1 uncultured Ruminococcus sp. | reverse complement strand
ATAAAACAGAAAAAGCAGCAATCACTCATTTTTGTAAGAGTAATTGCCACTTTTCTTTTCCCGTCTTTCAAAGTGGAAATAAACTTTTCACTTCAGCTCCTTTTTCCAGGGCATGGCGCACGGGCATAGCGTCGGCGATGCCCCCGTCATAATAGGGGACGCCGTCGATCACGACCGGGCGGCATGCCGCGGGGATCGCGCTGGATGCCATGATGGGACGGTAATCATCCTGCTTCATCTCTTCTTTTCCGAAATATCTGGCTTCTCCGGTCAGGGCATTTGTCGCCACTACTTCATACTCTGCAGGGCTTTTCATAATGGCGGCAAAGTCCAGCGGATCTTTTCCTCCGGAATTTGTCAGTTCTCCGTATATATACTGAAGGCCGAACAGATTGCCTGTCGCAAGAAGGCTCCTGATGCCGAAATACTTCGGGGAATGGATATGCTCTGTAAAAAAACGGATATTCCTCCCCCGCTGTCCGGCCACATAGGACGCCGCATTGCCCGCGCCGCCGGATACGCCGATACAGTAATCAAAGAGAATGCCGTGATCCAGAAAACCATCCAGGATCCCGGCATTGTAGGCGCATTTCATCCCGCCTCCCTCCACTACAAGTCCGATCTTTTTCTTCCTGTCCATCCTGTACTCCTCCGTTTCATATTCTCCGGTTTATCTGTATTTCCACGTTTCATTTTTGTCCTTCTGTCCTGCCGAACTGCCGCTCCCAGCCGTTCGGCGGTACCGGATCCATATTGCGCAGTGTCCCGGCGCCGGGAATATCGCCTGCGAGCATGCCGTGAGCTACATCAAACAGGACATCCGCAAGATCTGCGCGATATACTGCCGCACGTGCCCCCACTTGATGCAGCATATCCGCCGCTGCACCCTGCAGAGGTCCGCGAAGGTGCTGATAGAGCATCCCCCGTTTCATATCCAGACTGCGGATGTGGTCGGGATGGCGTGCACGGGCTGCTGAAAAGATTGCAGATTCCAGATAGCTTACCGGACTGTCGGAAAGCCATATCCCGAGTTTGCTCTGCACATATCCCCGGATCCCCACCGTAAAGAACTGATCAAGGAGCCAGAATTCTCCCAGATCACGTGCCATAAGTTCAAGCGGAGCGCCCTTTTTATGTGCGTCCTCCCATATCCTGATCCAGCGGTCAAGGTACCTTCCGCTGACGCGCGCGGCTGTGGGAGGATTGATCTCTTTGAGATCAACAAATCCCAGATGACCGTCTTTTATCATTTTTCCCATGCTGCTTCCTCTTCTTTCTTTTTCCGGTAAACTCTTCACATTACATGCTACATTTTAGAAAAAAAGAAAGGTGTTTGTCAATAAGACGGCGTGTCTCCATAATAAAAATCACCGTCTCCTGCCCAGCTGCAAGATCGCGGAAAGTATCCGGACCTTATGAACATCTATCAGCAAAAGGGATGGATGCGGCTTGTGAAGCACTACTGGAGTTTGAAAGTCCGGAATCTTTGTACGGAAGTATCGACAATTTTACTTCTCTGTATTATAATTTGTCCGGTGGCAACAGTTCATCCATCTGATGCCTGTCAATGAGTAAAACAGCGGCGGCAGCCGCAATAAGCACGAAGTGCGGTTTTATGAATAGCGCGGGCCGGACTGTTGCATTCGCTTAAACCAGCTTTCACCAACAAGCAAAAATAAGGATTACAGAGGGAAAATACAATGAGTTTTACATTTATCAGACAACTGCCTTCTCCGGACGAGGTCAAAGCACTGGAACCTATGTCCGAAGAAATGAAAAAAATAAAAACCGGGCGCGACAAGCTTATCCGTGACGTGATCACAGGAGAATCCGATAAGTTTCTCGTGATCGTTGGCCCCTGTTCTGCCGACAATGAAGACGCGGTATGCGAATATACGAACCGTCTGGCAAAAGTACAGGAAAAGGTTGCGGACCGCCTTGTGCTTGTGCCCCGTATCTATACGAATAAACCCCGTACTACGGGCGAGGGATACAAAGGAATGCTGCACCAGCCGGATCCGGAGGCAAAACCGGATATCCTTGCTGGAATCCTTGCGATCCGCCATATGCATATCCGTTCCATCTCGGAAACCGGACTTACCGCTGCAGATGAGATGCTCTATCCGGACAACTGGCACTATCTCTCCGATATTCTCTCCTACGTAGCCATCGGAGCCCGCTCCGTGGAAAATCAGGAGCACCGCCTGATGGTCAGCGGACTGGATATCCCTGTAGGCATGAAGAATCCTACCAGCGGAGACTTCTCTGTCATGCTCAACTCCGTTGTTGCGGCACAGGGCAGACATGATTTTATCTCCAGAGGCTGGGAAGTACGGACAGAGGGAAATCCGCTCACCCACACAATTCTCAGGGGAGCAGTAAATAAACACGGAAATACAATTCCAAACTACCACTACGAAGATATCCAGCTTCTTCTGGAAAAATACGAGGAAAGGAATCTGGAAAACCCGGCCGTCCTTATTGACGCCAACCATTCCAACTCCGGCAAGAAGTATAAGCAGCAGATCCGCATTGTAAAAGAGATCCTGCACAGCCGCCGGATCGATGAAGATATCCGAAAACTCGTCAAGGGCGTCATGATTGAGAGCTACCTTGTAGAAGGATGCCAGCAGATCGGAACCAGCCATATATACGGAAAATCCATCACTGACCCATGTCTTGGCTGGGAAGATACTGAGAAACTGCTGTACACAATTGCGGAGCAGTGCTGATAAATACTGCAGTGCTGTATCGGCATCATTTCCGCAAACGCTGCACGCGGATCGACAGGCGCGGCGGTGCTGTATCTGGCGCCGCCGCGTTTTACTTTGCTCCCGCGCCGCTGTATTCACATTCTTCCAGACGGTCATCCGGAAGATGACACATCCGCCGCTCCTGCTCTACCAGCCTGCCGACGAATTCAGTAGCCGGGTGGTGCAGGAGTTCTTTCGGCGGTGCATACTGCTGGATTTCCCCCTGATCCATAACCAGTACTTTTGTCCCCAGTTTTAATGCTTCCGAGATATCGTGAGTCACAAACATCACTGTGATCCCCGTCTTTTCATAAATCTGATGAAGTTCTGTCTGGAGCTGGCCGCGGGTGATCTCATCTACCGCTCCGAAGGGCTCATCCATAAGAAGGATCTCCGGGGAAGCCGCCAGAGCACGGGCGATCCCCACTCTCTGCTGCTGGCCGCCTGAGAGCTCCGCCCTCTCCCTCTATGAGGATATCTCCCTCCGTAGGTTCCAGCAGTCCGTTGACCATCTTAAGCGCAGTCGTCTTGCCGCATCCGGAAGACCCGATAACCGTTACAAATTCCCCTTTTTCAATAGATAGATTAAAATCCTTCAGTATGACTTTATCCCCGTAAGCTTTCTTCACATGACGGAATTCGATCATTGTCTGCATGGTGCTGCCTCCTCATTTATTTCTCTAATAATCCGTGGGAATCCAGATACTCCTCAGCCACGTCCTCAGGCTCCTTATTCTCTGTCTCCACTTCATAATTCATCTTCGCCATATCACTGTCCGTGATCAGCCCGGTTACTTTTTCAAACACCTCATTCAGCTCCGAATGCTCCTCCATAACTTCGCTGCGCACTACATTTCCACAGAGGTAGGAAGGATAGAACTGTTTATCATCTTCCAGCACCGTCACGTCTGCGGCGGAAAGCTGCCCGTCTGTCGTAAATACGACCATAACGTCGATCTGTTCCTGCTCAAGTGCCTGATATTTCAGCCCGATATCCAGATCCATTGTCTCTTTAAAGTTCAGTCCGTAAGTATCGCAGAGCGCATCGTATCCGTCCTCCCGCTCGAAGAAATCATACTCTGCCCCGAATACAAGCTGATCCGCGACTGTCGCCAGATCGGAATACGTGTGCAGGTCGTACTGCTCGGCGATCTCTCTTCTCACCACCATGCCGTAAGTATTGTTGAATCCGTACATTCCGATCCACTCCATAGAATAATTGTCCTCATATTCCTGCTGAAGTTCCCCGAAAAGATCTTCCGTGTACAGCTCTTCATTCTTCAGTACCATATTCCATGCAGTTCCGGTATATTCCGGGTATATGTCAAACTCGCCGCTCTCCATGGCCGGCTGGATGTTAGACGTTCCGCCGCCCACGCCCTGCGTCAGCTCTACATTCAGATCCGTGTCCTGCTCGATCAGAATCTTCAACATCTCTCCTAATACATACTGCTCTGTCATCGGTTTTGTGGCAATGTGTATCGTCTCGCCAGTGCGTGTCCGGAATACGGTGGTTATTATAAGGGCAATACAGATCAGCACTGCCGCCGCTGCCGCCATGAAGCGGTTCGTCTTCTTCGCTTTCGCGCTGCGCATTTTCATGCGGCGCTCAAGGAATCCGAGAAGGAAATCAACAACAAGAGCCAGAACTGCGATCAGCAGACTTCCCGTCATGGTCATGGCGCTGTTGTTTGTCGTGATTCCACGGTAGATCGCGACGCCGAGACCGCCTGCGCCGATAAAGGATGCGATACCGGCAAGGGCGATGGTCATTGTCACCATGCTGCGGATCCCGGACATGATCACCGGCATTGCCAGAGGCAGTTTGATCTTGAAGAGTATCTGCATTCTGGTGCTTCCCATTCCTTTCGCCGCCTCAAGAATAGCCGGATCTACATTGACCATTCCCGTATGTGTATTTCTCACCATCGGGAGCAGGGCATATACGGTAAGGGCAATGACTGCCGTGGCGTTTCCCACGCCGGAAAACGGAATCAGAAATCCCAGCATGGAGATCGACGGGATCGTATACAGGAAGTTGATGACCGCCAGCGCAGGCTTCGCCGTCCTCTGGAACTCACTGATCAGAATTCCTGCCAGACCGCCCACAAGGATTGCAATCACAATGGCGAGCAGGGATATCTCAAGATGCTCCAGAAGAAGCCCTGCGAAAAAGTCTGTCCGCTCTGTAAGCAGTGTCCATATTTCTTTTATCATTTTTACTCACCCCTTCTTATGATTGCCTGCACCGGACAGTTTTCGTAACATAATCCGCAATGCAGACAGTGTTCCTGACTGATCTCAAACGGTGTTCCCTCCGAAATGCACTGCTGCGGGCAGATTCTCCGGCATTTGCCGCATCCGATACAGGCATCCGTGATCTCAAATCCTTTCTGCGGAGCTTTTGCCGTTCCGATCGCAAAGCTCTCTCTGTATATCGGAGTTTTCCCGAGATCAAAAAATTCAATCTGTCCGTCTTCGATACAGAAAGGTTCCAGAATATATCTGCTCTCTCCCGGATAGACGTCTTTCATGGACGGATTTTCCTCAAAAATCCGGTCGATCCATTCTTTCTGGTCTGTCAGTTTCTTTACTTTCCCCGAAAGGCGCACCATCTGGTACTCGCTGTTCATCCCCGTAATCTCTGTGTGAGGCTTCTCTGTCAGCTGCCGGTAAAAATCCTTGCCCCGGGCTGTACAGAAATAAAGTTTTTCCTTTTCCACCAGCATCACATCGATGATCCGGACACGAGGCATCCCATTCTCATCTGCTGTGGCAAAAGCCACATCTTTGACATCCCTTAAAATCTGCAGACATTCCTGTGCATCCATCGTTCTTTCCTCCTAAATGTTTTTCCTTATTATTCTATTACAGTTCAGCCATGGAGCTGACCAGGAGAGGAAATCATGCTCGCATGATTTTTCGAGTGGGCTGTTCCATGAGCTGAGCGCCTGTCAATGAGTAAAACAGCGGCGGCAGCCGCAGTAAGCACGAAGTGCGGTTTTACGAATGGCGCGGCTGAACTGTCACCACTTGAAAACCTGAATCAGTCTTACTTTTCAGTTTCTGAGTGCATTATAGAATTCATAGTTTCTAATGTAAAGTAAGCACTTTTTTGTGTGATAGTTACCAAAAGGATACTATTGCGAATTTATGAGGTTTTTCGCTATTGTAATAATATAAGCAAGGGTAGTATAATATCTGTAATGTAACCGTTCAGACATCAGATGTGCTGAGCAATTATATATGAACAGAGAGACGGATATCAGATATCCGCTTTACAGACAGGAGGAATTGTTATGGCAAACCAGTCAGCGGCTAAGAAAGATCTGCCCGCGTGTCCGGTGGAAACGACACTGACACTTATCGGCGATAAATGGAAAGTTCTGATCCTGAGGGATCTTCTCCCCGGCACCAAGCGCTTCGGCGAACTGAAAAAATCTATCGGAAGTGTATCGCAAAAAGTACTGACCGCGCAGCTGCGTGATATGGAAAGCAGCGGACTTGTCAACCGCAAAGTTTATGCGGAAGTTCCGCCCCGGGTAGAATATTCCCTGACCGAACTTGGGCAGAGTCTCAAGCCCATCCTCGATGCTTTGCAGGACTGGGGGCTGGAATATAAGGCAAAGAATGCGTAAAAAGGGAGAGGGCAAATTGTTTGTCCTCTCCCTAAATGTACTATTTCAATCCTTTTGTCAGCGGAATCAGGCTCAACAGTACGACAATTCCTACGATACCGATCACGATTCCCAAGATCATTGCAACAAATGTACTCTTTTTCATTTTCTTCTGCTCCTTCTTTCTTTATGTGATCTTTATTTCCTTTCGACGATATAAAGGATATCCTCTCAATGTTGAAGAAGCGTTTCTGTTTTGTTTCTGAAATATTAAAAGCCAGATAAAATGTACCCGTAAAAATCATCTGCGCTGATCAGGGATTAAAAAGCTGTGCAAATATGCCTGCACATTTTTTATTTGCCCCGTCATATACTATATGAAATGTAATCTTCGCCGCCTGATCCATAATCGGTATAACGATCCTGTCTCCAAAAGTTTTTTCATCATATACCGCTACGTCTGTTACAAAGCAGGGAAGCGATGATTCCCGGATCAGTTCCTGCATTGTAAACTGATCCGTCTGTACCAGAAACCTTGATGCCGGCATTTTCTCCCGGCACAGGTCATCCCAGAACCCGAGTCTTGTACCCAGCAGAAAGTTATATCCGTTGAGCACTTCAAAAGAAAGCTCTTTATACTCGGCAAGCGCATGGGAAGAAGGAACACACACTGCCAGATTTTCTTTCATATAAGGAAGGCTGCAGTACGTTTCAGGAATACTCCCCTCTTCGGGCATATCCGGCAGCACCGCAAGAAGGCAGTGACCGGATTTCACATCTTCCAGAACCGATGGAGTATTCTTAATAGAGGATGAGAGCGTCATATCCGGAAATGCATCCGACAGCATGGGGAGCAGACGCCACAGCGGCGCGGGCGCACAGGAGCTGACTGTGATCGTATGCAGACTCCTGTCAAACGCCCGGACGTCTTCCACTGCTTTCTCTGCGTCTTTTAAAAGTTGTCCGGCATAACCGACAGCCCGTCGTCCTGTTTCATTCAGAGAAATGTGATTCTTACTTCGTTCAAACAATGGCACACCAAACTCATCCTCAAGATGCTGCATCGTCCTTGTGATCGTAGGCTGTGAAATATTCAGTTTTTCAGCGGCCTTTGACAATGTTCCGTATTCTGCAAATGCGGCAAGCTGCTCAAGTTCCAATAGATTTAACATATTTATCCACACTTTCACTATTCATTTTCAGGAATCTGGATTCCTGTATTCTTATTGTACTTTTTTTCTCTTCGGATGTAAACTTGTAATTGGAAACAGGAAATCAATATTCAAAAGAACGGAGGAATTATCATGGAATATGTTACATTGAATAATGGCGTCAAGATGCCGAAATTAGGATATGGAGTATATCAGACACCGCCGGAGGAGACAGAGCGTTGCGTGCTGGAAGCGATCGAGACAGGCTACCGCAGTATTGATACCGCTCAGGCGTACGGCAACGAAGAAGGGGTTGGTAATGCCCTGAAAAAAAGCGGACTTCCGAGAGAAGAGTTTTTCATCACAACAAAGGTATGGATTTCAAACGCAGGATATGAGAAAGCAAAAGCTTCTATCGAAGAGTCTCTGAAAAAGCTGCAGACAGATTATATCGATCTGCTCCTGATCCATCAGCCTTTCGGCGATTACTACGGAACTTACCGCGCAATGGAAGAGGCTTACGATGAGGGCAAAGTACGCGCCATCGGTGTGTCCAACTTCTATCCGGACCGTTATCTGGATATCTTCCATTTCTCCCGGATCAAACCGGCTGTAAATCAGGTGGAGACTCATGTGTTCCAGCAGCAGAAGGTTGCAAAAGAATATATGAAAAAGAACGGAACTCAGATTATGTCATGGGGACCTTTTGCAGAAGGCAAAAACGACTATTTCAACAATCCGGTGCTGAAAAAGATCGGCGAAAAATACGGCAAATCCGTAGCTCAAACAGCGCTTCGTTTCCTTCTTCAGAGCGATGTAGTGCTGATCCCGAAGTCTACACACAAGAACCGTATGGAAGAAAACTTTAATATCTTTGACTTCTCCCTGACCGATGAGGAGATGAAAGAGATCGAGGCGCTGGATACAGGAAACAGCCTGTTCTTCTCCCACTACGATCCGGCGACTGTTGAGTGGTTTATGTCGCTCGTATAGGCGTTGTACAGACAAATTCTGTCCCAAAAGGCAATGCAGAACTTAATGGAACTGTCGCATCAATTTTTGATTGACGGACGGCTTTCCCTGTATGAACATCAGTCCACCTACAATCCGAACCTTCCGCTTCGTTTCCTTATCTATATAGCCCAGCTTTATGCGGGAATGACGAGGAATGAGAATCTGTACGGAACAAAGACGGTACAGATTCCTCCGCCGGAGTTTGTTATCTTCTACAATGGGGAAAAAGATATGCCGGAGGAGACGCCCCTGAGGCTGTCGGATATGTACAGGTTGAAGGTGGAGGACCCAAAACTACAGCTGGAAGCAGTGATGCTCAATATTTCCGGATCAAATAACAGCAGACTCAAGGAGGCAGTGGAGAAAGCAATCAATGAATGTATTGCGGAAGATGTCCTGAAGGATTTCCTGAGAAATCAGCGATAACGCCATGTGCATCCTTTATGTAGAACACCTCAATTTCCGGATTTGCCTCCCAAATTACTCTGAAAGGCAAATTTCTCTGTTCATGACAGCATCTTCCTGAGAAGCAAACGCTATCCTTTCCGCAAAATCACTGATCCGCTCAGCCGCATCCGGCCGGATCATCTTCCGCTGGTTCCTTACCATTGCGTCACTCTCTGTTTCGCTGTCCAATATTTTTAATGCATCCGCCAACTCACGGTTTGATGTGTGACAATACCGGCTCATCCCATAGTCACTGAAGAATCTGGCGTTGTATGTTTCACATCCCGGAATGGGCGCGACATGGATCAACGGAATTCCGCACACCGCTGCTTCTGTGGATGACAGGCCGCCGGGTTTTGTGACAAACAGATCTGCTGCTTTCATGTACTCTGCCATATCCGATGTAAAACCTATGACCGTAACACCGGACAGCGCCTTTTGGATCAATTCATTATACATCTGCTTGTTAGAACCGCATATAACGATCAGTTCCATATCCTTACGCGCGGCAATTTCATCGGCAAGCGTCTGAATTACTTTTTTCACTTTCCCGCCGCCCATACTGCCGCCGGCTGCAAGAATATATCTTTTATCCGGATCAAGCCCCAGCCGTCTGCAGGCAACCTGTCTGGACTCTTTTTGAGAAAAACATCTGTCCACCGGTATGCCCAGCGGATAGAGCTTTTCATCGGGCAGCCCGCGGTCTGCAAACTCCTCCTTTAGTTTATCGGATGGAATAATGTAAGCATCGCACTCCGTTTCCTCCGTAAACGGGATGCAGGTATAGTCCGTGGCAATGAAAACGGTCTTTGGAATGTGGATTCCTTTTTGCTTCATGCAGGTTAAAATTTCCGCCGGGAACAGATGTGTCGTAATGATAATATCAAAGTGATTCCGGCTCAGGTACTCTTCCATGCGAGAGACCATACCGTAATTGGCAAAATACACTGGAGAGCGAACAGGCAGACGTCTGTATAACTGTCCTGCACTGTAAGCCGCTCCAAATGCAGCTGGCGCTTTTTGAACCGGCTTTATATAAAAGTTGTTGATCTTTTCTGCCAGCCCCTTGCTGTACAGCGTGTAGGGGTTGAGCATCGTCGCCCGATGGCCGCGGCGTGTGAGTTCTTCTGCCACCGCAGATGCCGCAGCATTATGTCCGCCGCCTGTCCCACATGAGAGTATGAGAGCATCCAAGCAGTTTCACCTCCAAACATTTTCGTTCCTCTTTGCTGGTAAGCATCCGTATCAATACAACGGCAGTGATGAGGAAAAACCCCCAGACTACAGCCGGATTTCCAATCTCTCTGAACATGATCACGAGAGAAAAGGCATATGCAAAAATCGTCCGGTAGAAGTGGGGTGAAATCTGCAATACAGTCGAAAAACCGATAAAGAAGAACACCAGGACCCAAAATGCCTCCAGTGCAGGGAAAAGCCCTGCCAGGCAGCCGAATGTAACAGCGATCCCCTTACCTCCGTGAAATCCATAAAACAACGGGAAAGCGTGTCCGACCACCGGAGCGGCTATTACCAGAGCCGCCATAAAAGGATCGACTTTAACTGCATTTCCGTAATGCATGAACAAATATACCGGGATGAACCCTTTGAGCAGATCGAACAGCAGCGTAAATAAGCCGCACCAGAATCCACCGTACATAAAGGCGTTCGCCGTTCCGGGATTATGGTCGCTGCTTTGTTCAAGAATATCTCCCTTTTTAAATATTCTGGCGAAAATCAAAGCATATAATACACTTCCGGATAAATACCCCATACAAATAAATAACACCGTTTGAAGCATTCACAGCACCCCCGCTTTTTCATTAACTACTTTTTTATTATACGCCGTCTTAACCGATTGTATTGACAGCACATATGAGGAATGTTAGTATAAATGATACTATCGTACCACACAAAATAATATCATAGCTTAAATAGAAATCAAGCATTCTCAAAAAGTGAAACAAAATAGCCGCTTTAGTTTCAAAGAGACTATCTGTCGAAATCGTTCCACTGTATATAAAATTTCTAAAAGGAGATCTTTTTATGCGCAGATCAACAGCTACTACAGACTATCTGAAAGAATGTATGGGAACCGCTCTTTTGGAATTAATGAAAGAAAAACCCATCGAAAAGATCAGTATTGAAGAGATGACAGCCAGAGCAGACGTCGGACGTTCCACTTATTTCCGTTACTTTAAAACAAAGGACGAAGTTCTGGTATTTAAAATATTATGCCTGTGGAACCGCTTTTCAGAAGAAAATCATATCCCAGATCATCAGGCCGATCTGCATAAGACCACACTCCTTTTTTTTGAATTCTGCCTTTCGATCAGGGATATTAACGATATACTCTATCGCACCGGACATCAGAAAGTTATCCTGGATGTTTATTTGAAAGTATTAGCTCCTGACAAGCAGGAGGAAGATATACCTACCTATTATAAGCAATACGGAACCGCCTATGCTCTTTACGGTATCGTCAATGCATGGATTCTGCGCGGGTACAGAGAGACTCCTGAACAAATGGTGAAGATTCTCTATAATCTGGACAAGAAGCGTGAAAAAAGCAGTTTGCAGATTTAATATACCTGCAAGAATGCTCAAGCCTGTCAGATCTCGAAAAGTGATCGTCTCTTTTCCGGCAAGCGGATGATCTGCCGGAAATGTCACTGCCAGCCGCTCGTCCATATACTTCCGCCAGGAAATATCCTTATCGGTGTCCTTTGGCTGTTCGTGCAGAATGACGAGCTGACAGATACGGTTCCTCAGACCTGACAAGAGCTCTTCTGCCGGAGTTCATGGCACAGAAGAATGGGCATATTATCATCACTTCTTCCATACATATTTCACCGATTTGTCCCCCGGAAGCACCAGCGCACGCACATGATCGCCGCGCTCCAGAAGCTCATCGCATACATGGCTCCCTAAAAATCCTGCCGCACCTGTTACCAGATAAATTGTTTTTCCTATGAAACGATTGCAGTTCTGTTTTATAAATTTACAGCCTGCAGCGAATCAGAAAACCACCTGCACCAGCAGCATATAGCACACTGTACCACCCGCAATAGAGAGAAGCATCTGACGCTTCCACACATGCAGCATGATTACCAGCAATATCGCGATCAACTCCGGGATACCGTGGCTTCCGGTGAGGATACTCACATCCTTCAGACAGTAAATGACGAGCAGTCCGAATACTGCCGCCGGGAGCACTTTCCCAAGATACTGTACATACTTCGGCGTCTGCTTCCCTGCCGGGAAGATAAGAAATGGCAGGAAACGTGTCACCGCCGTGCCCAGGACTACCATTGCTACTGTTATGATCTGTTGTGTCAAAGTCACTGTGCTTCTCCTCCTCTCCCGGATTCACTGATGTCTATTCTGCATTGCCCCGCATCTCCGCCGTCAGCATCTTTCTCTGCGTTACCGGATGCTGCTCCGCCGGTTTCAAGGGGCCGCCTCAACATAGTCAGCACCACAAGGATTGCCAGCATTGCCGGTATGATAAAGTTATCCGCACCGAAAGCGATGAGGCAGAGCAGGGAAATTGCCAGCCCCAGAAGCGAACTCGTATGATTCTTTTCTTTGAGCCACTGCTCCATAAAGATCACCACGAACATAGCCGTCATAACGAATTCCAGTCCTTCCGTGTTGAAATGGATCAGGGAACCGAAGATTCCTCCCAGTGTCGCACCTGAGAACCAGTAAAAATGATTCAGAAGTGTGACAAAAAACATAAACCACCCCCGGTCAACATCTTCCGGAATATCTGCGGTATAGTTGATGGAAAAACTCTCATCGCACATCCCGAATATAAGATAAAACTTCTTCCTGCCGACTCCCCGGAATTTGTCCAGCATGGAAATCCCATAGAACAGGTGTCTCGCATTGATCATCAGCGTCATAGCAAAGGCCTGAAGCGGATTAAATGCCCCAAGAAGCATATTGACAGTCACGAATTCAATGGAGCCGGCAAATATGGTAATACTCATCAGCATTGGATACCAGAAACTGAACCCCGACACATTCATATAGATCCCATATGTAATCCCCAGAAACCAGAATCCTGCAAAAATCGGTATCGTATAGGGGAATGCCGTAGTAAAAG
Organism: uncultured Ruminococcus sp.; assembly: GCA_904377845.1. Taxonomy (GTDB): domain Bacteria; phylum Bacillota; class Clostridia; order Lachnospirales; family Lachnospiraceae; genus Mediterraneibacter. The sequence continues at coordinate 2,398 of CAJFGR010000055.1, read as the reverse complement.
CTTTCTTTAACATTTTAGATCTTGTCTGCATAGCCATCCCTCCCTAAATATAACTGTATCTAGATTATCATTGTATTTCCATACATTCAACAGCATAATTGTATGGAATACAATGTTTTTCACCAGTTCAGCCATACATTGAGCGGGAGAGAAAATCATGCTCGCATGATTTTTCGAGCGGTCATATGTATGAGGTGAGCGCCTGCTTATGAGGAAATCAGCGGCGCAGCCGCGGTTAGCACGCCAGTACGGATTTCCGAATGGCGCGGCTGAACGGACGATCAGAAAGCTTAAGAAGGAGTCCCCATGCCTTTTAATTCATTCCTAAATTATCCCATGTCATGGAAGCCGGAGCGCAGCAAATTAAAACGCCCCATCTACCTTTCGCTTGCCGAACAGCTTGAAAAGGATATTGCCGCAGGTTTTCTGCTTCCCGGCACAAAGCTCCCGCCCCAGAGGGAGCTGGGGGATTTTCTGGACATCAACTTTACAACTGTCACCCGGGCCTATCGGATATGCGAGCTCAAAGGCTTGATCTATGCGGTGACAGGCAGCGGCACCTTTGTGGCGCCCAACGCTGCAAAATCTGTGACAATCTCCACGGACAACCTGACAGGCAGCCTCATTGATCTGGGTTTTGTCAGTTCTTTCGAGCAGTGCAACGACATGATCAGCGATACCATTAAGAGCTTCACCCACTCATAGCGGCACAGACGGGAACCGTCATAATTCTCCCCGCCGCATATCACCTGTTCGATCTGCCCTGCCGCCAGATATTTTTCGATATCTACCGGACCTATCAGCGGGGCGGTCATGATTCCTTTATGCTTAAAAGGAAGCTCAAACAGGATCGGGATTCTCTCATCCGCCCGCTGCTGGTTCTCGCAGGTCACATTGAAGAATATATTGTCCCATCCCTCTCCCCAGTCGTAGGGGAGACAAGAAGAGACACGCCCCGGCCGCTTCGTCAGCAAGAAAAACTTCACATCTTTTCTCTCCCGCATAACCGACCACGCGTCGTCCCTCCACGCATCCGCCTCCTCAAGAAAAAAATCCGAAGTCATGCAGACCCGGATCATCTCTCCGCTTTTTACTTTGTACTTGCCCTGCCGGTCTTTTGACAGCGGATAGCGGAAGCCGTTCTTCGTCCGGTAGATCCGGCTTCCATCCTGATCCCGCATCCGGTCGAGGAAGTACATATAACAGTTTTCGCACCCTTCCGAACACTTCCTGCAGCCGTGCCACGGATTCCAGATGTCATGCATATGTTTACGCTCCTTTTTTGGTAATTTGGCAATTATTTTTTCGGCATTTGGGCTTACTTTTTTATTTTTCAAGACATTTCGGGTCAAGCAGAAAATCATAGATGTTTACGGTCAGGATACCATATTCATCATACTGCGCCGGCACCATATCTCTGGTAATGATGATTTTCTTGAAAGAGTCATCAATCTTTCTGAATGGTCTAACCTCCTGAGTGCGCTTTGCTTCATCAGGCAGGGTGTAGGCGGATTGAATATAGTATCTGGAAGAACCAAGATTACACACAAAATCGACTTCCAACTGTTTACGTATTACTTTCCCGTTCCGATCTTTTTCAGCAATAGGTACAACTCCTACGTCCACGCTGTAACCACGCATACGAAGCTCATTGTAAATCACATTTTCCATGGAATGAGTCTGTTCAAATTGACGAAAGTTAATTCTTGCATTCCGAAGTCCAAGGTCAGAAAAGTAATATTTTTTTGGGGTTTCAATATATGACTTTCCCTTGATGTCATAGCGCTGCGCGGACTCGATCAGGAATGAATCTTCAAAATAATCCAAATACTTTTTAATGGTATTGGAAGTTATTTTAGATTTCTTCACAGTTCTAAAAGTGTTTTTAAGCTTCTCCGGATTGGTCAGAGAACCAATCGCAGAAGAAAGAATGTTCAGCAGATCCTCCAATTCGCCGATGTTCTTGACACGGTTCCGCCTGCATATATCCTGGATATATATTTCACTGAACAGATTCTGCAATGCCGCAGCTTTATCATTTGCCCCATCACGCAAAACGACTAAGGGAATGCCGCCATAGAGCATATATTCGGACAGTCCCGTATACTTATCACCTTCATATACAGACATAAACTCTGCAAAACTCAAAGGATACATATGAACTTCATCGCCACGGCCGGCAAACTCAGTAGCAATATCTTTTGACAGGAGCTTTGCATTACTTCCTGTCACAAATACATCCATGTTATCCTTACGCAGATAACTGTTCAGTACAGCTTCAAAACAATCCAACATCTGAATTTCATCAAGCAGCAAATAATACATTCCATCGTCAACGACTTTGGTTCGGACATAAGCCATGAATTTTTCCGGGTCTACCCCACGCTTTTCTTTTTCA
>CAJFGR010000054.1 GCA_904377845.1 uncultured Ruminococcus sp. | reverse complement strand
ATTTCATCAAGCAGCAAATAATACATTCCATCGTCAACGACTTTGGTTCGGACATAAGCCATGAATTTTTCCGGGTCTACCCCACGCTTTTCTTTTTCAATCCCAATAAGGCTTTCGCCGATCAAGTACAGATCATCCGCTGAGTCAAAGGCAAAACGTATGATATGGTCAACATCCACGCCGCTCTCTAGTAAATGATGATAGAAAAGGTTATTGAGCAGATAGGACTTACCACACCTGCGAATACCAGTGATAACTTTAATAAGTCCGTTGTTCTTTCTTTTTATCAATTTGTCCAGATAGAAATTTCTGCGAATCTCCATTCAGCAACCTCCTTGCAAAAGATTTTTGCAACCAAACACAGTTTTCTTTTCTATTTTATCACGATACAAATACCATCTCAATATATCAGCACAGCTTTAGAAAAGATTTTTGCAACTTTTAGCATTTTTCTGTTTTAGAATTCAAATGGAATCTGCCGTCTTATAATTCTATCAGTATCTCTCCAATATCCCCATCTATACAGATCGACCGCTCCGCGATCTCTTTCGGGGCCGCCGCATCCCCGTAATTGATGCACGCATATACCGCCTTCGGATTCCGGTATGCTGCCTGCCAGAACGGATACTTGATGATACCGGGGGTATTATACCCTACTCCCAGCTCCAGATAGAGCGTTTTCATGCCCTGATGCCGTTTCGCGAATTCTGAATACTGCTCCGACGCTGCGTACCAGCCCTCATCCTGCACGAACGTATCGTCAGCACGGAGGTTCATAGACATGGGTTTCCCGCAGTTCGGGCAGTGCGGCACAAGTTCGGACGGAACACGCATATCTTTCTGCTGTTCGACCATCTGCCGGATCACGTCTTCATTATCCCACGTCTTCTGGCAGCACGGTTCCGAGCACTGGAACAGCCCGTAATCTCCCTGCGTATAGAAAAGCCTTTTCTTGTCAAATCCTGCTTTCTGGAAACAGTGATCCACATTTGTCGTCAGGACAAAATAATCTTTATGGTTTACGAGTGCAAACAGCTCGTCATACACCGGTTTCGGGGCGTCCGCATAACGGTTGATCCAGATATAACGGCTCCAGTACGCCCAGTGTTCTTCCAGTGTATCGTAAGGATAAAAGCCGCCGGAGTACATATCCCGGAATCCGTATTTTTCTTTAAAATCCCTGAAATATTTTTCAAAGCGTTCTCCGTCGTATACAAAACCTGCCGATGTGGAAAGTCCTGCCCCCGCTCCAATAATAACGGCGTCCGCCTCATCCAGAGCGTCCTTCAGACGGGCAATTTTATCATTATATGTCTCAGACTTTTTCTGTGCAAACAGTCCGGAAAACATTATTGCCTTCCTCCTCTCAGGATTTTCTCCAGATCATCCATTACATCTGCCAGGGTGATTGCCTTTAATTCCCGTTCCATGGCTTCCTGCACCCGGATCAGCTTATCATCCAGTATATTATGGATATTTCTTCCTACCGGACATTCCGGATTCGGATTTTCATGGAAATGGAACAACGTATTCTCCTCTATGCATTCCACAGCCCGGTAGACATCCAGAAACGTGATCTTCTCCGGCGGCTGTATGATGGCTGCCCCGCCTGTTCCTCTCTTTACCTCGATCAGTCCCGCGTCTTTCAGCTGGGACAGTATCCGTCGGATGATGACCGGATTCACATTGATACTGGATGCAAGAAAATCACTGGTTATCTTATACTCCTCTTTAAACGTCTCCATACACGTCAGCATATGAATCGCAATAGTAAATCTGCTTGATATCTGCATAAAATCTCTATCTCCTTCCCATAATCATCTGCAGCCGTTACTGTGTTATCTCAGTTCCTTTTCATACAGTTCTTTATCTATATCTTTGAATACATTAAAAATAACTCTGTCAAATTCCCCGCTGTACTCTTTTAAAAATTCCGTCACAGTCTCCACCGCGATCCTGGCCGCCTCAGCATTTGGAAAATGGAATTCTCCTGTGCTGATGCAGCAGAATGCCACGGAACGTATCCTATGCTCCACACAGCATTTCAGTACATTCATATAGCAGTTCTTTAAGTCACTCCTCAGTTCCTCATTCAGATATCCTCCCACAACGGGTCCTACCGTGTGGATTACATACTCTGCGGGCAGATTATATCCCGCTGTAAGGACCGCTTGTCCTGTGGGCTCCTCGTAGCGGCGGCCATACCGCATTCGTTTCCGGTTCATATAATGACCGCACGCCTCTCGCAGTTCGATCCCCGCGGCGCTGTGGATGGCATTGTCAATACATCCGTGGCAGGGCACAAAGCACCCCAGCATCTGGGAATTTGCCGCATTGACAATGGCTCCCACGTGCAGTCTGGTAATATCTCCCTGCCAGATGGAAATCTTATCTGCATAAGGATGATTACTTCCGTATTGTTCTTCCGCTGCTGGTATATCCTTAAGCTCTACAATTCCTTTCTCTTTCGCCTCTTCGGTAAGAAATTCATCCTGAACCCGCACTACATCTTCGTCCATCGGTCCCGGCATACGGATATTCATAAGAGACCGGAGATATTTACGTTTCTCGTCATAATCCTCACCGGTTTCCAGATCTCTGTACTGAACAGAATCCTCCTTGAATTTGTTCAGGAGATAGTCAAGCCGCTCCTCCTGTTTATTACGGGACTGATCCGATGTTTTTTCTGTTTCTTCTCTGTTTGACATTCTAATCGACATATATCTGCCTCCTGGACGCCGGCCTCCTGCACGCATCCTTCCCGAACAGCTGTCCGCCGGCATTATTGTAATATTAATTATTACATCTTGCATTGTCAGAATATCACCTTAATGTTGTAATGTCAATAGTTACATAATGTTTTTCCACAGTTAAATCATGCGTTTAATACATTTTGTTGACAGAGTCCATAAAATGTATCATTCTATGAAAGTGGACTAAGTCCACAAATCATTGTATTGAGTATGTGATCCCCGCCATAAGACGCTTTATTATGCGGAGCGCCATCTTTCTGACGTGTTCTCCGCCTATGTGGATCATATCGTCTATGAATTTGCGGACAAATATAACCCCAGAACCGACTGCCTGAATATACTGGAGTGCAACGGCGTTCCTGCCGGAAGCATCGCCGTTGCCAGGGTGGATGATAATACCGCACAGCTGCGCTTCTTCATGCTGGAGCCTGAAATGCGCAAACGCGGATACGGTAACCGGCTTATCAATCTGGCTCTCGATTTCTGCCGGGAAAAAGGCTATAAAAAAGTATTTCTCCTGACCATCACCGCACAGGTTGTAGCAAGGCATATCTATGAAACACATGGGTTTTACAAAGTGTGGAGCCGGGATAAATCCGAATGGGGTGACGGAGTTATTGAAGAAAGATGGGACCTGGAGCTGTAATGCTTCAGATCCCATCTTTCTAGTTCAATAATTTATTCCCTTTCTCGCAGATTTCATAAATCTCGTCATACTTCTCTTCGATCAGCGGCGTCATCTTCTCTGTCTGCTTTCTGACGCCTGCTTTGTACAGGAAATACGGAAGGATCCAGCCGAGGAATCCCGGTATCGCCAGAATAATGCATAACAGAATATGAGGCGGCTGTGCCGTCACTGCAAATGTCGCTCCCGCCATAAATGCCGTGCCCAGAATTCCCACAGTCAGCGCAAGTATAGACGGACGGGATGTCTTCTCTTTCTCAAGATTTCCGATCTCCGCAATGCACGCTTCATCCGGATAACGACTTTTTTGTGCTGATGCATTCCTTTATTCGCGGAATACCTTTCCGTCATATCCGGCATTACATTTTCATCGATCTCCCAACCGAAATTTGCATATCCGTCTATGAGAAAAGATGCCTGACCAATATCCGCGATCACTTCCTTATATTCAAACGCAATAAAACTTCCGTTCCTTCTCTTTATCTCTTCCATCTGATCACTCTCTCCGGTCCTTTTCGTGTATTTCCCCTCCCCCGCCCTGCAGAGCGAAGCAACTTCGGACAGGAAAACGGACGACAAGATAAAAACAATGATGATCTACATACACGATCATATCTCTGAAAAGATTTCCGTGACAGCCGTCGGTCATGCCTGCGGTCTTGGGAGCAGCAGCTATTTCGGAAAGACCTTCAAAGATCATACCGGTTATACTCCTCTGGAATACCGCCGAAAATGGCAGGATAATAATAAAATTTGACAGAAAAGGGATATTTCATAAGACATAAAACCTCTATAGTAATAATTGAAATAAGGATAAAAAGATCGATTTCAGTTAAGGAGGTTGCGCAATGATAAAGTTAAATATCCTGAACATGAAGAATTTTCTGAAAGTGGTAAATCAGTGTGTCGGCAGAATCATGGTTGTATCGCCTGACGGAAAGAGAACGGATATCAACGGCCGTACCGGTATCCAGCACAGGCTGCAGGCAGAATACCTTGAGAATGGAAAATGTCTGCCCCTCACGCTGGAATTTGATTATCCGACAGATTATTTTGCAGTTGTATCATACTATGCCGGAGACTGTTAAGTTTCCGGCATAACACGCAGCATCCGCACGTTCTGACGACGGATGCTGGTTTACTGTATCTTATAAATTCAGACCGTTCACAAAACCGCCATTGCCACTGTTCCCGCGGTAAGCAGCGCAAGTCCTGCGGCCTCTTTCGTTCTTAGTTTTTCTCCGAATACAAAATAGGAAAACGCCACTGTTACCAGTACGCTCAGCTTATCCACAGGTGCTACAATGCTGGCAGGCCCCTCCTGAAGCGCCCGGTAATAACACAGCCATGATGCCCCTGTCGCCACACCGGAGAGACAGATAAATGCCAGTTCTTTCTTCCCGATGCGCATCACTTCCCGCTGTTTACCGGTGACAAATACCATTCCCCACGCCATGATGATCACGACACAGGTACGAATAGCTGTCCCAAGATTAGATTCCACACCGGAAATACCGACTTTCCCGAGGATTGCTGTCAGACTGGCAAAAAATGCGGAGCCTGCGGCATAGAGAAACCATCCGCCTCTTCCGGTCTTTTTCGTCTCTTCCACATCTTTGCGCTCGATCATCAGCAGAATCCCCACTGCTATGGCAATCACAGCCACAGTCTTCGGCAGGGAAATACCTTCATGCAGAAAAATCAACGCCAGGATGATTGTAAGGACTGTGCTGGATTTATCAATCGGCACAACTTTGTTAATATCTCCTGACTGCAGTGCTTTAAAATAACACAGCCATGACGCACCCGTTGCTGCTCCTGACAGAACCAGGAAGAGAAACGTATAGCTGCTGATAGAAGTAATCTGACCAAAAGAACCCGATACGAGTACCATAATCCATGAAAAAATAAGGACTACCACCGTGCGCACCGCCGTCGCTACGGTAGAGTCCGTTTTCCTTATTCCGCACTTTGCCAGAATTGAAGTTACTCCGGCAAAAAAAGCGGAACCCGCGGCATAGAAAAGCCACATACATTATACCCTCTTTCCTTATCCGTGTTTTCCGCACTTTTTACAATATGTAGATTTGCCTGTTTTAAGAAAATTACTCAAACACACCTCTGAGAATGTTGACACAACCTTCTATTCCCAGCTTTGACGAGTCAAGTACTATATCGTAATTCTTAAGATCCTTCCATTCATTTCCCGTGTTTGCGCGAAAATATCCGGCTCTCTTTTTGTTATAAAACTTGCGCGTTGACTCCACATCTGCCGGTGCAATTCCGTAATCTTCCGTAATCCTCTTCTTTACCTCATTCTCATCTTCAGAGTGGATGAATACCTTAACAAGATTCTTCTGATCACGCAAAGCTTCTGATGCACAGTGTCCGAGGAAAATTGCAGGACCTTTCATTGAAAGTCTGCGGATCTCAAGCTGTTCATCCAGGAATACTTTGCCTTCTGTCGTCAGCATATTCGGATCGCCTGTCTGCACGCGGCTCATTACAAACATCGCGTAGAGCAGACTGCCTGTTGCCTTCTCTTCGTACTGATTAATTCTCTCCACCGGGATTCCCTGCTTTTTAGCCACGGCTTCAAGGATTTCATATCCGTAACACGGAACGCCGGTAGCCTCAGACAGACTCCTTGCTATCTTTGTACCTCCGCTTCCATATTCTCTTTCAATTGTAATATAACGAAATTTCATATTTCATACCTCCATCGTTTGTTTTGTTTATTTCTCACGAGTGTATTAATATCCCCCCGTTGATTGTTTTTTTCTCTGGTATTATAATAATAAAAATACATTTTTGCTACAATGGGCATATGTTCTTTCATGTGGCTTAATATACATTTTTTTAAATATGTGTATTAATTTAGAATTAGATTAACGTCATAAGGAGAGTAAAATGAACCGCACGTCAAAACATGATCTGAGATTTATAAAAAATGAAAATCTGATAGAGAAAACATTCCGTGAAATGATAGAAGAAACCGAATATTCCAAAATTTCGATCAAAGAGCTTACAGAAAGGGCGCAGATCAACCGTAAAACATTTTATCTGCATTACCCTTCCCTTGATCATCTGCTCACCGCGCTTCAGTTCAAACTCATGGAGCCCACTCTCCGGATGATCTCCGAGACAGTATTTCCTGACGATGCGGAGGAAATCATCCGGCACAGTTTTCAGTTCATGGCGGCTCTTGATCCTGTTGATAAAAAAATCCTTTCGATCAAAGGCAATATTCCGGATGCTAAAACTCCTTCAGACCTGATCCGTGAACATTTTTTTGCAAAATATGAAAGCTTTCCTGAATATAACCGCTTTGAAAGCAATCTGATCATCACATATTTTTCTGTCTGTCTCGGCGTAGTCTACCGTCAATGGGAAATGGACTGGCAGCAGATTCCCATCGAGGAGATGATCCCTCTGGCCACACGCCTGATCCTGCACGGTTTGGACGGTACAGGCCTGACAGATCGGAATTTCCCTGAGACAAAATCCTCCGCCGGCCATGAAGTCCGTTCTTAAAATTCTCTGTTCAATTATGTTGTACTTTTAGAGTGAAATGAAGAAACCGTAGGAATGGTCCCGGTCTCCCTGCACGGGCGAGTCCCGCACACAGTCTCTCCGGTCTGCTCATTGTTCCAATACCACAGATCTTCCGGCTCTGTCACCCGGAACATCCCAGCCAGTTCCTCCCGGTTCGGACAGATCTTCAAGAACAGATCCGGTAGCCTGCCGAAAAATTCCCTGTCATACCGCACGGTTCTCTCATCTCCCCAAAGTGCGCAGTAGAATATCCCTGCTTCCACCAAATCCTGGAACATATGACTCCCGTAACTCAATTCCGGCATATATCCTGCCCGATTGTCCGACACCTCACAGATTCCACAGAATCCCGATATCTGTGCAAAGCTCACCGGCACTCCAAGCTCTGGCGAGGATGTTCCCACCCTGCCCGGAGTCATGAGCAGGATATGCTTTTTCTTTCCCTTATAATATGTATTTATCGCACCGACTGCTTCCGCCGCCTGTGGTTTAAGGGCATACGGGTATTCATAATACGCCCTGGCATCTATCTGCACTACCACATCGATCTTCTCTTTCACTGAGCTTCCCATCGCTGAATCCTTAAGCCGGAAAAACACATTTTTCTCCGATAATCTCGGGATTTCCGTGATTGTGCCCCTTCCTCCGGTATAGAGAGGCCTGCACTGCAGCAGATTAATGACAAATTCTCCATGATCGTCCAGATTTACAGTGTATTCGATGTCTACCGGATTACCGTATACCCGGTCAAGCGTCTTGAGCATTTTCTGCATTAATTCCGTAAATTCCCTGTTTTCCAGAATTCCCTGACAGGTGGTAAACCAGACCTGCCGCGGGCGATTCATTCGCTTCAGGGCCGCTTCCGCTTCATAGTCCCGCTCCATAACCGCTTTCTTATACCAAAGAGGCAGGTTCTCAAGCAGGGAATCGATCTCTATCTCTGTCAGTTTATTTTTCCCCGTATCAAGCACATCCATAATACGCTGGGAAAACCTGTGTCGGTCTGCCACGCTGTTCTGCATGGGAACCGCCGGACGGTCAAGATTTGCCAGCCTCGGGTAGTCGTGATCCGGCCGGTCCACGGCTCTTGTCCCAAGTCCGGCTACGATCCGCAGCAGCCCCGCTGACGGATCCATGTATTTGTTCCAGCGATAGGAACTGTAGCTGTAGCCCACCCCGGCTGCTGCCGGGAAGAACAAATCGCCATGGTAGGAACCGGATACTCTCTGAACAAGAACAGCCATCTGTTCGTCACTGTGCTGCAGTCCTCTCTGCTTCCTGTATTCAAGCGCAGAGATATCCATAGTGCTGGCATACACCGTCCTCACCGCCGCCTCAAATGCCTCCAGCCGTTCCTCCGGAGATCCCTGATTTACACAGAAGACTGATTCATATTTTCCGGCAAATGCATTTCCAAAACCATCCTCCAGAAAACTGGAGGAACGGACAATAATCGGGCTCTGCCCGAAATATTCCAGCAAAGTCATGAACTTCTCCCTGATATCAGGCGGGAAAACGCCGGACAGCAATGCTTCTTTTAACGCCTCCGCCTTAGAAAAGTACCCATCCTCTGTGCGCTGTTCAATCCGGGTCTCCCAACAGTTGTTGGATACAATATACGTATAAAAGACATCCGACCCGATATAGAAGGAATCGTGAGGCTCAAAATATTTCCTGTATTTCGGAAGTTCCGTATGTATAATCTTCCGTGCGAGGAGCATACCGCATGCTTTTCCCCCGAGGGAACCACTGCCGATCATACGGTCCCGAAGCTGGAAATAATCTCTCGGTCTGAAGTATTTCCTGATCATTTTCTGCAGCCGCCGGTCTTTTGTCAGTGTACTCTCTATGATCTGTCTCTCTGTCTCCTCGCTGAAAATTCCCCGCTGGTAATCCAGCTTCGCAAGCGAGAAAAACCTGTCATGGCTGTCATAGTTCTGATCCTGGTTTTTCTCTTCTTCCTCCTCCACAAGCTGATAATACCTGCTCATCGCAACGCCGCCGTCCACTGTCTCGAACCCCTTTTCGTCATCATCCTGCACGAGGCTGCACGAATGAGGAAGGAACATTCTTGTAGAATAGCGATTCCAGACCTTCAGAGGATGTACATAGATCCTGTCACCCCGATACACATCCAGCAGAAGCTGCGTGGTATCCCTGATACGTGCGACTGCCTCAAAGGAATGTCTGCCCCTCAGCAGCGGGAAATAGGCGACGGTATCCAGTTGGAACAGATAAGGGCAGGTCACACGGAAAAAGTTGCCCATCATCAGATCCGTGTACCATACAGACTGAAGAGAGGACAGGCTGTCGAACACATAAAATGCATCTTTTCCCTCTTCAGCAATCCTGTCATGGATATCCACAGTAAACGCCTCAAACCCCTTGTCCGGATCAAACTCACAGATCTTAAGCCCCGGCCTCGGTGTGAGAAGAGGCTCATGATCGGCAAAACGCATATAGATCAGATTTCTCCCGTCCCTGATCGCCTGCTCGGCAAACGGTACTGCAAAGAATTTAAAATCCTCCAGATTCGATACACTCCAGACTACATTGTCACCCATCCGTATATAATTCAGAAGTTCGTCCATCCCCGGCAGCCCGCTCTTTATTTTGTCAAATGCACCCATCTTATACCTCCTCTTTCACTGTTTCCTTTCATCCCCACACGCGGTCTGTCACTGCTGCATAACAGAAAAAAACCGCAAAACAAAAGCGAGGGCGCTTTCCCTAAGGGCAAGCATCCTCGCTTTTGTTCATTCACTATATATTCTACAATATAACGCATCGGCTCGTCTGTCAAACAGTTTTTTCCGGTAACGTTTCATTTATCTGGACAGAAAGACTGAAGCGTTTCTGTTACTGCTGTCCTCCGTCATACATTCTCAGGATATCCCCTGCACTTAACTCCAGTTCTTCTTTAGCCGCCCTGATCTCAGCAAGCTGACTCTCATCCACACGGTCAAGCCTGCATTTCGCCACAAGCTTCTGAAGCTTTGCAGTATCGCCTTTCACCTGCTTTTTCACAGCCCGATCCAGTTGTTTCCCTGCATTTTTCACGCAGCGCTCTGTCCTGATAAGAAGCTTGTTTGCATCTCCCAATAATTCAATGGCATCCTTTCTCACCTGATCCTGGGACGCATAGTTCTGAGCATCCTGCATCGCCTGCTGAATCTCCATATCCGACATTCTGTCGTCAGCGGTGATGGTAATAGACTGTTCTCTTCCCGTGTCAAGATCCCGGGCGGATACTTTCAGGATGCCGTTTGCATCAATATCAAATGTAACTTCAATCTGGGGCACGCCTGCCGGAGCCGGCTTTATCCCTTTCAGGCGGAATTTTCCGATAGTTTTGTTATCCCTTGCCATCGGACGCTCTCCCTGCAGGACATGAATATCCACATTTCTCTGATAAGGTGCAGCCGTAGAGAATATCTGGGAATACCTTGCTGGAAGCGTGGTATTTCTCTGAACGATACGTGTAGCTACACCGCCCACTGTCTCTATGGAAAGACTCAGCGGGGTTACGTCAAGCAGGAGCAGATCCTGACCGGTTCCCGCGGCTACAAGTCCCCTGCCTTGAAGCGTGCTCCCCAGAATCGCCGCGCCCTTTGCCACACACTCATCAGGATTAATATTCCTGGAAGGCTCTTTCCCGGTCATTTCCATTACTTTTCTCTGCACAGCCGGGACTCTCGTAGAGCCGCCTACAAGCAGAACCCTGCCCAGCTGAGCGGGGCTGATATGAGCATCATTTAACGCATTTCTTACCGGATCCTCTGTCTTCTGAATCAGGTCGCTGATCATTGCTTCAAACTCCTGCCGCGTGATCACCATATCCAGATGCAGAGCTTCCCCTCCTCTGACCTGTGTGATAAACGGCTGCATGATATGCGTGGTATCACTGGTAGACAATTCTTTCTTCGCGCGTTCCGCTGCTTCCCTGATTCTCTGCATGGCGGCAAAATCTTTCGACAGATCAACCCGTGTCTTCTCTTTAAATTTCCGCACAATTCCCTGTACAAGCCGCTCATCAAAGTCATCGCCGCCCAGATGGTTGTTGCCCGAAGTAGCCAGCACTTCTATGATTCCTTCGCCGATCTCGATAATGGACACGTCAAAGGTACCTCCGCCCAGGTCATAGACCATGACCTTCTGTGGCTCGCCGTGGTTCAAGCCATAGGAAAGCGCAGCACTCGTCGGCTCGTTAATAATACGCTTAACATTAAGTCCTGCAATTCTGCCTGCGTCTTTTGTTGCCTGTCTCTGGATATCATTAAAATATGCCGGCACTGTAATGACCGCTTCCGTCACTTCTTCTCCTAAGAATTTCTCTGCATCCTTTTTCAGCTGCATCAGGATCATAGCGCTGATCGTCTGCGGTTTATATTCTTTCCCGTCAATGCGGGCGGACCATTCGCTTCCCATATGCCGTTTCACAGACGCGATCGTCCGCTCCGGATTGGTCACGGCCTGCCTTGCAGCCGCTTCACCGACCAGGCGCTCCCCATTCTTCGTAAAGGCAACAATACTCGGCGTTGTCGTCGCCCCTGTAGCGCTCGGTATAATCACCGGCATATCATTCTCGACTACGGATACACAGCTGTTCGTAGTTCCAAGATCAATTCCGATCACTCTGCTCATTTTCATCTTCTCCTTCTCTTATCGTTCCCGGTTTTCCGCTGAAAACCCACTATATAAAACCATACCACACCAGATTTTAGGGTCAATACTTTTTATTATTTTTTAATGGTTTACACACTTTTTTCAAATCCTTGATATCGTTTGTTTTTCTTGACTTTTCTACATATCCATCTATACTGAATGTAGTAAGAAGTAAATCTGTACATACTTAGTTATCGAAAGGAATTCTCATGGTAAAAGATAATATTATTCCCAATCACATGGATATCTACTGGCATGACTATACCGGACACATAAAGGACAAGCCCATTACCGAGGCCAGTGTTCCCGTAAAGGCTGCGCTGATCGGCAGGGTCGGCCTGATGCTGCTATCCTGCGGGACAGGGGCATGGCGTGTCAGAAGTTCCATGAATGCGATCTCCGAGCAGCTCGGGGTCACCTGTACTTCCAGTATCGGTCTTATGACTATCGTCTACACCTGCTTTGACGGTCACAAAACTTTTACAAATTCTCTGTGCCTGAATAACACCGGTGTAAACACGTCCAAACTTGACCGCCTGGAACGCTTTGTGAAGAAATTTCCGACTGACGGCGTGCACAAATCCGGAGAGCAGCTTCATCAGGAACTGGATGAGATCGAAAAGATCCGCGGTCTGTACACTCCCGTCAAGCTCGGTCTGGCAGCCGCTTTTGCCTGCGCAGCATTCACCTTTCTTCTGGGCGGCGGCCCCATCGAAATGCTGTGTGCATTTATCGGCGCCGGAGTGGGTAACTTCCTGCGCTCCAAGCTGATTGGAAAACACTTTACATTATATCTGTGTGTGATATCCTCTGTGGCACTTGCCTGTCTGGTCTATGTCGTATCCCTGCGGCTGATTGAGATGATATTCCCTGTGGCCGGCGGACACGAAGTCGGATATATATGTGCCATGCTGTTTATCATACCGGGATTTCCATTTATCACGAGCGGCATTGACCTTGCGAAACTGGATATGCGTTCCGGTCTGGAACGTCTTGCCTACGCTGTGATCATTGTTGGCATTTCCACAATTACAGCATGGGTCATGGCACTGATACTGAATCTGTCGCCGGGAGCTTTCGCGGATCTGGCCCTGTCGCCGGCACTGCTCCTTGTATTACGGCTGATCACAAGTTTTGTAGGGGTCTTCGGATTCTCCATCATGTTCAACAGTCCTGTGCCAATTGCAGCTTCTGCGGCTGTCATCGGCGCGGTTGCAAATACACTCAGACTGGAACTTGTAGATCTGGCCAGATGCCCCGCAGCTGTCGCTGCATTTATCGGAGCATTAACAGCAGGTCTTCTGGCCTCTCTTATGATGAAAAAACTGGGATACCCGAGAATATCCGTGACAGTTCCATCCATCGTTATCATGGTTCCCGGATTGTATCTGTACCGGGCGGTCTACAATATGGGGGAGATGTCTCTGACCCTCTCCGCCCCGTGGCTTGTATCCGCACTGATGATCATTATGGCGCTGCCGCTGGGACTGATCGCGGCAAGGATCATAACCGACAAGGCATTCCGTCACTGTACATAAATTCCGATTTTTCGTATCGGCTGATGTTACGCACAACGTCTGGACACAGTCACCTACTGCAGTCTGACTCACGTATCCACAGACAGAGAAAAAGA
>CAJFGR010000053.1 GCA_904377845.1 uncultured Ruminococcus sp. | reverse complement strand
AGGTATTGTGTACGCACCGTAGAGTAACGCCGGCACTTGGAGCGCGTCTTTTGCGCTCCTATGTACCGCTGCGTTACGTCCCGAGCGAGAGCGGGTGCGCTAGCAATACCTGCCTCCCGGCGGATACTTTATCAGTCCGGAAAATCGGAATTTATCCTATGAGTTCTGATAGCGGCCTGATCTGATATCCCATCTCCTCCCATTTTGTCAGTAGTTCATCCAGTATCGCCGCATTAGTGGATGACGTACTGTGGAGCAGTACGATAGCGCCGGGATGGATCCGGCCGAGGAGCTTGTCAAAGGCTTCTTCTTCAGTGGGCTGATCGTTCTCGTACCAGTCTACATATGCAAGACTCCAGAAAAAAGTTTTATATCCAAGCTCTTTTGCCATCTGAAGGTTGGCTTCGTTGTATTTTCCCTGAGGAGGACGATAGTATCTGGTCATTTCCTGACCGGTTACATCGAGAAAAGCGTCCTCTACATCTGTTATCTCTTTTTTGAATGAATCCATATCGGCTATTTGCGACATATCAGGGTGATGCCACGTATGATTGCCCACAGTGTGTCCCTCTTCAACCATTCTTCTGATAAGATCGGGATCCGATTCGATGTAAGTCCCTACAACAAAAAATGTGGCCGGCACATTATGCTTTTTCAATGTGTCCAGTATGGACTCGGTGTTCCCGTTTTCATAGCCGGCATCGAAGGTAAGATAGAGCACTTTTTCGTCAGTATTCTGGGCATAGTATGCATCGTATTTGGCAAGCTCTTCCATAGTAGCGTTACCGACGGGAGTCCGCCCGTCCTCCTGAAAGCTCAGCCCCCAGTTCCCCTCTGCCGATGCAGGAACTGCTTCTGTCTGCGTAAGGTCTTGAGAGAAATCTGTGTATTGACCAGACTGAATATAGTCCGGGGAGCCAACTGGAGAAATCAGAGAAAAATGCTCTGTCAGACAGGCAGCTCCGGCTCCGGCAGCATATGCAGCAAGAAAGAGCAGGATAAAAGCAGTCGGTTTTCTGATCTTCTGTATGTATTGAAATATAGTTTTTAAATGATGAGACAGATTATTATAATGCATTGATTTCTCCTGCGTTATTTTTATTCCTTGAACAGTATATGAAAGTAAAAATAAAAAGATGTTATTGTTAAATTGCATAAAAATTAATAAAAAAATTGTGCATAAATGTCAAATATATATCAGATATATTGACTCATTTATTCAATGGGTATAAAATATTAATAAATAAGAATCTGATTCACATATATGAATCCAAAAAGTTTTTAGAACAGGAGGACAAAATCATGGCATTAATGGGAAGAAAAATTGCAGCGATCCGCGCGTATGTTGCTGAAGGAGGCGGGGCGGATTATCACGATCAGTCAGAGGAACACTGGATCGTCAAGCAGATTGCTACACCGATGAGCATCTATCCGGAGTATAAAGCTACAAGGACGAGTTTTGGTATCAATGCCCTGAAGACCCTGGTCGTTGAAGTGGAAGCTGACAATGGTGTTACTGGTTTCGGTATCACGACAGGCGGTTATCCGGCGGCGTGGCTGGTTATGAATCATCTGGACCGCTTCGTCGTAGGAAAGGATGCCAGCGAGATCGAGAAGATCTGGGATCAGATGTATCGCGCTTCTTTGTATTACGGAAGAAAAGGCGTTGTAATGAATGCTATCTAAGCTATCGACCTTGCACTCTGGGATCTCCTTGGCAGACTGAGAGAAGAACCTGTATACGCAATGATCGGCGGTAAAGTTCGTGAAGAACTTACATTTTATGCGACAGGTCCGCGCCCGGATCTTGCAAAAGAGATGGGATTTGTTGGAGGCAAGATCCCGCTTGTTTACGGACAGGATGACGGCATGGAAGGGTTAAAGAAGAGTATTGAACTGGCGGCAGATATGAGAGAGAAATGCGGCGATGAGTTCCTGCTGATGTGGGACTGCTGGATGGCACTTGATCTCTACTATGCAAAACGTCTTATGCAGGCTTCAGCAGATCTTAAATTCAACTGGATCGAAGAGTGCTTCAATCCGGACGATTACTGGTCATACCGTGATCTTAAAAAAGCAGCAGGCAATCAGATCATGGTAACCGGCGGCGAGCATGAAGCAACCAGATACGGATTCCGTATGTTGATCGAAGACTGTGATCTTGATGTAATTCAGCCGGATGTCGGCTGGTGCGGCGGTATGACAGAGCTGATCAAGATCGGCAATCTGGCAGAGGCTCACGGCAAACTGGTTATCCCGCACGGCAGCGGTACATACAGCTATCACTATGTAACCACGAAGACAAACTCACCGATCACAGAGTGTCTGATGATGGCTCCTCAGGCAGATAAGGTAGTTCCTCAGTACTATCCTCTGCTGAAAGATGAGCCTATGCCGGTCAACGGTAAGCTGAAAGTCAGCGACAAACCGGGATTCGGTGTTGAACTGAATAAGGATAAGACACTGGTCGAGGTTACAAAAGGAACACATCTGTAAAAAGGAAAATTACAATAGTATTCAGAGAGAAAATGGAGGGTTATCATGTCAACAGGATTAATGATCGTATGTCTGGTTGTTTCTATTGTACTGGTCGTACTTGCGATCACTAAATTTAAAGTAAATCCGGCCGTTGCCCTGATTCTGGGCGGCCTGCTCTTAGGCGCTCTGACGGGGCTGCCGCTGACGGATGTCACGGCAGAGGACGGGACGGTAACGTCAGGACTTGTAAGTGTAATTGATAATGGATTCGGTGATATGCTCGCCGGTATCGGTTTCCCGATCGGGTTCGGAATCATCCTTGGGCAGATGGTCAGCGACACCGGCGGAGCCAATGTTATCGCGGACCGCATGGTAAAGATTTTCCCGTAATCGAAAGCGATGTATGCGGTTGCGTTTGCGGCGTTTATCCTCGCCATCCCGGTATTCTTTGATGTTACATTTGTTATTCTGATTCCGATCGGTGTAGCTCTTATGAAGAAGATCAATAAAGGAATCGGCTATATCGCGGGAGCTATCTCCATCGGCGCGGCAGTTGCACATACACTCGTACCGCCGACACCGAACCCGCTGGCAGCACCGGAGTATTTTGATTTTGACCTGGGTATCATGATCGCCATGGGTATCATCCTCGGTATCCCGATCTTCCTTCCTGTAGTGCTGATCCTTCTCAATACAGTGATCGATGCGGCAACAGGAGATGTTCCGGCAGTGATAGAATTCCTTGGAACCAAAACAATATCCATGCTCTGCGGCGTGATCGCGGCTACAATTATCTCAATCAAGTTCCTCGGACTTAAGAAGACGGAAGAGTCAGCGAACAACGCTCTGCAGTCCGCAGGTCTTGTGTTCCTCATTACAGGTGCCGGCGGCGCATTTGCGGCAGTAATCACTGCATCAGGCGTCAACGGGGCGATTGAGAGCATGGTTTCTAACATCTCGGGAAATGTAGTCGTTGTTCTTCTGCTGGCTTATATTCTCGGGCTTCTGTTCAGACAGATCACAGGTTCCGGAACGGTTGCTTCGCTGACAACGTTTTCCATCATGCAGAGTGTTGCGGCAGTCACACCGATCCATCCGGTATTTATCGCTTTGGCGTGTCTGTCCGGAGCGATGTTCGGAGCTACAGTTAATGATTCCGGTTTCTGGATCGTTACAAATATGTGCGGTTTTAATTTCTCGGGAGGCGTTAAGACTTATATGCTGGGCGAGGCTATCGCATCTGTTGTCGGAATCATTCTCATCGTAATTGTAGGATTGATTTCTACATTGATTCTGTAATATAATTATTTGCAAAGACACGAACAAAAGCAGGAGTCCGGAGCAATCTGAACTCCTGCCTTGTCGCATAAAAATTACAGAGCAGGAAAATCCTGTGAGCGAAATGAGGTATGGTTATGGCAGTGAAATCTGCGGAGAGAGTATTGCAGATATTTGAACTTCTGGAAGGAGCTCCCGGCGGGATGACAAATAAAGATATCAGTCAGAGTCTTGGCTTTGCTCCCAGCAGTACGCTCGGTATTTTGCGGACCATGCTGGAATACGGCTATCTGATGATCGACGAAGGCAAACGGTATTCTCTTGGGGGAAAACTGGTACGGTTAGGAGATATAGCTGCTTCACGGTTTGACATCGGGAAAATGGCATCTCCACATTTGAAGCATCTGATGAATGCTCTGGAGGAGACCTGTTTTCTTGCTGTTCTTTCCGGAGATGAGATCGTATACATAGCGAAAGAATGGTGCGAACAGACAATCAACACAAATGCGAATATCGGTTCCAGAAAGCCTGTATATTGTACCGGGCTCGGAAAGGCATTTCTTGCTTTTCTGCCGGAAAAAGAGAGCAGGGAAATTATCGATCAGATTGATTTTGAAGAGTATACCCACAAGACAGTACGGAATAAAAAAGATCTTGAGGAGCAGTTAAAGCAGTTCAGAATGCAGGGATATTCCATAGATGACCAGGAGATTGAAGAAGGGTTGTGGTGCGCGGCAATCCCGATTTATGACGGCTCCCGCAGGATGGTGGCTGCAATTAGTGTTTCAGGCCCCATTGAGAGGATGTTATCCAAGAAAGACAAGATAATCAGTGAACTGCTCATGACAGGAAAGAAATTGTCGGAACAGCTTGGTTATCATTAAGGAGGAAATACAGCTATGAAAAGATTGTGCGGTGTAAATCCACCGGTCATTACTATTTTTGATGAAAATTATAAGATTGATATAGAGGCAAGCAGGAGGCAGGCTGATTTTCTGATCGAGAAGGGCGTTGACGGACTTGCTTATCTTGGAACTTCAGGCGAGTTCAGTATCATGACAGTACAGGAAAAGAAAGATTTTATTCATGAAATGACTCGGTATGTTGCAGGGCGTGTAAATGTGATTGTCGGTGTCGGGGATACCTGCCTGGAAAATACGATGGAGCTCTTAACATATGTGGAAAGCATTGGCGTCGACGGTGTCCTGCTTGTAAATCCTTATTTCAGCGTTTACAGCACAGATATGGTGGAAGCATATTTTAAATATGTGGCTTCACACACCAGGCTGCCTATCATTATCTATAATTTTCCGGACCTTACAGGATATTGTTTTAATGCAGATGTAGTCTATGATCTTGTAAAGAATAATCCGAATATCGTCGGTATCAAAGATACAATCGCTGATTTCAATCATCTTCTTTCCATGCAGAAAGTAAAAGAGATCAATCCGGATTTCTCAGTTTTCTGTGCTTATGAGAACCAGGCTATGGGACTGCTTGCCTGTGGTATTGACGGTTTTATCAATGCAACAGCTAATTTTGCGCCGGAATATACTGTCAATACATATCAGTCCGCAAAGCGCGGCGATTTTAATGAGGCAGCGGTGTGGTTTAAGAAAATGGTGGAGGCGATGGATATCTATACATACAGTACTCCGCTTTTCCTTGCGTGCAAGCAGGCGATGTATTATCGTGTCCTTGAGCAGGACGGTCATGAGAGACTCCCCGGAATGCCGCTCGATGCAGAGATGAAGGCGAAGGTTTATAATAAAATGCGCGAGCTTGATCTGATCGGCTGAGAGGCAGGGGGGAAGATATGATTTTAGATAAATTGGAAAATTTTCGCTATTATCAGAGATGTATTCCCGAAATCTGGGACGCTGTCCGTTTTGTCGAGAAAGTAAAGCGTGAGAAAATGCCGGCAGGAAGATATCCTGTAGGAAAAGGTTTTGCTTTCGTGCAGGAGGGAGAGACCAGAGCTTTTGATGAGGCGGATTTTGAGATACATAAGGACTATTTTGATATGCAGGTACTTCTCGAGGGCGAAGAAATGTGGGAGTATGCAGATGCATCATTGCTTCAGGAAAAGACTCCTTACGATAATAGCTCCGATATCCAGTGGCTTACCGGAACGGGACAGAAGATTACTATGAAGCCGGGGATGTTTTATATTGTATACCCTACGGATGCACACAAACCATGCTGTCATGATAAACAGCCGACAGCTTATAGAAAAGTTGTTATAAAGATCAGGATTGATAAGCTGCTGCATGGAATATCTGACAGAAGAATTCCCTGGCAAAGGAGATAAGGCGATGGATGCAAAGATTGACGAGATCGTAAAACAGGTTATAAATGAAGTAAAGGCCAGTGCGGCCGGACAGAATACCGTAAAAGCTGACAGACAGCTTCAGCCGGACAGCCGGATTCAGTCAGAAGGAAAAGGAGCCTGCCTGACAGGACCTGAAAACTATGAAATAAAGCAATTTGAAATCCCTGTTCCGGGAGAGAAAGAAGTTCTCGTCCGGGTGGAGGGATGTATTGTATCAGAATCTGATGCACAGGAATTTTTAAAAGGGATTCCGGGATATCAATGCCCTGCTGTCGGTGAAGAAGGTACCGGGCGGGTTGTAAAAGTGGGGAGCAGCCCTGTAAAAGATATACATGGAAGAGTTATAAAAGAAGGAGATCTGGTGACGACGCTCGGTTCTGTTAATGGGAAAAAATCCGGATACGGAGATAAGAAAAAAGAGTGCCGGCCTTCCGGATGGTATTCATCCTATGTGCTTCTCCGGGAAGACATGAAAATACTTCAGATGAATGATCTTGATCAGGATTCCAGGATGTTGTATCGACAGGCATCGGAGGCGGCAGCTTCAGTTGATCGGATCTGTAAATTATATAAACCAGAGACATATGCAAAGATTGCAGTTGCAGGATGCAGGACAGCCGGACTTCTTACGATTGCTGCATTGAAATGTGCCGGATTTTCTGATATCATAGCAATAGATGAGGATGAAGAATGCCTTGCTCTTGCCGAAAAAATGGGGGCCAGGCATAAGGTCCTATTTACCTGTAAGAATGGTGTGCAGGGAATGGTGGAAAAAACAAAGAGCTGTTTCGGTGGTGAACTTGCAGATCTTGCTCTGCAGTGTGTAGAGCTGCCGGGTGGAAACAGTATTGTAAGAAGGTTTGTCAGAGCCGGCGGAAATACAGCCGATATGACAAAACGTGTGCGGACACAGCTTACCAGAGAAGCATACAGTCAGGGTGAAAAAGTGCTCCGGCTGGCGCAGACGGCGGAGATTCCGCTTTACAGGCTGATCACACACCGTTTCCATCTTGAAGAAATTAACCAGGCAAACTGGACGGTGCTGAGCGGGGCAGGACATATTTGTGCTGTTCTGAACCGCTGAGAATGAATGAAACTATAGGGAGGAAATTATGGCGGAACAGTATACGGGAATGGCGATCGGAATATTTGAGCTGGAAAGTGAGTGTATCTGCTTTGTAGCCCTTGATGCGGCTGCCAAGGCGGCAGATGTAAAGATCCAGGCAGTGGAGAGAAACCGACTGAAAGCCGGAGCGTGCGTTAAGATGAGAGGTACGGTATCGAATGTGAAAGCGGCTATGGAAGCGGCTCTTGATGCTGCAAAGGGACGGTCAAAGGTTGTATCTCACACTGTGATCGCGGCACCGTCAGAAGATACGGAGACAGCGATAACCATGACGATCGGAAAATGAGCCTGGAATGACGCGGGAATCGTCACAGGCTGAAAAAGCGAGTAAAGCCGCATGGAGAAATGCGGGAAAGGACAGGTACAGATATGACGTATGGAGCTTATGGACTTGTAGAAGTCGTAGGAGAGGCAAATGGCATCCTGGTGACAGACCGTATGCTGAAAACTGCAGATGTTGAATATGTGACACAGGATACAAAATGTGGAGGGCACGCGCTGATTTTTGTCGGCGGGGATGTAGCTGCAGTGACGGCAGCGGTGGAGAGTGTAAGAGAAGACCCGCCATGTGAAGTCATTGAGGCTGCAGTGATATCAAATCCGTCTCAGGAGATGATTGATATCGTCGAGATGTTCCGCAATAGGAGAAAATAACAGGGGTATGAAGAAATTATAAGGCTGTACTTAAAAAGCGGGAAACGGCTGTTTAGGTACAGCCTTTTTACGCGCAGTTTTTTAGCAGCGACAGGAATGAAGTGGAAGACCGGCTCTTTTTTGAGATAGTGGACATTTCCTGAAAAGAATAGTAGAATGATATCTGGAATTTTGACAATGAAACGGAGATTACCATGGAGAAAGCAGTTTTATTTTTCGATATTGACGGTACGATCTTAAGCGAAAAGACGAGGATGATACCGGAAAGTGCTGTGACAGCGCTGCAGATGGCGAAAAAAGCCGGGCATCTGCTCTTTATCAATACAGGAAGGACGATCTGCAGCATACCGGCTGAGATTCGCAGAATGCCTTTTGACGGTTTCCTGTGCGGATGCGGGACCCATCTGTTTTTCCACGATGAGGAACTGCTGGCAAAGTCGCTGTCACGGGAGCGGGGCAGGGCTATTATTGACAAGGTATTTGAGTGTGATCTCGGCGGTGTCGCAGAGGGACCCGAGGATGTCTATTTTCCGAGCCGTATTTCCAGATTTGACAGACTGGAATCGTCAAGACGATATTTCCGGGAAAAGGGGATGGGGATTGAATGTCCGATCGAGAGAGACGGTTTTATATATGACAAGCTCTTCGTTTATGCGGATGAACAGAGTGATCTGAAGAGTTTTCTGGATTTTATTGAAAGCCAGAATATGGAAGCTCTGGATCGGGGAGATAATGCATACGAAGTGGTACAGAATGGGTATTCCAAGGCGACAGCGTGTGAATTTATGCTTGACAGACTGAATATGACGAAAGAACAGGCGTATGTGTTTGGAGACAGCAGCAATGATCTGGCGATGTTTGAATTTGCGATCCATGCCGTGGCGATGGGCGATCATGATCCTGTACTTGATCCATATACAGAGTATGTGACGAAGACAGTGGAGGAGGATGGGATTGCCTGGGCTCTGAAACATTACGATCTGATATAAAAGAGTAACACGCAGGCAATATCCGATGACAGAGTCATAAATGGAAAACTGAAGAGGTGGAAAAGACAATGAAGATTTTTGTGTACAGTTACAGGGAATTCGACGAAGCAGAGTATTTTCAGAAGTTTTCAAAGGAGTACGGTGTGGAGCTGGGCATTTCCGCAGATGATCCGACAATGGAAAATGCGCATCTTGCAGAAGGATACGAGTATGTGAGCATCATTACAACGAAGATCGACGCGGAACTGATGGAGCGGTTTTACGAGCTGGGCGTGAAGATGATATCTACCCGTACAATAGGATATGATCATGTTGATATCACGGCGGCAAAGAATCTGGGAATCCGTGTAAGCAATGTGTCCTACTCACCGGAATGTGTGGCGGACTATACAGTCATGCTGATGCTTATGTCTGTCCGCAAAATGAAGAGGATTATGCAGAGAGAGGAGATCAATGATTTCTCCCTGCCGGGCATCCAGGGCAGAGAGCTGCCGAACTTTACGGTAGGCGTACTGGGAACGGGCCGGATCGGGCGTGCAGTGATCCGTGATCTGTCGGGATTCGGCTGTAAGATCTATGCTTATGACAAATATGAAAATGATTTGGTAAAAGAGTATGCACAGTATGCGGATCTGGATACGATTTACAGAGAATGTGACCTTATCACACTGCATATGCCGCTGCTTGATGATAATTTCCATCTGATTGACGGCGATGCCATCGCAAAGATGAAAGACGGCGTTGTGATTATCAATACGGCGAGAGGCGGACTGATCGATACGAAAGCGCTGATTGAGGGCATCGAGTCAGGCAAGATCAGTGCCGCGGGCCTGGATGTGATCGAGGATGAGTTCGGTATGTATTATTATGACAGAAAATCCGATGTCCTCAGCAAACGTGATCTGTATATTCTGCGAGGATTCCCGAATGTGATTGTCACACCACATATGGCGTTTTATACGGATCAGGCGGTGAGTGATATGGTGAGAAATTCGATTCTCAGCTGTATGTATCACGCAGAGGGGAAGGAAGATCCGTGGGCAGTGGTATGAACACATAGAGTAGCAGCAAGATCAGAATATTTAAATGCGGACGCTTAATTGCTATACAGCTTTACACAGGTTCTCATATATACTATAATATATTACATAAATATTAAATAATTTAAGGAAATGTTACATGATAAGCATTAGAGAGCTTACAAAGTCATTTGATGCGAACCGGGCAGTGGATCATATTTCATTTGATATTCCGGAGGGAATGATGTTCGGGCTGCTGGGGACAAACGGTGCGGGAAAGACGAGGCTCCTCCGTCTGCTCTCAGGGATACTGGAGCCGGTATGTACACGGGCTCTTTCATGTGCTTGTTCCGTTAATCCTTGTTATGGCAGTTTGCGGGCTTTATCAGGCGGCTATAGATCTGCAGTTCGGGTCTTACGCGGGAAGCTATACGCTGAAGAGCATTCTTGTCTATGGGGCATCTTATCTGATCTTCTATCATTTAGGAATTCTGTGTGCCGTAATCTGTGGAAATATTATATCCGCCGCAGCGGTCTGTGCGGCCGGAATCCTGTATTTCCCGATACTGACAGGGAATATTTGCGTCACACTTTCGAAAAATTATTTTATTACATATTACAAGAATCCGCTTCTTGAACGGCTCTATACCATTCTCTCACCGGAGCGCCTGACAGCAGACCTGACGGGGATGAGTGTGTTTGAAAAGCCTTATGTGCTTTCCTTTACCCCTGAACTGTCTTCCATAGCGGCTGCAGCCCTGTGGATCGGGATTCCATTTGTACTGTTTGCTTTTGCACAGGGGAAGAGAAAGACGGAGAGAACAGGAAGGATCTTTGCTTTTGCACCGGCGGAGCGGACAGTCCAGATACTGATATCATTCCTGACAGGATTATGGGTATTCAGTTTTCTGTCTGATTTTTCGGGAACTTCGTCTGCCGGTATCGGTAATCTGACCGGCTGTGCTGCGGGCGGTGTGTTCGCTGCTTTTGTAGTTCACAGCCTGCTGGAGTACGCGGTGCAGGGAACCGGTGTGAAATTTTTCCGGAGAAAATGGCAGCTTACAGTATCGGCTGTGGCAGTTCTTGCCGGCGGGCTGGCGTTCCCCGCAGGGGCGTCTGCTTATGATTCATGTTTTCCGGAAGATGCAGGGAGCGTCGGGATCAGCATCGACGGGATCGGAATGGATTACTGGACTTATAGCGAGGCGGCAGGCAGCAGAGAGACTTATGAGACGGATGCACAGTTAACCGAGTACCGGCTAAAAGGCGAAGGGCGGACGGCAGCGCTTGGGTGGCTGAGGGAGGTCAGCCGTAATGATCCGGGCGAGGATGCCGGGACAGACGGTACCCCTTATACACACGCGAAAGTCTGTTATTATATGCCGGATGGCAGTACACGATATCGCTCTTATCCTTTGAGCAGGGAGGAGGTGGAAATGTTTGCCTCGGTGTATGAGACAGACGAGTACAGACAGATCGCCTATCCGGCTGTGACGCTTAAGAATGTGTCCGATGACCGTTTTACATGGGAGAATAGTGTGAAAGGCGCAGCTCTACAGATTACGGGAGATCAGAAAGAAGCGCTTCTTGATGCATACCGGAAGGATGTCTCTGAACTTCGGATGGAACAGCTCGAAGAAGAGCTGCCCTGCGGATATACGAGGATAAAATCTTCAGCGGACGGAGGAACGACGGATATGTTTGTCTATCCGTTCTTTGAACATACGTGTAAACTACTCGGAGAATACGGTATCGACACGGAGAAGACATTGGGAGACTATGAGGTGGACTCTGTACAGATGATGAATAATCAGCCGGTGTCGGATACCGGGCTTGTATCGGGCGGTGCATATATGTCACACTACGAACAGAAAGACGAGGTGGTGGAGCTGAAGCAGAAACTGGTTCCTGATGAACTGGATATACAGCCGCTTCTTTATCCTCTGGATCATTCGTCAGATATCGACGTTTCTGTGGTCGATGATGAGACAAATTCGATTATTCATGTAAGCTGCGCGCAGCGGAACGGCGTGTAACAGGCAACGCAGCAGAATCATTTTTGAAAAAGGGCAGGCGACTGCTCTTTTTTTATAGGTGACAGGATTCTTCCTTTTTCTTGCTTTTGCAGTGGTATACTGTGGCAAACTTATGAAAAAGGAGGAACATGATGACAAAGAAGAAAAAGATCATTCTTATCACAGTAATATTGGCTGTAATTCTTGCAGCCGGGACTTTTGCCGCTATTTATCTGTATATCAACCGGTTTGATGCAAGTGAATATGTACAGGCGGTTCTGGATACATCCTATAAAAACGAGACGGACCAGTATGTGGAGATTACGGGGATTTCCAATAAAGAGGCGGAAAAGATATTTGAGGACAATCTGGACGCCACAATGGCGGGCTTCGAGAGTTCTCAGATGCCGGAGGAAATGCTGCCAAAATACAGGGAACTGTTCGGGGAGCTTGCAGGAAAGGTCAGCTATACGATCGGTGAGTCAGAGAAGCAGAAGGACGGCACGTACACAGTGTCTGTTATCGTCAAGCCCATTACACTTTTTACTGATACATACGAGACATTTCAGACACGGGCTCAGGAATATGCGCAGGAAGTTACGGATAGTGTGATGAACGGCGGTGAGATGCCCACAGATGAAGAGATGCAGAGTAAGATCTATCAGATCTATTATGATGTGCTTAAAGAACGTGTGGACTCCGGGATGCTCTACGGCGGTGCAAGAAATGCAACTCTGCGTGTCACAAAGGAAGGCAGCAGGGAATTTACTATCGATCAGGAGGATATGAATAAGCTGGATTCTTTATTAATCGAGAGTGTGGATACCGGGGAGGAAGAGTCGGAAGAAGAGCAGGGGCAGACGGAAGAGGGTGAAAATACAGGGGAGAATGCTGAAGAAAAATAAAATAGAAGTAATAGCGTTGGTGAGAATGAATAATATTTGATAGAGAATAAAAATGAGCAGATTTCATTTTGTGAATAATCAGAAGTATAAAAGAGTGTGACTATAAAACTCCCCTGCAGGAACAAGCCGACCCTACAGGGGAGTTCTTTCCGCATACGCTCTATTTTACACTTCCAAATAGTTTAGGAAATCTTTTCCTTTAAGACATCGACATCTTCTTTCAAATCGAGTACAAGCTTCAGAACAACAGATATGTTTTCATCATCTGTTTTTCTGATCCTGTAATACTGTTCCAGGACGTCAATCCTCTTGTCCTGTTTGTCCAGTCGGTTTTCTACCATTTCCTGAACCCGGTCTATCTCCTCAAGGACAGAATTTTCTACTGAGCGGATCTCGTCGCGCAGTTCCTGTTTCGTATCGCGGAGCTCCTGCCTAAAACTGATCATATCCTGTTTCATGCCGCCGAATTCCTGTTTAAGTCCGGCCATATCCTGTTTCATGCCGCCGAATTCCGCCGCCGAATTCCTGCTTAAGCCCGGCCATATCCTGTTTCATGCCGCCGAATTCCTGCTTAAGCCCGGCCATATCCTGTTTCATGCCGCCGAATTCCTGTTTGAGCCCAGTCACATCCTGTTTAAGCCCGGAGACATCCTGCTGGAGAGTGGAGACATCCTGCTTAAGCCCAGAGACATCCTGCTTGAGGGTGGAGACATCCTGCTTAAGCCCGGAGACATCCTGCTGGAGAGTGGAGACATCCTGCTGGAGAGTGGAGACATCCTGTTTAAGCCCGGAAACATCCTGCTTGAGGGTGGAGACATCCTGCTTAAGCCCGGAGACATCCTGCTTGAGGGTGGAGACATCCTGCTTGAGCCCAGTCACATCCTGTTTAAGATCGAAAACATCCTGCTTCACATCGTGGAACTCTTGTCTGAGTCCGGATAAGTCCTGTTTCACACTGCTGAGATCCTGCTTAATTGGCTGTAATTCTGAACTTAATTTTCTGTCTAATAATTCAGATATAGCCGATAGCATTTGGTTGTTGTCTTCTGTCATACTGTCAACTCCTTCCTCCCCTTGATCGTCGCCGGTGGAATTACTTTAGCATTTAACCGGGAGAATGTCTATTGACATTTCATACAAAACAGGCTTTCGGAAAGTTTATTCTCACCCGTATCATTCCGTCTTCATACTCTGCCGAAATTTCCCCGCCCATCTGCTCGGTCAACACCTTTGCGATAGAGAGTCCGAGCCCGGTCGATTCTGCTGAGGCAGTCTCCACGGTGTAGAAGCGATCGAAGAGACGCCCAACCTTGATTTCATCAAGCTGAGATGCATGATTGGTGAAGGTAATTTCGCCATCTTCACTTAAGGTGATGACAAGATCTCCGTCACTGTATTTGACCGCATTATTGATAATGTTACCGAAGACGCGGGAGAGGGCATTGCGGTTAAGCATCCGGCCTATTTTCTGTTCCGGCATGGTTATTTCAGGCGTGATATGCTTCTGTTTAAGAGAGGCATAAAGGGCCGAGATGCTGTCCTCCAGACAACGATTGAGGATTACCGGTTCATCAGGGGTTCCGCCTGATATAGTAGTAAATACCGAATAGCGGAACAGCTCTTCCGTGAGCTGGCGCATATTTTCTGTGCGTCCCCGGATAATCTTCAGATAACGGCTGACTGCTTCGGACGTTTCCTCCCGGTCGAGAAGATCCAGATAACCGCAGATGGCAGTCAGGGGTGTGCGCAGATCATGGGAAATATTGGTGACGGCATTTTTCAGATCCTGATCACCCTGCTGACAGCGGCGACGGTCATCCTGAAGCAGCAGAAGTTCCCTGTTGATGCTGTCAGCCAGTTTTCTCATATGCCGGTCGCGGCTGGAAATATCGATCAGGGTGTTGGTATCTGACGCCACCCGGTCGGCAAAGGCGTCAGCAATTTCGTCTGCTGATTTTTTCAGCAGACAGATCTTGATGATCAGTATGAGAATGATGAGTGTCAGTATGCCGATCAGGCAGCAAAGCCAGAATACCATGTTAAGTCCTCCGTTACAGACAGTCTGCAGCCTTTACTGTTACGTGTAAACTGTCTATTTTATATCTTTCTTCTTGAATACAAACATTCCGACTCCGGTAGATACGATAATGATGCTTGCGGAGTAGGCGGCGAGCAGTCCGGGAGACTGCGCCGTTCCGCCGGCCTGTGTGATATTGACTGCCTGACCTGTGGGGAGGAAATCGTTGAAAAACTGATATACTTCCCTCTCTGTTCCACGCAGATAGGAGGGATTCGGTACGTCTTCAGCCATCTCAACCTTTCCGGTTTCTGTATTTAATCCAAAACCGGGATAAACTTCAGGCTGGCTCAGCCTGCTCGTAATATAAAGTGAAATAACGAGCAGACAGAAGGCAGTCAGGATATTGATAACGGCCGTCAGCGCTTTATTCTGACATAACATCGCAGTAAGGACGCAAAGAGCGGTGAAAGCGATAGACATAACAAAACTGCATAAAACCAGTATCACGGTGCCTTCCAGAATGCCTGTATCGATTGTATAGAGAGGCAGTCCGGCGACAATTACACCTACAATATAGCTGATGCAGAACCCAAGCCCGGCGGTTGAGCTGACGATAAGGTTAGACAAATAGATGCAAGTCCTTGTGTGTCCGATGATCATTTTGTTGCGTATGGTGCCATCACTGTATTCTGTTCCTACAAAAAGGCTGACAAACGCAGGGATAAGGATGGCAACTGTAAGGGCATAGATAAAGAGTACATTTGTGATCTGTGTTTCATAATCTCCGTACTGACGAGTGGAAATGTAATTCATTACCGCCATGAATATTCCAAATAAAAACATCCCGATCATGCAGATCCAGAAAAATTTATTTTTCTTTAATTTCGCGAAATCCGCGGATAACAGTCTACTCATTTCGATTCCCTCCTCTGATCAGATTGACATAATAGCTCTCAAGGCTCTCCTCGCGTTCATCAAGGGAGATGATGTCACATCCCTGCTCCGCAAGGGCGAGAGCAAGCTGCGATACGTTTATCTTGGCGAAGATGTCCGCCATTGTGTCGGAGAGAATACTGTATTCCAGATCCATTTCATCGAGCACCCGTGAGAGGGCACGGACATCGGATACCTGTACGCGGATGCATTTGCGGCAGGCAGCGTCCAGTTCAGCGGCGCTCATTTCCTTTACCATGTGTCCGCTGTCGATGAAACCGTAGTGGGTAGCGAGGCGGGAGAGCTCATCTAAGATATGACTGGAAATAAGAAAGGTGATCCCTTTTTCACGGTTCAGCTTCAGAATCAGTTCCCTTATTTCGATGATGCCCTGCGGATCCAGTCCGTTGACAGGTTCATCGAGGATGAGAAAGTCTGGATTCCCTGCCAGTGCGATGGCGATACCGAGCCGCTGCTTCATGCCGAGAGAGAAGTGCTTCGCTTTCTTCTTCCCGGTATTTTCAAGCCCGACAAGCCGGAGTAGTTCCGGAATGCTGTCAAAGGACGGAAGGCCGATGATACGGTATTGTTCCTTCAGATTATCCTCGGCTGTCATATCCTGATAGATAGACGGAGTTTCTACTACCGCGCCCATCCTCCGGCGGCATCTGCTGATACCGGGATCGTTGTTTTCGGTTCCGTAGATGGCATAGCTTCCGGAGGAAGGCTCCTGAAGTCCGCATACAAGGCGGATAAATGTAGTCTTTCCTGCACCGTTTTTCCCCACAAATCCGTAGATGGCTCCCTTGGGAACATGGATGGAGAAGTCGTTAAGCGCCTTGAAGTTCTTATAGCGCTTACCCAGTGACCGGGCTGTCAGAATATAATCCATAATTTCAGCCTCCTTAGTGTTACTATCTTTATCTGACACTGTGCATTCTATCGTGCAGTGGTTAAGAAAGCGGTTAAGGAAACAGTAAAGAAACAGTTAAGATTACAGTTCTTCGTTCAGTTTAAAACCAATTCCCCAGACAGCCTCGATATAATCTTTTCCTTCGACAGCTTTCAGCTTTTTCCTGAGATTGCTGATATGGACTTTCAGGGAACTCTCTGTACAGTCGGGCGTATCCTCACTGATCCGGTCCAGCATTACGGATTTTGTGATGACCTGTGACGGATTTGCCATGAGCAGTTTGAGTATGGCATATTCAGTATGTGTCAGCCTGACCGGCGTGTCTGCAACTGTTACGGTACGGGTGTCCGTATTCATACGTATCACATCGAAAGAGAGAATCCCGGATGATTTTGAGCCGGTGCTTTTCCTGAGCTGTACAGTGATGCGTGCCAGAAGTTCGGAAGTATCAAAAGGCTTAGTAATATAATCTGCCGCCCCGCCCAGAAGGAGATCCACTTTATCGGAGACTTCAGCTTTTGCGCTCACGACGATCACAGGGATATCTTTGATGAGCGGAAGAAGCTCCTCGCCGCTTAAGCCCGGTAGCATCAGGTCCAGCAGGATGAGATCCGGACGGCGGGAAGAGAGATACAGGAGAGCTTCCGTGCCCGAGTAGGCGCGCCCCACAGCATAGTTTTCTTTTGTGAGAAGTTCTTCCAGCATATCGCCGATATATACATCATCATCTACGATCAATATTGTTTTCAAGATGATTACCTCCGTGTAAATATATAGTCACGGATTATTTTAGACAGAAAGAGCGGGAAATTCAAGAAAAAAGCAAAAAGGGGAAAATGTCATATGTCCGGTGTTTTATCAAAAAACAGTTTTTCAAATTTATCCAAAAAGAGATAAATATATATAAATGGATAAATTATGGATAAAATTCGGTTGATTTATGGATGCGTGCATAGTATAATAAGTATACGAAAAGATCTTATGGTGTGGATCGGGATTCAGGAAGTTTTCTACAGAAGCGGAAAGGAGAAGTGCGCTTATGACGATCAAGGAGATGCAGGAGAGAAAGAAGGAGCTCGGTCTTACTTATGCACAGATAGCGGAGAGGTCAGGCCTGCCGGTGGGAACGGTTCAGAAAGTGCTCGGCGGGATCACCCTGACACCCAGATATGATACGATCATGGCGCTGGAGAGTGTTCTGGGTGAAGAGCAGCCTATGACAGTGAAAGAACCAGCCATACCGTATAATGTAAAGAAGCAGGGGGAATACACACTGGAGGATTACTATCGGTTCCCGGACGATGTGCGTCTGGAGCTGATCGACGGCGTGATCTACTATATGTCCTCACCAACGTCTGCCCATCAGCTCATCGGCGGCTTTATATACAGCAGGCTGCTTCAGCACGTGCTGAATAATGGCGGGGAATGTCTGCCGGTGATCGCACCAATGGATGTGCAGCTTGACTGTGACGAAAAGACGATGGTAGAGCCGGATGTGCTCATCGTGTGCGACAGGGATAAGATTATTAACCGGTGTGTGTACGGTACTCCGGATTTTATCATGGAGATACTGTCAAAATCGACGAAGAAGAAAGATTCCGTGATCAAGCTGAATAAATATCTGAACGCAGGTGTGCGGGAATACTGGATGATCGATCCCATGAAAAAGAAAGTCATCGTATATGACTTTGATCATGATGAATATCCGGTGATCTATGGCTTTGATGCGAAGGTTCCGGTCGGGATCTGGAACGGGGAGCTGGAGATCGACTTTGCGGAAGTGTACGATCATGTGAAATTTCTTTATGAGCGTGAGGAAGAATAGGGACATTTCGTCCGGTCATATGACCGAACCGTTATAAAAATAAGGAATACACAGAATATTCATTAAAATTAAAGAAGTATAAACAATTCTAAAATAAGTGATAAAGTCACTGACAAAAACGGATTCTTCTGTTAAAATGCAAACGTAACATAAAACAGACATTTTGATTTGGGGATTCATTCACAGGAGGAACGGAGTATGTCTTTAGAATATTATTATAGATTAGTTAACAGTGGCATCGGTAAGAAAATAAAAGAAGTTTTAAACGGGCTGATTCCCGGACTGATTCCGGAGCCGGTGCCGGTAAGAGTACCGGTGAGACAGCCGGAGAGAAGACCCGGGGACTTCCGGAACGGCAGGTAATGAATAAGAACAAGTGAATATGAATAAACAATAAAAAGGCAGTGCCGCATCAGATGAGAAAATAACTGATGCGGCTTTTGTCTTGTATTGCTTCAAAATTCATGCTAGAGTAACAAATATCGGGACATTTGTACGAATTTGTAAATTTTGTGGATTGAACTTTTACGGGGAGGATGAAGATGAAAACAGGAAAAAAGATAAGGGCGATATGGTGTTCTCTGCTGCTTGCCTTTTCGCTCGCAGCCTGCAGCAGCCCGGACGGGGGCACTGCGTACAGTGGTAATACTGCTGATAATAGTACAGACAGCAGTTCCTCAGTACAGGCAGCCGATACGGTAGATGATGTGCCGGAGTACAGCGGAGAGCCCTATGTGGAGATCAACGATAATCAGCCGGAGTTTGAGGAGTACGAGTTGACCACAGTCCCCTTTGAAGAATACAGTGAACTGGACGAACTGGGGAGATGCGGTGAAGCGGAGGCCTGCGTGGGAGAAGAGACCATGCCCACGGAAGACCGGGAGAGCATCAGCAGTGTAGAGCCCACCGGCTGGGAGAATGAAAAGTACGACAATGTAGACGGCGGATATGTGTATAACCGCTGCCACCTGATCGGATTCCAGCTGACCGGGGAGAATGCCAATGAAGAGAATCTCATTACAGGAACCCGCTATATGAACACGGAAGGGATGCTTCCCTTTGAAAATATGGTCGCCGATTATATCGACGAGACGGATAATCATGTG
Organism: uncultured Ruminococcus sp.; assembly: GCA_904377845.1. Classification (GTDB taxonomy): domain Bacteria; phylum Bacillota; class Clostridia; order Lachnospirales; family Lachnospiraceae; genus Mediterraneibacter. The sequence goes on along the minus strand of CAJFGR010000053.1, from coordinate 3,954 downwards.
CTGTACCGGGTGACGCCCATTTTCGAGGGAGAGGATCTGGTAGCTTCGGGCGTACAGATGGAGGCTGAGTCGGTAGAAGATGACGGAGCCGGAATCTGTTTCAATGTATATGTATATAATGTACAGCCGCAGATCACGATCAATTACGCCACAGGAGAAAACTGGGAGAGTTCAGAATCCGAAAACGGACAATCTGTTCAAGGCGTTGATTCTGCATCTCAGGAAAATAAATCGCACTCAGAGGAACAGACCTATATAATAAATGAAAATACAGAGAAGTTTCACGACCCGGACTGCTCCGGCGTGGAGGATACTAAGAAGAAGAATAAAAGAGAGTTCACGGGCACACGGGAGGAACTGATTGAGGAAGGATACGAACCGTGCGGGATATGCAAGCCGTGACGGCGTGAAGTGTTAATTCTATATTCTGGGAAGAGTGAAGCAAGATAACTGCCGAATAGAAACTGCAGGAAAAAGATTACGGAAAGGAAGGGCTGAAGTATGGAGAAATATAAGAGAATATTTGTCATTGTCATGGATTCCCTCGGTGTGGGAGCTATGGATGACTCCCCGGAATTCGGGGACGTGGGCGTTAATACACTGGGGCATATTTCACAGTCAGTGGACAGCTTCTGTATGCCCAATCTTCAGAAAATGGGCATGGCGAACCTGACGCCTTTAAAACAGGTGGAGCCGGTGGAAAAGAGTATTGGGTATTACGGAAAGCTGAACGAGAAGAGCAGGGGCAAGGATACGATGACAGGCCACTGGGAGATGATGGGGCTTGAAGTCACAAAGCCGTTCAAGACATTTACAGAGCACGGATTTCCGCCGGAGCTGATCGAGGAGCTGGAGAAGCGGACGGGGCATAAAGTGATCGGAAACAAGAGCGCCAGCGGAACGGAGATCTTAGACGAGCTCGGAGAAGAGGAGATTGCCACAGGGCATATGATCGTTTATACGTCTGCGGATTCTGTGCTGCAGATCTGCGGGAATGAAGAGACATTCGGTCTGGATGAACTGTACCGCTGCTGTGAGATCGCAAGAGAGATCACTATGAAAGACGAGTGGCGCGTAGGGCGCGTCATCGCCCGCCCTTATGTGGGAAAGAAAAAAGGCGAGTTCAAGCGCACAAGCAACCGTCACGACTATGCCCTGAAACCATTCGGGAAGACCGCTCTCAATGTTCTGAAGGATGCCGGACTGGATGTGATCTCGGTAGGAAAAATCCGGGATATCTTTGACGGCGAGGGCATCACCGAGGCGTATAAATCCAAAAGTTCTGTCCACGGCATGGAGCAGACGATCGAGCTGGCGCAGAAAGACTTCCACGGTCTGTGCTTTGTCAACCTGGTAGATTTTGACGCACTGTGGGGACACAGAAGAAATCCTCAGGGCTATGCGGAAGAAATCGAGAAGTTCGATGTAAATCTCGGGAAACTCCTGCCGCTTCTGAAAGACAATGATCTGCTGATCATCACGGCGGACCACGGGAATGATCCGACATATACAGGCACAGACCACACAAGAGAAAAAGTGCCGTTCCTCGCACATTCTCCGGCCATGAACGGAAACGGTGAACTTCCGGAGACGGATACATTCGCTGTGATCGGCGCGACAGTCGTGGATAACTTCGGTGTGAAGATGCCGGAGGGAACGATCGGGGAATCACTGATGAAGAAACTGCTGTAGTCCGTGTGGCAGGATGCAATTTTAATAAGAAACAGATTTATAAATTACAGAGTTTTGACAAAGTTTGGGCAGCCTGCAGATGAATGCGATTCATCCGCAGGCTGTCAGCATCTATGTATCTCAATTACAATACTATTATTTCATGTAAATCAGACAGAAATATGATAGACTCGTTTTATCTTAAGCAGCAGGCTCATCGCCATATCTTAAGCTGTCAGAGTTTCTGGTAGTTAGTTCTTTGCCTCAGCAATCTGGAGGCGAAAATCAACCGCTTGTAACTTACAGTGACATCCGATATAATGAAGAAAGGGAAAAGCCTATTTCAGTACCGGGCGAGGGAGAATTGTATTACGATATCAGGTTTTCTGTATACTATGCCCGCCAGAAACAAAGAATCAAGCTGATCATTAATGTGGAGGCCCAGAAAGAATTCCGCCCTGGATATTCGCTTATAACGAGAGGAATATTTTATGGGGCGCGGATTCTTTCATCGCAGAAAGGAACCGAATTTACCGGCAGAGATTATGATAATATCCGTAAGGTATACAGCATATGGATATGTATGAACGCACCGGATTACATCGGAAATGCTATTTCGTTTTATAATATCCAAAAAAGTGATGCCATCCCGGGAATCCCGGATGAAAAAGAAACTTATGATAAAATTTCTGTTGTCATGATCTGTTTAAATCCTAAATCAGAGAAAGGCAACCGTCTGACGAAGATGCTCGGTATACTTTTATCTCCAAGACTTGAAACCGGGATGAAGATACATCAGTTGGAACATGAATTTGACATACCGATGGAAAATGATATGGGAGAGGAGTTGAACCAAATGTGCAATCTGAGCGATTATGTGGAAGAACTTGGGATTGAAAAAGGAATAGAAAGAGGAATAGAAAAACATCTTAGTCAGCAAGTAAAGAAGAAGCTTGCCAAAGGCAAATCAATTGAAGAAATCGCAGATGAGCTGGAAGAAGATGAAGAGACTATTCGAAGGATACTAAAAAATATAGAATAAATATAATTCCAGAAAAGCAGAATATTCCGGGTGAGATATGATCACCCGGATGTTTTTTTGCTTCATAGGAATGAATCATTGAATATAGCCATTTTGCTTGACACATATATAGAATCAGTGTATTATAATATTTAGGAATACTAAATATTATAAAAGGAGAAAGCAAAATGGACAGCAGATTTGCTCGGCAGCTGAAAAAGGGCGTGCTGGATATGGTTGTTCTAAGACTTGTTGCAGAAAAGGAGACCTATGGATATGAGTTGATACAGGAACTTTCAGAAAGAGGCTCCGGATTCTTTGATTTGAAAGAAGGAACTCTTTATCCAGTGCTTTACAGGTTGGAAGATACAGGGCTGGTAGAGACATTCTGGAAAAATGGAGAGGGACGTTCTACACCCAAAAAGTATTACTGTATTACGGAAAAAGGGAGAGAAACGCTGAATGATTATTACAGTGTCTGGAAACAGTTTGAAAAATGTGTCGATGAGCTGTGCAGGGAGGAAACATTATGACAGAAGATCAGAAGAAAATCAAGCGTTATGTAAACCAGCTGAAACGACGTCTGCGGCTTCCGCTGGAGCTGAAAGTTCGAATCAATGGTGATATTGGTACAGAAATCCATCAGCGTATGGAATCCGGTCAGACTGTAGAGCAGGTGTTTCAGGAGATGGGAAGCCCGGATGAGGTGACGGCGAGTTTCAATCGTGAGTTTTCAGAATTTGAAATAAAGAAAAATCCGATCCGATTTCTATTTCTTATTATGGCGGTAATGGCCGCAGCGGGGGAGCTGTGGTATATCGAAGCTCTTTTGCAAATGCAGAATATGGCGGAAAGTCTGAACAGGATTTTCCTTAATCCGGCAGAGTTCGGCAGGGGCAGTGTGATCGCTGTATGTGGTTTCATAGCAGGGTGTATTGCCGCATACTTTATTGCTCTGTACGGAAGAAAAGAAACTTATGTCAAATACAGAAAATGTATTATTCTCTCAGCAGTGGGATTTATAGCAGGCATGACTGCGGCTGTCCTGCCTGAATCTACCGGTGCGCTTCAGTGGAAAATTCCATTTGGGATGTCCGACTTGGTAGTAGAGCCCGGAATGATAATTAACATTGTAGTTTTGATAATGTCAGTAAAATATTTTTATGCTGAAGTGAAAAGTTTATTTCCACTTTGAAAGACGGGAAAAGAAAAGTGGCAATTACTCTTACAAAAATGAGTGATTGCTGCTTTTTCTGTTTTAT
>CAJFGR010000052.1 GCA_904377845.1 uncultured Ruminococcus sp. | reverse complement strand
TTTATTAGTTTGCGTTATTCTCTGTAACCGGAGACGGGATCAACCTTTCCTCTGTCCGCGGATACGTGAGTCAGTCATTCCGTATTTAACCACTTTTCAGATGATTTTCTACTCCTGAGCCGATACGAGAAATCGGAATTTACAGTCTCTCACTGCTGGAATTCATGAATTTGTATTCTGCCACAGATCTGTCGAATCCTTTAATATGTCTGTAAAGCCATTCGATCACGTTTTTGTTGACCTGCTCTACAAACGCATCGGACGGGCCTTCTTCTTCCTCAAGCATATTATAGAGATCTTTTACCACTTCGCGGAGTTTATCGTGCTCTTTCTTGTGCTGCTCAATTCCCGGATAGTTAATTGATTCCTGAAGTTTTTCTTCTTCTCCGAAATGAAACTCTGTGTAATCTGCAAGATAATCCAGCGTCTTTACCGCCACAACTTTATCCTTGCTTGTCTCGCAGCTGTCCAGAAGTTTATTGATCTTGTCGATCAGTTCCTTATGCTGTGTATCGATCATCTCATTGCCTGTTACCAGACTTTCGTCAAATTCTGCTCTCATTGAAAAGTACCTCCTTGATTCTGAAAATTCAGTAATTGAAATATCTTTCTCTATTATACATTAGACAGCGCCTTTTTTAAACCGTATTATCATCTCATTTGTAAGGCTGTCTCTCGACGGCTCCACAGGAATCTCTTCACGCTCAAACCATTCAGCCATTGCCAGCTCATTTTCATCCAGCGTAATCCCGTCATCTCCGTCCAGGTCGCAGTAAAAGCCCATCAGCAGGGTATCTGTAAATGCCCACGGCTGGCTCTTATAATATCGGATATTTTTTACTTTCAGCCCCACCTCTTCCATAACCTCACGCGCAACTGTCTGTTCCACCGTTTCTCCGATCTCGGTAAATCCGGCTAGAAGGGCATACTTTTTATAGGCTCTTCCCGCATACTTTGACATCAGAATGCGGTTACCGTCGGTGACTCCTATAATGACGGCCGGACATATTTTCGGATATTCTATGTTTCGGCACTCGCCGCAGTACAACATACGTTCTTTTTCACTGTGCGTCATCTTTCTTCCGCATCTGCCGCAGTATTTATGATTCTTGTACCAGCTATAGAGCTGGTATCCGGTAATACCGGCAAATGCATGATACTGGGGATCTGCACTGCGAAATATCTCTGTGTTCTCCATAGTAAATTCCGACAGCGGCTCTCTGTTGATATCCTGAACAAGATAATACCTCTCGTCATCAACCGAAAAAAGATATATGTAATCTTCATAAATCTCTTCATTCAACCGTTCCAGTTCCCTGAAGCGGGGGAAAGCGATGCCGGACTCCGTTCTTTTCAGAAGCACTGAATGATCCTCGTAGTACAGTGCATAACTCTCTCCGTCCGGCGGCACCTGTCTGTACTGATTGTCAAGATGACGCGGCTCAATATCCTGAATCATGATGTTCTTCTCCTTACAGATTTCTCACTTTAAAGTCTCTCTGTGCTTCTCTTTTCTGGTCTTTCTTCGCGATATCGGCCCGCTTGTCGTACAGTTTCTTACCCTTTGCCAGCCCGATCTCAACTTTTACCAGACTTCCGCTGAAGTAGACTTTCAGGGGCACAACTGTAATACCCTGCTCTTTCATCTTGCCGAAGATCTTAAGTATCTCCTTTTTATGAAGCAGCAGTTTACGAACCCGCAAAGGGTCTTTGTTGAAAATATTGCCTTTTTCATACGGGGAAATGTGCATACCGTAAATATACATTTCTCCGTCTTCTACACGGATGAACGCTTCCTTAATACTGCATTTTCCCATGCGCAGGGATTTCACTTCAGTTCCATGAAGCACAATTCCCGCTTCATACTTTTCAAGAATAAAATAATCATGATATGCTTTTTTATTATTGGCGATAAGTTTTGTCTCTGACTTTGCCATATATACTAACTCTCCTTTGCCTGCGGAAATACACTCTCTGTTCCGCCGCTTTTCTGCAACTCCAGACCGTCTTATGATACAATTTCAAAATTAACCGTTCTCATGAGCTTATCCGCATCTGTAACGCGCACCCGCACGGTCTGTCCCAGCTTGTATGTCTTCCCTGTATGGGTTCCGGTCATTTCATAATTCTGTTCAACGAATTCATAATGATCATCTTTCATATCTGCTACGTGTACAAGACCTTCCACAGTATTCTCAAGTTCCACATAGATCCCCCATCCTGTCACGCCCGATACAACGCCATCGTATTCCTCGCTGATACGGGAACGCATATATTCCGCTTTCTTCATTTTTACTACTTCGCGCTCCGCTTCCTCGGCTCTCCGCTCTCTGTCACTGCATTGGGCAGCTGTTTTCGGCAGAATTTCTTCGTAATGGGCAATCCTGTCCTCATTCAGCCGTCCCCGCAGGTTTTCCTTGATAATCCGGTGTATCTGCAGATCCGGATATCGCCTGATGGGTGAGGTAAAATGCGTGTAGTACTTTGCCGCCAGCCCGAAGTGACCTGTATTTTCCGTTGTATACCGTGCCCGCTTCATGGACCGCAGTGTCAGTCTGCTGATCAGGGCCTCTTCAGGAGTACCGTCCACCCGGTCAAGAAGCTTCTGGATTTCCTTGGGGCGCACTTCATTGCGGACATGAATATGATATCCGAAGTTATTGATAAATGTACTGAGTTTTTTTATCTTATCTTCGTCCGGCACATCATGGGTACGATAGAGGAAAGGAAGTTCACGCCAGTAATATTCCTCAGCCACTGTCTCATTTGCCATGAGCATAAAATCTTCAATAATCTTTGTGGCATCATTGCGCTCATACGGTCTGATATCCACCGGCTTCCCATCCTCATCGAGAATTACTTTTGTCTCAGGAAAATCAAAATCAATAGATCCTCTTCTTCCGCGGCGCTCCCTGAGTATATCTGAGAGCTGTTTCATCAGGCGTATCATTTCAATAATCTCTGCGTCTTCAGACTCGTTCTCTGATTCTTGTGTATCACTTCCGAGTATTTCTGCCACGCCATTGTAACTCATTCTCTTATCGACATGAATCACCGTTTCCGCTATTTCGTGATCGAGCATTTCCCCGGTTGAAGTAAAGGTCATAATGCAGGACAGTGCAAGCCTGTCTTCGCCTGCATTCAGGGAACAGATTCCGTTTGACAGTTTATGCGGAAGCATCGGTATCACACGGTCTGCAAGATACACGCTTGTGCCGCGCTCAAATGCCTCTCTGTCAAGAGCGCTGTTTTCCTGAACATAATTTGTAACATCAGCGATATGAACGCCCAGAATGTATTTATCCCCCTCCATCTTAAGTGACACCGCATCGTCCAGGTCTTTCGCATCTTCACCGTCAATTGTCACCATCAGCCAGTCCCTCAGGTCTTTTCTGCCCGCACGGTCGGCCTCGCTCACATCTTTTGCCACCCGCACGGCCTGATTCAGAACTTTCTCAGGAAATTCAGTGGGAATTCCCGCGTCCATTACAATCGAAAGGATGTCTGTTCCCGGATCATTAATATGCCCGATGATCTCAATAATCTCTCCCTCCGGCTTCATGTGTTCTCCGCCGTAGGATGTCAGTCTCACTACAACCTTATGACCGTCCATCGCCCCCAGTTCTTTTCCTGCGGGAATATAGATATCTTTCAGATACCTCTGATTGTCCGGACGGACAAACCCGAAATTTTTGTTTTTTTCATATAACCCGACTATATTCACCACACTATGGGACAATACGCGGATTATCCTGCCCTCTTTCCGCTTTCCGGCAGGTGCCGCCGTAATAATATATTCTACTTCGTCCCCGTGAAATGCTCCGCCTGTATTTTCTTCCGGTATAAAAACATCACCGCTCTCATCCTCCGGAGCGACAAATCCGAATCCCCTTATATTTGCCTGAAATGTACCTTTCAGATGTATCGGATGTCCTTTACTGTATTTGCCTCTCTTGGACAGCGATATCTTCCATTCTTCCACAAGAGCGTCGAGAACCTCTTTCAGCTCATCTCTCTGTTCCCGCGGAATCTGAAGCACAATAGCTATTTCTTTAATCTTCATCGGCACGTACAGATCGTCGCTGATAAAATCAAGAATAACCTTTTTTCTCTTTTCAAATGTCTGATCCATTTTTCTCTCCGTCATTCACCTGTTTCTTTATTCATAGAAAAACGTAAGCACCCTATATCCGCTATAGAGTGCTTACGTGATTATTATCTTCTGATATAGTGCATTTCATACTGCCAAACTGCATTTTGCATTTACATCAGGCAAAATGCCGGATCAGCTGAAAATCTTAAGGTTAAGGATTACGGCCAGAACCATAAAGAGTACTGCCACAACACGGGTAACTTTCACAAGTGTTCCCTCCATGGAACGCCCCTTATTGTGTCCCCAATATGTGTCTGCCGCTCCGCTGATCGTTCCGAGTCCGGAAGCTTTTCCCTCCTGAAGAAGAATGATCGCAGCTAATGCTATGCAGTCTATAACAAAGATGATCGTTATCACGGTCTTTAAGATATCCATCTCTACACCTCCTGCGGATAAACCACGATTATTCTATCACAGCCACGGGCGCATTGCAAGCCGAACAGATAATTTCCTCAGATTATGCCGAATATTTTCTCGCGAAAAGCAGCGTAGATCGAATCATAATCTGTATATTGTATATCGCTGTCCTTAAAACGGCGGCTCCACTCATCGCGGATATGGTCGGCAATGAGCTTTGCATCCTCATGCTCCGTCTTGAGAATTGCCGGAAAAATATAATAGATCATGAAAAAATTCAGATCCAGCTGGACAACACCGTCTATCCGCCCTTTTTTGGGAGACATGAACTTTTGTTCCACGTGGTCTGCAAAAGTACGTGCTATCTCCTCGGCAGCCGCTTCCTTATCATCCGCGTCCTCCGTCAATAGTGTCATTTCCCGAAAATAATGTCCGTATCTGTCCAGAAACTCTTCCATGTTGCTTTTATAATTCTTCTTTTTGAGCTTCTTCATCATCGGTTTCATATTTTCAAAAACAAGTTCTACGTGATCCAGCATATAATATCCTCCGTCTCTGGTATTTCTGTAATCAGCCTGATCTATTTTGATCAGTCAGTAACTACACCTTTCTGCAGCATGATATTCGCATAGAGCGCTGATTCGCCTGTAGCGATGATAGCGTATACCTTTTTCGCCTCTTCATAGAATGCGAAACGCTCAATGTTGCCGACAACAGCGTCCCCTCTCTCATCATATTTGCGGATGATCTCCTTATATGTATCCCAGATCGGAGTCTCCACATCGTCTCCAGGCATTACCTCCATAAGATTTACGGGATGCTCTACGTATGTGTCAAGCGGAAATACCTGAAGAATCGCGTCAAGTAGCTCCGGCACGCCGTGTCCGTCGCAGCGGATGACGATCGCATCTTTTCCCATAGACTCAGCCGGGAAATTTCCATCCGAAATAACGAGCCTGTCACTGTGTCCCATCTCTGACAATACTTTCAGAAGCTCAGGTGATAAGATTTTCGGAATTCCTTTTAACATAATGGTGTCCTCCTCATTATAATATTTTTTCTTTTAAAAAGGAACCGGGAATTTCCCGATTCCTTTTCTGTTCAGACTGCCTTAAAACAATCTATATGCACGTTTTGATTTAAGTTTAACTTATAACCTTCGCAAAATAGCTGTTACTGATTAGTCGTACAGGTTCGGAGCGATGTCGTCTTCTTCCATGTTGGAAGCGTCGTACCAGTAGCTGTCTGTAGCGATATCAGATACTTCCTTGCCTTCGCAGTAGTCATACAGCGCGTGGATAGCAAGGTTACCCTGATCAACAGGAGCCTGTGTAACAGCACCGATGAGTGTTCCGTCAGCAACTGCTGCTTTCAGTGTAGCACCTGCGTCAAATCCTACACCAACGATACCCTCGTCCGGAGTAGCTGCAAGAACATTCAGGTTCTGGTTAGCTGTAAGTACGCCTTCTGCTGTAACCTGATTGGAACCGAAGATAGCGATCGTATCATCTTTATTCATGATATTAGAAGCCTCTGTAGCGGACAGCTCAACTGTTGTCTGAGCCGGTACTGCTACCTCGATGATAACGTCTGCTGATCCCTCATCACCGTTGTTCTCTACCTGGTCTACATAGAACTGGTTACCGATAACTGCTACTGTCTTTCCGTCAGCTTCGATAAGCTCTTTCATCTTGTTGATGAAGCCCATTCCACGACCGGAGATGTTAGCGGATGTAGCATCCTGATTTACTTCACCGATTCTTACCTGTCCGTCAGCATTTGCAATGGCATCCTTGATTACCGGATACATATTCTCAGCTGCAACGGCACCTGCTGCCTCGTTGTCAGTAGCAATTGTAGCGATAACAGATCCTTCTGGAGCATCCGGCACACCTGTATCAAAGCATACTACCGGAATATCTGCGTCAAGTGCATCCTGAAGGGAGTCAAGAACTGCATTCTGGTCATTAGCTGCAAGAGCGATACCATCCGGCTGCTGGCTGATTGCATTGTTCAGCATATTAACCTGGTCAGCGATATCGGACTCAGCATTCGGTCCTGTTGTATTAACCTTAACGCCAAGCTCTTCTTTTGCTGCATCAATTCCCTGGATAGCTGCCTGCCAGTATGTAGACTGGAAGCTCTTAACTACGACTTCAAACGTATAGTCTCCGCCGCCTGAGCCTTCCTCTGATGTCGCTGCATCTCCGCCTTCTGGGGAAGTTCCCTCATCTCCGCCGCAGCCTGCCAGAAGTCCTGCTACCATACATCCGCCGAGTAATACTGCTAAAACTTTCTTTTTCATATTTCATATCCTCCTGAAATAATTTTTCCGACCATTTTGAAAGATACGCTTCTGTCAGTCCGCATATTAAACAGATACCGTGCATATATCTGTATATTCCAATTATATACGCACATCAATTCGCTGATCCTTCCGGCATGGTCTGCCTTTACTTGGTTTCTATAGTAACAGCCGGCAGACATTTTACTGCTGATACAGCTCCCGGCTGTTATCTATCACTGAAATTAAATTGATTATTGTCCTGACTCTTTCTTTCTCTTAAAGATATCGATCAATACAGCTATGATCAGGACAAAACCTGTAATGATCTGCTGCCAGTTCGCAGTCAGTCCGATGAACGGAAGTCCTGTCTTCAACAGACAGATAACAAAGACACCGATCAGAGTACCTGTAACATTTCCTACGGCACCTGACATAGACACACCGCCGACGATTGCACCGCCGATCGCATCCATCTCAAATCCGGCGCCGCTTCCCGGCTGAACTGTAGCGAAAATTGCCGAGTAAGCAATTGCTGCAAGCCCTGCAAAGAGTCCGCAGATCACATATGCCATTATATGGTAAAACTTAACATTGACTCCTGAAAGTCTTGTTGCTTCTTTATTACTTCCGATCGCACGTGTGTAACGTCCCATCTTTGTGTGGTTCAGTACGAAACTCATGATGATAACCAGAAGGATGATCCAAAGAAAACCGATCGGGATGTTCTGACCGCCCATCTGAATCTTGAAGATACTTCTGAACCATCCGCCTTCCTGTCCTGCTGCCGGCCACGGAATACCATAGCCGCCTACTACAAACGCACCAAAACCACGGGTGATCATACAGGTACACAAAGTTGCCAGAAATGGCGGCAGATCCATCAGTGCCACCAGGCATCCGTTAATAATACCGAAAACAATACCGATCAAAATAGTTACAAGCATCCCTACCGCGACCGGCATTCCATGCTGACGCACCAGAAGTCCGCCGATCAGCGAGTAACAGATCAGACCTGTTCCGATTGAAAGGTCAACACCGCCTGTCAGAAGCGGGAACGTAACACCGATTGCCATCAACGCGATATAGTAAGAATAATCAAGAATACTTACTACCGTTGTATACTTTCTGAATCCGGGGCTCATTGCACTGAAAAAGATAAACATTACAATGACGATGATCAGGACGATAAATTGCTGACCGCCCATTTTGTCAATGAACGACTTATTCGTGCCGGCCGTTTTACTTACTGATTTATTTGCCATCACATTTTCCTCCCTAACTAATCTCTCTTGTAGCCATGTTCATGATATTTTCCTGTGTAGCCTCGGAAATATCCAGTTCACCGGTCTTCTTGCCTTCACACATAACGACAATCCTGTCGCTCATACGCAAGATTTCGGTCATTTCTGAGGAAACCATTATAATGGCTTTGCCTTCTGCTGCAAGCTGGTTCATCAGCTTATAGATTTCATTCTTAGCTCCGACATCGATACCTCTTGTCGGCTCATCGAAAATGAGAATATCACAGTTTCTTGTCAGCCATTTTGCGATAACGACTTTCTGCTGGTTACCACCTGACAGATTTACAACAAGCTGGTCAACGCTTGGTGTCTTCGTTGCAAGTGACTCCACATATTTGTTTGCGACTTCTTTCTCTTTCTTCTTATTGATAAACGGACCGTTGGAGAATTCGTCAAGATCAGCCATCGTCGTGTTCTCTGCCACCGACTTCTGAACAACAATACCGTATCTCTTTCTGTCCTCCGACAGATAACCGATACCGTGCTTAACTGCATCCTGCGGGCTCTTAATCGTAACCTTCTGCCCGTTAATGTAGATGTCACCGCTGTCGATCGGGTCTGCTCCAAACAGCGCTCTCATCGTCTCGGTACGTCCTGCACCCATCAGTCCTGAGAAGCCGAGCACTTCACCTTTATGAAGTTCAAAGCTTACATCCTGAACCATCTTGCCCGCATTAAGATGATCTACCTTCAGCACAACCGGCGATCCCTTAGGTGTCATGTTCTGAGTCTTCGGATCTTCGTAGATCACACGGCCGACCATCATGTTAATGATATCATCTTTTGTACAGTCTTTCGTAATCAGAGTACCTACATAAGCACCGTCACGCATAACCGTCACACGGTCTGTAATCACCTTGATCTCATCCATACGGTGGGAAATATAAACAATACCCAGCCCCTGGTCTCTCAAATCGCGGATGATCTTGAACAGCTCTTCAATCTCCGACTCCGTCAGAGCTGCTGACGGCTCGTCAAAGATGATAACCTTCGCCTTATGGGAAATTGCTTTTGCAATCTCACACATCTGCTGCTTTCCGACTGTCAGCTTACTCATCGTCTCCTTCGGATCAATATCAATATGCATCCTGTCAAAAAGCTTCTTTGCTTCCTCGTTCATCTTTTTGTCATCAATACGGATACCCTTCTTAAACTCACGTCCAATGAAAATATTCTGGGCAACTGTCAGATGACCGAGCATATTCAGCTCCTGATGCACGATTACGACTCCTGCATCCTGCGCTTCTCTTGTATTATGAAATTCTACTTCTTTTCCTTCATATGTAATTGTTCCGGAATCTTTTTTATAGATACCTGTCAGCACCTTCATTAATGTTGACTTTCCGGCACCGTTTTCTCCCATGAGTGCGTGTACTTCACCTTTTCGGACTTCCAGATCTACATGGTCCAGTGCATGAACACCTGGGAAAGATTTGTCGATTCCCTTCATTGTTAATATAACTTCGCCCATATTCTTTACCCTTGCCTTTCTCAATCACACTTACTGATTTCCATGTACCGTCTTTAGTTCTTCCTGCGTCTTGCCACAACGTCAGCGAATACTGCAACGATAACAATAATTCCTGTGATGATCAGCTGAAGGTTCTTATCAAGGCCAAGCGCCATAATTCCTTCCTGAAGAAGCGAAATAATGAACACGCCTATGATCGTACCACTGATCGATGCAAGTCCGCCTGCCATGGATGTTCCGCCCATTACGCATCCGGCGATTGCCTCATTGTTATACTGATCTCCATAGCCCGGCTGTACCGTTGAGTATGCACCTACAAAGAAGATAGCCGCGATGCCGACCAGAAGTCCACAGACAATATATGCCGACATTTCCCATTTCTTTACGTTAACACCGGAAAGTCTTACCGCTTCCTTGTTGCTTCCAAGAGAAAGGATATATCTTCCCATCTTTGTCTGGTTCAGGACAACTGCACAGATTACTGCGATAACGATCAGAATGATCAGCCCCATCGGAACATCTCCGATAGTTACCAGTTTTCTGAACCATCCGCCATCCTGTCTGGACTGCGGCCAGCTTACAGACTGCGTTTTAGTGAATACGGATGCAAGTCCTTTCGCTATGTTCATGCTCGCCATAGAGGTAATGAATGACGGCACATCCCAGTACGCCACCAGATATCCGTTAAAGATTCCAAATGCAAGTCCGATTATCAGGCTGATCACCAGAGCTGCCGGCATCGGCATACCATACATTGTAAAACAGAAGCCAGACATCAGTGCGCAGCAGAACATAACCGGACCGATGGAGAAATCAATTCCTCCTGTCGCGATAACAAACGTAACCGCCAGGGATAAGAATCCCAGGAAGTACGCATAGTTGAGCGCACTTAAAATACGGCGCATACCGAAGAAATCACCTCCGGTCAGGATACAGAACAGAGCATACATCAGGAGAAGTACGATGCACAGCACGATTCTGTTAAATCCCACCTTTTTAATTAAAGGATTTTGTTTGATACTTTCCACTTTTCTTCCTCCCATCTTTAGATTCGATGAATTGTTTGATTCATGGTACCTCAATTGCTTGTGATTCCCATTCCTCGTTTGTTTGCACGTAACGGTTCGCTTTTTCCCTATTTGATTTTCCCTACAGTTTTCAGGCATTTGTTGCATTAAATCACGCATAATCCCTGTCTGTATAGACAAATTATACAACCGGAGGACTTCTTTGTCAACAAAAGCGAACTATTTATAGGCGAACCGGTTCGCTTTCGTCATTTTAACCATATCAACGGCCATTTTTCGATCTTCCGCCTCTTCTTTTCTGTGCATAACATCTAAAATTTCTTAAATTTTCCGAATCGAATTTCCTTCACTTATCGCAGCGCTGAAACTGATGCGGAGAGGGCTTCCCTCATTCTCATGGGATATACGGTTCAAGAGCATATTAACTGCCCTTTTCGACATTTCCTCCATGGGCTGTACTACAAACCACAGCCTCGGCCTGATTACCTTCGACATGAGCAGATCATCAAACCCGATCAGTGATAAATCTCTGGGACAGCTGAAGCCAAGTTCATTCGCCGCCATAACGCCGCCCAGCGTCGTATCATAGTTTCCCAGAATCACCGCGGTAGGCGGTTCCGGAAGTTCAAGCAGACTTTTCATCCCCTGATATCCGAGTTCAAAAGAGTGTTTCCCGCGTATGCGGTATTCATCCGGCACCGTGATTTCCGCCTCTCTCAGAGCGTCTTCGAATCCTTTCATGCGTTCCATACCTGTATATTCGATATTAGACGCGATAACGGCAATCCTGCGGTGTCCGAAGCTGATCAGCTTATTCGCAGCCCTGCGCATGGCAGCCCTGTTGTCAATCTCCACGCAGTCAAATTCCTCGTTTCTGAACGAGCGGTCAATAAGAACCACCGGCACTTCCGCACGTTTTGCAGCTTCAAGGAAAATTCCATCAAGTCCGACAGCGAATACAAGGATTCCGTCGACTTTTCTGCTCAATAAAAATTGAAGATTTTTCTTCTCGATTTCTGCATCATTGCAGGAATCGCAGATCAGCATTCCGTATCCGTTCTCGTGGAGTTCCTGTCCCAGATAGTGAAGCATATTCCCCACAAAAATACACTGGATATCATAGACGAGGACTCCGATCGTCTTTGTACGGTTCGTTACAAGTCCTCTTGCCAGTTCATTTACTTCATAGTGAAGTTCTTCGATCGCTTCTTCGATCAGTTTCCGGTTTCTCGGGAGGACATTCCCTCCATTTAAATATTTCGAAATAGTCGCCAGAGATAAACCGGTTCTGTCTCTGATATCGCGGATCGTTGCAGCCATTTTAACTCCTTTCAGGGAGCAGGCAAACCGTTTTATGCATTCTGTCCAATGCATATGCTGTTTTTATTAAAACACACAGCACTTTGACAGTCAAGACTATACAAGAATCTTTTTGAACCTCTCATAAGCTTCATCCCATGCCGCTTTATCCTGAGGCTCATAAATTTTAATATCCTGAGAGCGTTTGATAATCTCCCTTGCCTCGCCCAGAGACTTGATATCTCCTGACGCCATAAGCTGCAGTGCCACATTCCCGAGCACTGTCGCTTCAACCGGTCCCGCGCTTACACGGCATCCGCAGGCATTTGCGGTAAACTGACAGAGAAGAGCGCTCTGTGTGCCGCCGCCGACCATATATACAGTCTCGTAGTCTTTGCCTGTACAATCCTTGATCTCTTCCATCGCGTGGCGGTATTTCATTGCCAGGCTCTCATTAATGCAGCGCACCACTTCGCCGATGCTCTCCGGTACCGGCTGTCCGGTCCGTTTGCAGAATTCACGGATGCGGTTCGGCACATCACCTGCCGGCGTAAATTCCGGAGCGTCCGGATCGATAAAGCAGCGGAGCGACGGGGCTTCTTTTGCCATAATCTCCAGATCACCGAATCCGTACTCCTGGCCCTCTCGGATCCACTGACGGCGGCTCTCCTGGATACACCACAGACCGATAATGTTTTTGAGGAAAGAAATCTTTCTTCCATATCCACCCTCATTTGTGATGTTGTAATATTCCGACTTATCATTGATGATCGGTTCAGCGAGCTCAGTTCCGAGCAGCGACCATGTGCCGCAGCTTAAGAAAATGAAGTCTTCTTCGGACGCCGGCACAGCCACAAGCGCTGACTGCGTATCATGTCCCGCAACCGCCATGACATCGATCTTGTCCAGCCCCAGTTCGCTGCAGATTTCATCGGTCAGTTCGCCTACTTTAGTTCCTGTAGGAACGATCTCCGGGAAAATGTTCTTCGGAAGCCGCAATGCATCGATCACTTCGTCGGACCACTGTCCTTTCTTCGCGTCAAGAAGCTGTGTCGTAGAAGCGATGGAATACTCTGCTTTCTTCTCGCCTGTAAGGAAATAATTGAACAGATCCGGCATAAGAATCATCTTATCCGTACGGTCCAGCAGGTCTTTTCTGTTCTTCAGGAGATACAGGAGCTGGAACGCCGTGTTGATCTCCATAAACTGATTGCCCGTAATCTCGTAGAACTTCTGCTTGTCTATCATCTTAAAGCTTTCCGCGAGCATACCCTCTGTCCGGCTGTCGCGGTAGTGTACCGGATTCTCAAGGAGACGGCCTTCACTGTCGACCAGGCCGAAGTCAACGCCCCATGTATCGATACCGATGCTCTCGATCTTCCCGCATTTTTTTGCCTTGATAAGCCCCTGCTTGATCTCAAAGAAAAGACGGAGCACATCCCAGTACATTGTACCGTTTAAGATAACCGGATCGTTGGAAAAGCGGTGCAGCTCTTCGATCGTGATCTTCTCGCCGTCGAAAGTCCCGCACATCGCCCTGCCGCCGGAAGCGCCAAAGTCAAAAGCCAATACTTTCTTTTCCATATTGTCCTCCTTAGATAAGAGGGTTGAAAGTTCTGCTTTCAACCCTCTCCTTTCTTTTCACACTTTATATATACCGACTGTTTTTATTTGTACGGTTTGTAAAGAGCTCCGTAATTTGCACAGGCTCTGTAATCAGCGCCTTCTTTGTCCATTCCGAATGCATTCCATGCTGCCGGACGGAAGATCTTGTCTTCCGGTACGTTGTGCATAGCAACCGGAATACGGAGCATAGATGCGAATGTAATCAGGTCTGCACCGATGTGTCCATAGGAGATTGCGCCGTGGTTAGCTCCCCAGTTGTTCATTACATCGTAAGCAGACTTGAACGCACCCTCTTTGCCGTCGCATCTCGGAGCGAACCATGTACACGGCCATGTATAGTCTGTACGTTTCCACAGTGTGTCAGATACATCTTCCGGAAGTCCTACTGTCCATCCTTCTGCGATCTGGAGCATCGGTCCAAGGCCCTTTACAAGGTTCAGACGGATCATTGTAGCCGGCATCTGTACCTTTGTCTCGAAACGGCTGGAGTATCCGCCGCCACGGAAGTATCCGAGGTCAGCCATATTCCATGTGGTAGCGTCCATGATCGCCTGCTGGTCTTCCTCTGTTACATTCCACCATTCTTTCATAACGCCGTTGCCGTTCTCATCTTTTGCAGCACCGCTTGCGTCAAGACAGCATGCACCGGAGTTGATCAGGTGGATGATACCGCCATTCTCTTTTGCAACCCCCTCAAGGTCATAGCCTGTCACTCTCTTAACAGCCTCCGGGCTCCAGTATGTACGAACATCTGCGAACATCTGTGCACGGTTTGTAAGGAGTTTCATGAACAGCATTCCAAGACCGTTGAGTACGTCGTTCTCTGTCCCAGTCGAATGAAGAGTTGAGCATTGCCTCTGCGAAGTCTCCGTTCGGATAGAAGTCTGTCCACTGTCTCTGTCCCTGGAATCCTGCTGCGATCGCGTTGTGGCCGATTGCTTCCTCTGAGAGCTCCTCCGGGAAGTTCTTGTTGCCCTGCATCAGGTCTTTGATGATAACTGCCATCTTAACAACGAACTCGAACTGTTTTTCTTTCTCTTCCTGTGATTTCTGCAGGTGTTCCGGGTTCTTGTCAAATCCGATGTGGCATTTTTCTTTTGCCCATGCAAGAGCTTTCTGATACTCAGCCTCATCGTAGATACCTTCTGTCATTCGACGGATGATCTCAACCTCGTCAACAGACTCTACACGCATTCCAAGATAGGACTCGATGAAATCCTGATCGATGATAGATCCGCCGATACCCATTGTAACAGAGCCGATCTGCAGCCATGATTTTCCTCTCATTGATGCTGCTGCAACTGCGGCACGTCCGAATCTTAAAAGTTTCTCTTTTACATCTTCCGGAATTGTCATGTCGTCAGCTTCCTGAACGTCATGTCCGTAGATTCCGAATGCCGGAAGACCTTTCTGTGCATGTGTAGCAAGAACAGATGCAAGGTATACAGCGCCCGGTCTCTCTGTAGCGTTCAGACCCCAGACAGCCTTGATCGTTGTCGGATCCATATCCATTGTCTCTGAACCGTAGCACCAGCACGGTGTAACTGTCAGTGTGATGTCAACGCCTTCTTTTCTGAACTTGTCAGCGCAGGCAGCGCTCTCGCCAACACGTCCGATGGTGGAATCAGCGATCACAACTTTAACCGGTTCGCCGTTTGAGTATCTCAGGTTTTCCTCGAACAGTTTTGCAGCGTTTTTCGCCATGTTCATTGTCTGCTCTTCCAGGGAGCCTCTTACGTCAAGAACCCCCTTTCTACCATCGATGGTAGGTCTGATACCGATTACCGGATAAGATCCTACGTATCTGTTTTCTGCCATAGTAACATTCCTCCTCTTCTTTGGCTTTCTAGCTCGTTTCTTGATTACCATTATAATACTATTTTTTTTGTTTGTCTCGTGCTATAATAGAATAAAAATGTAAAGATATTCACTTTTTGTACATAATCAGCATATGCGCGGATATCACCGGACGATGCCGCTCAAGTCTGCTTGTATGCGGCGTTGTCCGGTGATATCTGCATATGGCGGATGCCATACAGCGAGAAGGAGCTGCTATGCAGCGGATTCGAGCTGGCGCATGGCATTCCTATATAAAAACTGTATAGAAGCATAAAAAATACTGGTATAAAGTATAAACAGCTAATCAAGAGTACTGGGAGAACATATCATGAAATATATTAAATACAGAGAAACAAAGGAACACGGAACTTTTGATTTTCCGATGGAGTTTTATCACGTGGGACCTTCTCATCCGCGTTATGAGATGTCCTACCACTGGCATATCGAATATGAAGTTATACGAATATTAAAAGGGGAACTGCTGATGACGATAGGGGAAGATGAGTTTACCGCGAAGGCCGGGGATATTATCTTTATTAAAGGCGGGCTTCTCCACGGCGGAATCCCGAAAAACTGTCTGTATGAATGTATTGTGTACAATCTGGATTCTCTGATGACGGCAAGCCCGGCCGGGGAGCGTCTGCTGAAAAAGGTCAGCAGCAATTCCATCGAAATCTGCAGTCATATTTCCCCCGCGGACAAGGAGCTTTCCCGCATTACAGACCGGATGTTCGGCTATATGAAAACCCGGGCGGAGGGACACGAGTTGACTGTAATCGGAGCATTTTACGAATTTTTCGGATATATTCTTGAGCACGGATGGTACAAAGAAGCCCAGAGTATCTCTGCGAAAGACGGCCGCAGGATCGAGCATCTGAAAAATGTGATCGCCACGATCGAGGAACATTATGACGAGTGTATCACACTGGACGATCTGGCACGTGCGGCAGGGATGAACTCAAAATACTTCTGCCGGTATTTCCGGGAGATGACTCACCGGACCCCGATCGACTATCTGAACTATTACCGCATCGAACAGGCCTGCTTCAAACTCGCCACATCCAACGACTCTATCGCCGAGATCGGGATGAGCTGCGGATTTAATGATGAAAGTTATTTTATCAAGACCTTTAAAAAATATAAAGGGGTGACACCTAAGAAATACTTAAGCGCACCCCTTGTAAGCTGATGAATTATTTTCCTGTGATATCTTTTACATATTTTTTGTTCAGCTTCTGATTACGGAAGAAGCCGCCGATCGTATGCCCCAGTCCGCGGAACAGATGTCCGTTGACCATGGTCACGATACCTTCCACCATCTCCATGCTCACCATGCCTCCCGTCATCTTTGCAATGGCACGGAACGGCATATTATAGATGAAAAGTATGTTCAGATCCGGTTTTCCGGCATCTTCGCTCTTCTTTTTCATCTGGGTCAGTTTCTTATATGCGAACCGCGCAATGGCACTCTTCGCATAGTACATCTGGCAGATCGCGTCATTGACGGTCAGATCTCCTGTCCACTTGCCGGACGGGATCGGTGTTCCGAGCAGCTCTTCAAATTCTTTGTCATCCACCTGCTGGATCAGTCCGGAATAGTAGGACGGCATACGGTTCGTATAGTACGGGAATTCTTCCGTTGTCCCCTCAACATCCGCCTCTGCTTCAAGACGGATATCCGCGCAGCTTGCTCCGACCATAATGCAGTATGTGCCGCCCTCGATCTCCCAGCGGTTCGTCCGCACATTCCAGTAACGGAACGTCTTATCGTCAAAGTCAATCCTTACTTCCCTGCTCTCGCCGGCTTTCAGGAATACTTTTACAAATCCTTTCAGCTCTTTCTCCGGACGGTACACTTTCGCGTCTTTCATGCCCACATAGAGCTGGGCGACTTCCGCGCCGTCCATTTTACCCGTATTTGTCACAGTAAATGTCACGCCGGTTCCGTCCACTTTGAGGTCACTGTACTCGAATGTTGTGTAGGACAGCCCAAAGCCAAACGGATACATTACACGCACTTTACTCGTGTCGTAGTAACGGTATCCTACATAAAGTCCTTCCCTGTACTCTGAATTGCGCTCCTCGCTGGGGAAGTAGCGGAACGCCGGAGTATCCTCATAGCGCAGCGGGTATGTCTCATTCAGTCTGCCTGACGGATTCACTTTTCCGGTCAGGATATCAAGCATGGCGCCTGCGCCAGCCTGACCGTAAAGATAACCGTGCAGAAGCCCCTTCAGGCAGTAATGCCACGGCATCTCAATGGCTGCACCTGCACTTAAGACTCCGACAATGTTCTTGTTCACCCTTGCCATTGCCTCCAGCAGAGAAATCTGGTTCTGCGGAATACGCATATGAGTACGGTCAATTCCCTCGGACTCGCTCAGTTCATCCAGTCCGAAGCAGTACAGAACAACATCTGCCGACTGTGCCAGGTCAACTGCTTCTTTCGCAAGAACAGTATCCTCTTCTCCTGTTCTGATATATCCTTTGGAAGCTCCGGCGAGCACAAGATCATATCCTTTGATCATCTCCGCCATCTTATCCAGTTCTGTCGCGTTCACCATCGAAGATCCCGCGCCCTGATATCTTGGTTCAAATGCAAATTCACCGATCAGCGCCACTCTTGTTCCCGGTTTCAACGGAAGGATATTCTCCTCATTCTTTAAGAGCACCGCACTCTCCGATGCGGCTTTCCTTGCAAGCGCATGATGTGCTTTCTTATCAAATTCCTTCGGTATCTCTCTTTCTTTTGTCAGAGTGAGAACCGCCTCCAGAAGACGGTCAACACATTCATCCACGGCAGATTCCGCCAGTTTTCCATCCTTTACAGCTGCCACAATCTGTCTTGCAGAATCAAGTCCCGGGGTCGGCATCTCCAAATCGGATCCTGCTTCCACGCCCTTGATATGGTCGTTGGAGCCGCCCCAGTCTGTGATCACGATCCCGTCATAGCCCCAGTCATTTCTCAGAATATCTCTGAGAAGATGCGTATTTTCATTTGCATATGTGCCATTAACCTGATTGTAGCTGGTCATGATTGCTTTTGCGCCGCCTTCTTTTACGGCAATCTCAAACCCGGTCAGATAGATTTCACGAAGTGTACGTTCATCTACCACCGCATTCATTGCCATTCTGCGGAGCTCCTGGCTGTTCACTGCAAAATGTTTCGGGCAGGCATAGACGCCCTGGCTCTGAATGCCGCGCACATATCCTGCCGCCATCTTTCCGGCAAGATACGGGTCTTCGGAAAAATATTCGAAATTTCTTCCGCAGAGAGGGCTTCTCTTGATATTAAGTCCCGGTCCCAGCACTACATGAACTCCCTGCACGCTTGCCTCTTCGCCGAGCGCCTTCCCGATTTCTTCTCCCAGTCCGGGATCCCAGCTGTTGGCCACCGTTGCCGCTGTCGGGAAGCAGGTGGCTGGAAGCGACGGATTTAACCCCAGATGGTCTCCGGCGCCCGCCTGTTTACGGATGCCGTGAGGTCCGTCAGAGCAGTACATGGACGGAATCCCCAGACGCTCAAAATCCCATGTCTGCCACTCTCCCTTGCCGCTCAAGAGAGCCGCCTTTTCTTCTAATTTCATTTTATCAATAATTTCTTTATGTTTCACAACGATCCTCCTGTTCTGCAGTCCCATTCCATGTTTCCTCTGTATCTTATTTCGCCTCTTTCTTCTCCGGCTCTCCCTCCGGGAAAATAATCTTAAACACGAAGAAGAAGATAATCATGGATACACCGCCTGTGATAAACGTAACGAGCAGGTTATAGATCGCAGGAGCCACATACTGCTGTGCAATCGGCATCCACAGGTTATTGAATCCGTTACAGATCAGGGAGATGACTACCCATGCAATAAAATACCACAGTGCCTGATAGACCGGATTTCCCTTGCTCTTAAATGTAATATTTCTCTGAAGCGGGAAGTTGATACACTGTGCAAGGAAAGAACCGACTTCGTAGCTGATAAAGTAACCAAGTCCGCCTCCGATCAGCACTTCGCCCGTCGTTTTGTCTTTCAGTACTTCATATCCGAGAAGACTCCAGTCGAAATCCACTCCGAAAAGATTCATATGTACCTGCGGCCACATAAATTCCGTACCCGCAAGCCCTTTTCCGAGAATGTGGGGCATCAGGGTAAATACAAGGTACTGGAAGATCGTCACGCCCATACTGAATACAAAGAAATAAAAAATCTGATATACCCATTTAGCCAGCTTCGGATGGTTCTTCTCAAAAGCCCCCCACTTATCCAGCCACCAGCTTTTTAAATTGCTCATATATTGCCTCCGTTCCCTGTTTGCAAGGCAGGCCCGGACTCATCCGGTCCGGGCCCGCCCTTTATTGCTTTTCTTTATTATTTAGAAGTTTTTGATTTTACTTCTGCTGCATTTCTCTTAAGGAATTTCTTAATTGCAACAACTTCAAGCACGATGATGATTGCCGCGAAGATCACATCGATCACGATCGCTGCTATCTGCCATCCCATCAGTCCCGTCTCAAGGTTAGCCGGATCATATGCGCGGCTGTTTACAACTGTATACAGGATGTTCTTACAAGCCTGGCGCATTGCCTGAACGCCTGTTGCACTCTCCTGATCTTTTACATGGTTGGTCTCTGTATCGTAAGCAACCAGCATACAGTCTGTACCATTTCTGATACCCTGATCGGAGTTCATGTATCCGTATACACCGAAATAATCGGTAAGTACGAATCCCTGGAATCCCCACTCATCGCGGAGTACTGTGTTGCAAAGCGGTGCATATCCGCCTGCCCACTCTGTTCCGATGTAGTTGAAGGAAGACATAACAGCGTCACATCCGCCCTCTTTTACAGCAAGCTCGAATGGCTTCAGGTAGATCTCACGGATCGCCTGCTCATTGGACCATGTACACAGCATACTGTTACGGTTTGTCTCCTGATCATTCAGGGCAAAATGCTTCATGTAAGCATATACGCCGTATTCCTCTGCTCCCTGGATTGCCGCAGATGCGATCTTACCGGAGAGGAGTCCGTCTTCTGAGTAGTACTCGAAGTTACGTCCTGCGAAAGCGGAACGGTGAATGTTCATAGCCGGTGCATACCATCCGGATACGCCCATCTCGTCAGCCATCTTACCGATGCTCTCACCGAATGCTGTCGCGATGTCTTTGTTCCATGTACTTGCGATCATTACAGCTGACGGGAATCCTACAGAACCTGTTCCAGTGAAGTTGTTGTTAATGGAAGCCGGTCCGTCGCAGTCGATCGTCTGTACTTTGTTAATACTTGATAAAGCTACTGTCTGATATCCGCCGAGAGCGATGAGCTGATCCATATCAGATACTGTGAGCTGATCCAGAAGCGCATCCCACTGCTCGTCGTCATAATCCACACCTCTGAGATCTGCCAGTTCAACGCCGTTATCAGCGCCTGTCGTCGGCATCTCATCGTCTTCGTTATTATAGTTTGCCGGATCATAATTTCCGTTGTTGAGGAATGTAGCTTTCTGCTCATCTGTCATGGACCGGGAAGCCGGAGCTGCTGTTGCCTCAGCATAGTTGGCAAATCCGTCTGCACGTGAGAGATATGTCACATCACCTTCTGCAGAAGCGAACTGGTTTGTAACTTCCGTCTGATCTGTAGAACGTGTGTTGTCTCCGCTGTATGTAATCGTCTCCGGCACATTGTATGTCTGAGAATCAATCACATTATGTGAATCACTGTTGATGCTGATCTCATAGTCGCCTGCCTCAAGCACGTAAGCCTGTGCATTCTGATAATCATAAGAAGCCATATCCTCTGCGTTAAATGAGATCGTTACTGTCTCAGAAGCGCCCGGCTCAAGCATCTCTGTCTTCTCAAAAGCGATCAGGTTCGCAGTTGCTTTCTCAATGCCGCCGTTTGTGTACGGAGGATTGTAATATACTTCTACTACATCCTTACCTGCCACATCTCCTGTATTGGTTACTGTAACATCGAAGGAAATCGTTCCGTCGGACTCTGTCATCTCACCCATTTCCTGAGTGAATGTTGTATAGGAAAGTCCGTATCCGAACGGATATACTACAGACTCATCATAGTTGATCAGCCCCTCTGCAGCAGCTGTCTCCCAGAAACGGTATCCTACATAGATTCCCTCTACATAGTTTACAAAGCTCGGAGCCACGATTTCTTCTTCACCTGTAAATCCTACCTGTGTCATATTGAACTCTTCTGTGTTGTCATAGAAGAAGCTTCCGAAGTTGTTTGCCGTCGGAGTTGCAGTAAGGTCAGCAACAAATGTATCGCTTGTCTTACCGGACGGATTCACCTCACCGCTTAAGATTCTGCCAAGCGCGTTGAATCCTGACTGTCCTGTTCCCGGGCACCACAGAGCGCCTTTGATCTGCTCGTACTCATTGAGGAAGCCGAGTTCCATAGCGTTTGCTCCGTTGTATACAACAACTACATTGTCAAAGTTCTCGCATACCAGATCCAGCATATCTCTCTCGGTCTGGCTGAGCTGGAGATAGTGCTCTCCCGGTTCAAAATCATTGTACTCATCTGAGTTGTTTGTGTAAGTCACCTGGCTTACATCAGTCGGAAGATCTGCACCCTCGCCGCCGACACGTGTGATCACTACCATCGCTGTGTCTGAGAACTCTTTCGCATTGTTCATCATATCTTCGCTGTAGGAGTCAGCAGTCGGTTCCGGCAGTGTCCAGTCCTGCTCCCACATTCCTACAACCGGACGGACTGCACGGTAGTCCGTATAGAAATCAGAAAGCTCTGTGTTCAGCTCAAAGCCTGCATTTTCAAGACCCTGAAGCAGTGTTACTGTCTCGTAAGCGTCAGACAGAGAACCGGATCCTGTTCCGCCATAGCACGGGTTTGTGGATGCCCAGCCAAATACGTTCAGCTTGTTGGAATCATCCAGCGGCAGGATATTATCCTCATTCTTGAGCATTACGATACCCTCTTCCGCGATCTGCTCTACAAGGTCTGTTGCCTCCGCAGAAGTCTCCTCACTGATTGTTCCATTTCCTGTTGCCAGTGAGATCATGCTGTTCATCGGTCCGAAGCAGATCATATTAACTACAACGACCAGTGCCAGCAGGATTGCGATGCCCGCCTCGGAGCGGACCAGTTTTCTCTTGGTTTTGTTCAGTTTGAATGCCGCAATCAGCACGATCACTGCTATTACGAAAACAACTCCAAAACCAATCAGATATGGCTTGCATGTATTTAACACGTTTACCACATCGGCCATGTTAATTGCTAACATAGTTTGTTCCTCCCTTTCTCGTTTAGATTTCGACGGTTCATTCCGTCAACTGATATTATTATACCTGTGATTAACTAATAATTTACGAAACATTCACAAATTGTTCATTTTCTGCATAAACTGTTTTACCATTTGGACATATATGACAAAAATGCATATGTGAAATTGTGCATTTTGCCAATCTCACATATGCATTTACTATTTATTATGTCACTTTCTCTTGGTAAATGACACAGACTGTCATGTATTATTCATGGGGATCAGTATCCTGAGGCTGAACCAGTTATCCCTGGCGTCAATCTGTACTTCACCCTTGTATTTATGAACTGTATACCTGAGACTCTTCAGGCCGTATCCGTGCAGGCTTGTTTCCTTTTTACTTGTGACCGGGAGCCCTCTCTCGAAACGGATATCACCCTCATAATAATTTTCAAACCGTATGATCAGAAAACTTTTCTCAGAGAATGCATCAACATGAATCATTCTTTTCCCGTAATCTTTAATTTTCAGTTCACACTCAATGGCATTATCAAGCGCATTACCGAAAATAGAGCAGATATCCATGACATCCATGGAGTTAAAAAGGCTTCCGTCAATCACACAGGTCATGTCAATCTTGTGCTGCATACAGCGCAGATTCTTACTCGTAAGCAGGGTGTCAAGCACCTGATTTCCTGTTTTATTCATGGCCTCGTAATCGTGGATCTCATGTTCCAGTTTATCTAGATACTCATGCCGCTGAGGCGCATCTTCTTCCGCCCTCAGGGCAATAATATGATTCTTCAGATCATGATACCTGAAGTTTATGAGGTCTACCGTTCGCTGCGCCTGCTTGTACTGCTCATACTGGCTGTCAAGGATCGTATGGATCGTATCCAGTTCATGCTGGATATGCGAAGATTTCCACTGTGACTGATATGCATAGAGCACTGCAAGCCCTCCCAGATCCACCAGAGTCCTCATATTAAAGATCTCCACACTGTCTCTTCCCGCAAAAGGAACGCTGACCGGAAGAAATCCCAGATTGCTGACACCGAATATAAGCACAGCCGCCACAACTGTCACAGCCATTTCTCCTGCTGTCATGGCAAACTCTTCTTCAACCGCGGAAAGATTTCTGCCAAGCTGCCAGATAACGAAAAAGACGAGACCGTATACAATGACCAGAATGAATGCTCCCCACACTTTGTGCTGCAGCCCCATAATATCATATAAATAGCACCAGAACTGCCACTCTACGGAAGCTGCAAATTCCGAGGCAATAAATGCGGTACAGCAGGCGCATACCGTATTATTCAGGGGCATATCCACGCATATCCTGATATAACAGAACATGAACACTGCCGCTGCAGCCATACACAGATTCCACATCACACCCTCAAAGCCGTCTGTCGCGACCATGAATATACACTGTACAGCCAGGGCCCCGCAGCTCACTGCCGCAAATGTACCGCCCCGGATTCTTTCACGCCGCTGCAGCGGAAGAATGCAGACAAGACAGGCAAGCCATTCCGCCAGCGCTGTAATGATCCTGGGAATATCAGGAAGATTTTTAATAAACTCTGTCATTGTCATGAGCGTTCCCCCCAGTACCTCGTCAATTCCTGCATAAACTGCTTCATCCGCGGTCGGCTGACCAGAAGACGGTCGCCGTGGACAATGGCGTATTTATCCTGGACGCCGTCCACGTGTTCCAGATTCACAAGATAACACTTATTGATCCTTGAAAAATCCATTCCCTCCATTGCAGTCTCAACAGCTTTCATTGTACCGGAAGATACAGAAGATCCGTCTTTCGTGTGATAGATCAGATTATGTCCCTCACTCTCGATATAGTAGACATCCGAGAGATCCATCCGCATAACACCGCCTTTCACCGGTACCGTAATCGCCTTCCTGCTTCCGCGCTTCTTCAATTTTGCAACAGCCCGTCCGAACTTCTGACTGAAGGTAAAATAAGACACCGGTTTGAGAATATAGTCCAGCGCCCCCACTTCATAACCGCGGATTGCATATTGAGGAGCATTTGTTATAAATATGATAGCTACCGTTGAGTCCACCTTCCTGATCTCCTCCGCTGCAGTCATTCCGTCTATGAATTTCATCTCAATGTCCATAAGAATGATATCAAACTGAGCACGGTAAAATGCCGCAATCTCATCTCCGTCATGATATACTGTGACTTCGATCTGCTCGCCGGATTCCTGTTTATACCGATCCAGATATTCCTTTAATACGGAAATATAGTTTTCCTCATCCTCCACGATCGCAACCCTGATCATACTGCAACCTCTGTTCTTTCTATAAGAAAACGACCTTGTATCGCATATGATTATATTATCTGCGAATTACAAGGTCAAGGAATATTCATTATTCACTTTATGTTTTCTTTATAAGCGGCAGCCAGTAACCTGCCTTTGATTAAGGCCGCCGCTTATAATCGGGATCAAATCCCTGTCATTTATTCAGCTTTATCTGCTGCATATACGTCTACCAGTTTCTTCAGGTAGTCGTATCTCTCCATAGCTTCCTGCTCGTTGATCGCGAACAGTCTTGCTGCCTTCTCCGGATTAGATCTCTTCAGGGCATTGTAGCGAACCTCGCCGTCAAGGAATGCCTGATAATCTTCTTCCTTAGGCTCTTTGCTGTCAAGTGAGAACTTGTTGCCTTCAGCAGCCGGATTGAACCGGAAGTTGTTCCAGTATCCGCACTCTACTGCAAGCTGCTCCTCTGTCTGAGCCTTGCTCATACCTTTCTTGATACCGTGGTTGATACACGGAGCATAAGCAATGATCAGTGACGGTCCCGGATAAGCCTCAGCCTCTGTGATGGCTTTGACTGTCTGGTTGAAGTCAGCACCCATAGCGATCTGTGCAACGTATACATATCCGTAGCTCATTGCCATTCCTGCAAGGTCTTTCTTCTTCGTCTCTTTACCGCCTGCTGCGAACTGTGCCGTAGCACCTGTCTTTGTAGCCTTGGAAGACTGTCCGCCTGTGTTGGAGTAAACCTCTGTATCGAATACCATGAT
>CAJFGR010000051.1 GCA_904377845.1 uncultured Ruminococcus sp. | reverse complement strand
GCAAATGTAAAAATGCAATGATAATGCAATCCAGAGGCACCGGTGCCGGAAAAGCCCGTAAATAAAGGCTTTCTGGCCCACCGCCGACTATTCGAACTCTATTGTCCCCGGCGGTTTACTGGTCAGATCATAGAATACCCTGTTAACCCCCCGCACTTCATTTATGATCCTGCTCATTACTTTATTGAGCACCTCATACGGGATCTCCGCCGCCTCTGCCGTCATAAAGTCAATCGTCTTCACCGCTCTCAGCGCCACGGCATAATCATAAGTCCTCTCATCTCCCATAACTCCGACGGAACGCATATTGGTCAGCGCTGCAAAGTACTGGTTGATCTCTCTGTCCAGTCCGGCTTTCGCGATCTCTTCTCTGTAGATTGCGTCCGCATCCTGTACGATCCGCACTTTCTCTGCCGTAACTTCTCCGATAATACGGATTCCGAGTCCCGGTCCCGGGAACGGCTGGCGATACACCAGTTCTTCCGGAATTCCCAGCTCCAGACCTGCCTTACGCACTTCGTCTTTGAACAGATCGCGCAGCGGCTCGATAATCTCTTTGAAATCAACATAATCCGGGAGTCCGCCTACATTGTGGTGGGACTTAATCACTGCGGATTCTCCGCCCAGACCGCTCTCTACCACGTCCGGGTAGATGGTTCCTTGTGCAAGGAAGTCCACAGCTCCGATCTTCTTCGCCTCTTCCTCAAATACACGAATAAACTCTTCACCGATGATCTTACGTTTCTGTTCCGGCTCGGTCACACCTGCCAGTTTATTGTAATATCTCTCCTGCGCATTTACGCGGATAAAGTTCAGGTCAAAATCACCATCCGGACCAAAGACTGCTTCTACTTCATCCCCTTCGTTTTTGCGGAGAAGGCCATGATCTACAAATACACAGGTCAGCTGTTTTCCGATCGCTCTGGAAAGAAGTCCTGCTGCCACGGAAGAATCCACGCCGCCGGATAATGCGAGCAGCACTTTACCGTCTCCGACTTTTTCACGGATTGCTTCGATGGAATGTTCCACAAAGGAATCCATTCTCCAGTCGCCGCTGCACTCACAGACATTCTTTACGAAATTGTTAATCATCTTTGTTCCTTCCTGCGTGTGGAGCACTTCCGGATGGAACTGGATTGCGTAAAGTTTCTCTGCTTCATTTTCCGCCGCTGCCACCGGGCAGTCTGCAGTATGTGCGGAAATCTCGAATCCGGGCGCAACTTTTGAAATATAATCAAAGTGGCTCATCCAGCAGACTGTCGGAGTAGAGACGTCTGTAAACACTTTGGAAGAAGTCTTGTCGATCAGGACTTCTGTTTTTCCGTATTCTCTGACGTCTGCCTTCTCTACTTTTCCGCCAAGCACGTGCATCATAAGCTGGGCACCATAGCAGAGTCCGAGCACCGGTATTCCCAGTTTGAACAGCTCGTCCGAATATGTCGGTGAATCCGGCAGATAGCAGCTGTTCGGTCCGCCGGTAAGAATAATTCCCTTCGGATTCATGGCTTTGATCTTCTCAATATCTGTTTTGTAAGAATAAATCTCACAGTACACATTACATTCCCTGACACGTCTTGCGACAAGCTGATTATACTGTCCGCCGAAGTCAAGGACGATCACTAATTCATTCTTCACGTTTTTCCTCCTGTAAAATACGGTCCCTTGAGGACCGCGTGCTCTTATGCTTTCA
The DNA here is from genome assembly GCA_904377845.1 of uncultured Ruminococcus sp. Lineage (GTDB taxonomy): Bacteria > Bacillota > Clostridia > Lachnospirales > Lachnospiraceae > Mediterraneibacter. The sequence goes on along the minus strand of CAJFGR010000051.1, from coordinate 20,788 downwards.
TTATAGTAGAGCCATCCCGGTTTGACAACAACTAAATTTCCCGGCGCATTCCTAAGAACCGCCGGGAAAATCTGTAGCATATCCTGCTATTCAAAATATTTTCTTATGCCGCATATTTCAAGATCTTCTTCTGAAGCTCCTCACAGTCATCAGAATGCAGCTTAACATCCATTACATTGTTCAGTCCAAGATGCATAATTCCAAGTACAAAGTCATATTTTGAGACCATATTTACGAACTCACGGATTTCTTCCGGATGCTTAAATGTAATCTTCATTTCGCTCATTATTCATCTCACCTCTCTTTACAATGATATAATTTCATTCGCCTGTCTGTCTTCAGACGAACGTATCATACCATATTTATCCAGTAAGAAAAGGGTGAAATTCTTTATAAAAGTCGATTTTTTTAATGAGCTGCCTTTCGAAATTCCGTCGGAAGCATCCCTGTCTCTTCCTTAAATACCCTGCTCATATACTTTGAATCAGCATAGCCGGTCAGTTCCGCGATCTGATTGATTTTAAGCTTTGTGCCGATCAGCAGCTCTTTAATCCTGTCGATCCGGTATTTTCTGATCGTTTCTGTAAATCCGGCTCCGGTTTCTTTTTTGAACTGGCTGCTCAGATATTCCTCGGAAACATAGAGCCGCCCCGCCACCTCTTCCAACGTGATCCCCTGATCGTAATATTTCCTCGCGATCTGCACTGCCTTACGGACAAGCGGGCTCAACCTGCTGTCCTCCTTTTCCTCAAATGCATTAAACCGCAGCATCGTCAGAAAACTGTCCATTGCAGCCCGTACTTCTCTCCAGCTCATTGCGGTAGAAATCGCCTGCATACATCGCTGGATCTCCACCTCTGATTCGATCTCCCACTGTGTTTTATAGACATTGAGCAAAGCCATATTGAAGCGGATCAGACATTCTTTCATCTCGCCGGGACTGTGCGGCTCACGTTGTATATAATCATAAAGACTGTAATACGCCCGTTTGATCTCCTCTCCGTCTTTCGCCGCCACAGCCTGTCGCGCCCGAACTTCAATTTCCGCGGGATACTTCAGCGGCACCGTCTTCTGGCCGTCTATCGCTTCCTGGCGGATCAGCTCTCCTCTGTCAAAGAGCAGATTCCAGTCTTTCATAAAATTCATGTGTTTAAGCACATCCGGCAGATCTACGATGCGTTCCGCCTTTGCCCAGATGCAGACCACTGTTCCCAGAAGCTGCTGACACAGCTTTGGTACGATTTCTTTCTGAAAATATGTATATTCCCGCTCTTCATTTTCCATCTGATACAAAACAACGAACAGGATCTTCCACGCTCTCGCCTCGAACACACGGGAAGCCCGCCCTGCTCCGAAGTCTTTCGACTGTTCGATCACACTTCTGGCGTACTCCTTCTGTTCCTCAAAGCTGTCTCCAAGCCATACGGCGAAAACTGCTCCCGGCTCCTCAACCGTGAATCCGAACCGCTGCCGGGTCATCCTATTAAAATCAGAATCCGGGCTAAGCTGTCCGTTCAGGCAGGCCAAAAAAATGTTTTCGATCGACAATACAGCTTCCGCCATATGTTCTCTTTTCAGCTTTTCTCCTGCCCGCACCACTGCCTGTCGCAGCTCGTCTTCTCTCACCGGTTTGACCAGATATCCTTCCACTCCCAGATCGATCGCCCGCTTTGCCTGACTGAAGTCCTCCTTTTCCGCCAAAAGGACTGCTTTCACATCACTGTGGTCTCCGCGGAGTTTCTCCAGCATCTCCAGTCCGCCCATTTCTGGGAGCTCCACATCCGCCAGGACAAGATCCGGACATTCCCTCCGGATCATCTCGTATCCCGTCTTTCCGTCGCCTGCAATCCCGATCACCTTACGACAGTCATCACGGTCATCCTGATCTGCCTCAGATTTTGGCACTATACGCTGCAGCATTTTTTCAATTTCTCCAGTCTCCGCCCTTTCGCGTACAACAACCAATATTTTCATTGCCCCGCTCCTTTCCCGTCTCAGACGAAAATCTGCCCGACGCTCAAATCATCCTGCACTCATTCCGATCAAAAATGCTTCTGCCGCCAACACAAGCAGAAACAAAAGGTTCCATATCGTAAATTCTTTCAGAAAAGCGCCCTTCTTATCCGGATACTCCTTTGCAAAGAACTTAAATGATATCAGACTTGCCAGCGATGCGATCAGCGTTCCTAATCCGCCCAGATTCACCCCGGTGAGTAGGGCAGAAAAGTCGCTGCTGAAGCCTGCTAAAAGGATCGCGGCAGGCACATTGCTGATAATCTGGCTCGTAAGGATTCCGATCAGAAGCTCTCTCCCCTGCACAACAGACACTAAAAGTTCACTGACCTGCGGAATCCGTTTCATATTTCCTATAAATACAAAGAAGCATAAAAATGTCAGCAGCAGGAAGTAATCCACCGATAAATAAAGTTTCCTGTTTATCACTAATATAACTAATATAACACAGATCAGAACCGGCTGATATGGCAGAATGCGAAAAACTACCAGCAGACACAAAATCAGCAGGATCAATAAGGGCACAGCCTGGCCGAGCACCCGTCCCGCCTTTTTCTCTGCTCTCTTCCCTGACTCATCCTTTACAGATACATCAAGAAGAGGCTCGTCCTTCCCGACAAATACCACGATCACAAGTAAGATAAGCGACAGTCCCGCATAAGGGAGAACCGCCTGCATAAATTCACCTGCAGTCAGGTCAGATATAGAATACAGATACAGATTCTGCGGATTGCCGATGGGTGTCGCCATACTCCCCAGATTGGCCGCAATCGTCTCCAATACTACCAGTTTTAAAATCCGCTCCACTCTCCCGCTCATTCGCAATACAAGAATCGTAAACGGCACAAATGTAATCAGTGTCACATCATTCGTGATCACCATACTGCTGAAAAAGCAAAGCAGAATCATTACAATCGAAAGTCCGCGGATGCTTCCCGCTCTTGTTATTAAAAAGCGTCCAAGCATACCAAATATCCCAAGTGACTGAAATCCGGCCACAATGATCATCAGACAAAAAAGAAGCGCAATCGTCCGGTAATCCGGATAAGTCAGATACAGCATATCCGGCTTTATGACAAATGCAGACAGTACTGCCAGCAAAAACGAGACACATAATACGGTTTCATTTTTAAGGAACAACTTAAATAATTTCATAACAGACTCCATTCTGCCGCCAAAAAGCGGCCTGCCGGCAATAACTGGCCGGCAGAACAAACAGACCTATTATATCCCCGTCCCCTGCGCAAAGCAATAAAAATATAATACTCTCAGCCGGAAATACTACCATTTACTTAAGGCAGAATATGCCCTGCCGCAAGATACAGCCTGTACCATTCCTCCCGGCTCAGGCTTATCTTGCCTGCCTCAACAATCTCTACCAGCCGTTCCTCACTGGCCGTTCCCGTCACGATCTGCATATGTGCGGGATGCCGCAGAATCCATGCGGCCGCGATCGTTGTCGGACTCACACCGTACTGTCCGGCAAGCCGATCGATCTCCTTATTAAGATCCGCATATTCCTCATTTCCGAGAAAGCATCCCTTCCATGCCGGCATCTGGAACGGCGACCAGGCCTGTATCGTGATATCGTTTAGACGGCAGTAATCCAGAACACTCCCGTCACGGTCGGGGGAGCCGTCTGTCTCCATGTTTACCTCCATTCCGCTTGCCACCATATTAGATACCGGTATACTGAACTGAAGCTGATCCGTCATAATCTCCTGACGGACATATTTTCTCAGCAGTTCGATCTGCATCGGTTTGTGATTGGACACTCCAAACATCCGCACCTTCCCACTCTTTTCCAGAATATCAAATGCCTCTGCAACCTCCTCCGGCTCCACCAGTGCATCCGGACGGTGAAGGAGAAGCATATCCAGATATTCCGTCCGCAGACGCTCCAGGATCCCGTCCACTGACTCCAGAATATACTCTTTCGAGAGATCATAATATCCTTTCCGGATCCCGCACTTGGACTGCAGGAACATATCCTCCCGCTTCAGCGACGGATCATCGCTCCATGCTTCACCGAAGATTTCTTCGCTCATTCCTCCCGCATAGATATCCGCGTGGTCGAAATAATATGCCCCCTGCTCAATCGCCGCGTGAATAAAGTGATTCATGGATGACTTATCTTTTTCTCCCAGTCTCATACAGCCTACAATTACAGCAGGCATCTGCCGCCCGCTCTTTCCGAGTATTACCTTCTTCATCATTCTACCTCCTGTCAGCTTCCCTTTACTCTTTCAGCGAAATGTCTTCATCACTTTTCGCTGTTTTTAATATGTTTAAATGATATCTAAATACTATCACACGCTCTGATACGAAAAAAGAGATTAAACTTACAAAAAAGTATATTATTTTTATATCGGACTGTTTTCCGAAGCAGCGGCAAGGTAAAGCAGAATAATAAACCAACAGGAGCTGTCGTGATCATTTCCGGTCACGCAGCTCCTGCTGTGCTTCTGCACATTGTCTGCTTATTCATGCTGATGAAGATACTTCTCTCTTGTAGCCATCCCGCCCCGGATGTGGCGCTCAGATTTGTTGGTGTCAAGAACCTTTCGGGCTTCACGGGCAAGGGATGGGTTAATCTGGAGGAGCCGTTCGGTAACATCTTTATGTACCGTACTCTTACTAATCCGAAACTGCTTCGCTGTCTGCCTCACGGTAGCATTATTTTCTATTATATAATTTGCAATTTCTACTGCTCTCTCCTCAATATAATCTTTCAAAAAAATCCCCCTGCAAACATTCTTTTTACAATGTATGCAGGGGAAAAGAAAGTCATGCCCATTTAACACTACTTTAGCGTCTGTATCTCCACACGTATTCCTTTTTCAGTCTTTCATAAATCTCGAACGCAACCGGACAGACCTCGATCACATCAAGTACACTGTAAAGACTCGCCCACCTGTCCGGCTGATCCGTATATGGATATTTCTTGCAGCTTTCCGGCCGACAGTCGCCCAACCGACAGTTTCCTGTATTACCCGGTGGAGCCGTCTGAATGTACATCTGGACGGGATTTCCACCGCCTTACTTCTACATCGTTTTTGTCCAGTTTTTGACCTCGTTATACACCGGCTGATCGCCGGCATCTTTCAACAGTTCTAAAAGTCTGCCGATCCACTCTTCGCACCGGTCATGGATACTGTGCTTTTTATCAAACTCAGCCAGTGATGTTACGCTCTCCCGGTTTCCGCTCACCGCCCACAGCCGGATACCTTTCCAGCCATCTGCGCCGTTCTTCAGACGTTTCAATCTCATCAATAAGCTCTTTCGGCTTATTCATACAACAGAATTTGTTTTTCCAACGATTCTCTCAGATATGGTTTTGCCTCTTCTTCATGCTCTGTTATCACCCGGAATGCCTCTTTGGGGAACCTCCGACTTCTGTATGTAATCCTTGCGATCGCTTTCTCTGTTTCACTCTTAGAAACTGTATTTGCAAACAGATTTTCTGCCTTATCTTTTTTTCGTCATCTTCCATACTATAAAAAATCTGCCCGTTCCTGATTGTCCAGCGCATTATGGAGCGCCATTGTAACGTCATTTGCCCAGTTTCCAAGCTGCCAATCCAGGATATCGCTCCCCAGTTTATCCGAATAATTGTTTTCCCGCTCCATTATAGAATACAGGTCCTGCCACGCCTCATACATTTTATTGGCCGCCTGTCTGGTACTGACAGTCTCTATAGCAAATGCTTCCTCAAATTCTCCATCTATTCTTTCAGCTTCTTCAGTCGTAATCATGCTTAAAATTTCTCCAGTATTTCATTCGATGCCCCTCTGCTCCAACTCTCAGACTCTGTACATATTCCACTAAAAAAATGTTGAAAGATCAAAATTAGAGAAAATATATCATAAGTGAAATATATTTCATATGGCTCATCAACCGCTTAAAACACACTGACTTCAACCTCATTATCATACGCTTCATTAATTTCCAGATATTTCCGTTATAACGTCTTTGCTTCTCCGAACCTGACTGATTAATTCACTTCATCTATGTTTATTGAAAAATATCTGTCCTTTTGATACTATAAATTTATATCTTATCTGCAGGACAGCAGATCCAAATTCAAAGAAAAAGGAGACCACTATATGAAATTTACATTTGCCCATAACAATCTTAATGTCTACGACCTCGATAAAGCTCTCGAATTCTACAAAGAAGCGCTCGGTCTTACCGTAACCCGCACAAAGGATGCCGACGACGGCAGCTTCAAACTTGTATACCTTGGCGACGGTGTCACACCTCACCTTCTTGAGCTCACATGGCTCCGGGACATGGAACGTCCTTACAACCTCGGCGATAATGAAATCCATCTCGCATTCGAAGTGGACGACTTTTACGCCGCATATGCTAAACATAAAGAAATGGGATGCATCTGCTTTGAGAATCCGAAGATGGGGATCTACTTCATCTCAGATCCGGACGGATACTGGCTGGAAATCGTACCGGCAAAGAAATAATTTTCAGTATCTCTTTAGATTCTTTCGACTTCTTTAATAATTCACTCATACTTTTGTCACATTTATTTTTTATACTAACGGCAGATAGTTGATAAACAACTATCTCCCCCTCATAAAGCTAAGGTGCCGGAAGGCACCGCACTTTACTCTCATTCCTTTTTAGATAACTTAGAAAACCACGAAAATCCGTCAGCCGGAAAGGCTGGCGGATTTTCGTTTTATGTTTTTCTTACCGTCAGTATTTTTTAAAAGATATGATAATTCACAACCAGTGCTGCAAACACGATTGAAACCATTGAAAGAAGCTTGATCAGGATGTTGATAGACGGTCCTGATGTATCCTTGAACGGATCGCCTACCGTGTCTCCGACAACCGCTGCTTTGTGCTGCTCGCTGCCTTTTCCGCCGTGGTTACCTCCCTCAATATATTTCTTCGCGTTATCCCATGCGCCGCCTGCATTTGCCATGAAGATCGCCATCAGGAATCCGGTTGCCGTGGATCCGGTCAGAAGTCCGATCACACCGTTGTATCCGAGAATGAGTCCTGTCACGACAGGAGTAATGATTGCCAGCAGTGTCGGAAGGATCATCTCGTGCAGGGAAGCTTTTGTACAAATATCAACACACGTCTCATAATCCGCGTCAGCTTTTCCTTCCATCAGTCCCTTGATCTCTTTAAACTGACGGCGTACTTCGACTACGATACTCTGAGCCGCACGTCCGACAGAATCCATTGTCAGAGCCGCAAACACGAACGGCAGGCACGCTCCGATGAAGATACCGACCAGAACTGTCGGGTTCATAACGCTCATATCAAGCACGATGTCCGGTCCGCCTACTTCCTGCACTTTCTCTACATAGGAAGCAATCAGGGCGAGAGCTGTAAGTGCTGCAGATCCGATAGCAAAGCCTTTTCCGGTTGCAGCCGTTGTATTTCCGAGAGAATCCAGAGCATCTGTACGCTTTCTTACTTCGGCGTCCAGCCCTGCCATCTCGGCAATACCGCCGGCATTGTCAGCGATCGGGCCGTAAGCGTCTGTCGCAAGAGTAATACCAAGTGTTGAAAGCATTCCAACTGCCGCCAGCGCAATACCGTAAAGTCCTCTGGTGGACTCAATAAATCCGCCGGAGAATGCATATGCGGCCATAACGCAGATCGCAATAATGATGATCGGCACTGCCGTGGAGAGCATTCCGAGGCTTAAGCCGCCGATAATGATCGTCGCAGAACCGGTCTCCGACTTATTTGCCAGATTCTGTGTCGGTTTATAAGTATCTGATGTAAAGTATTCTGTAAAGAATCCGATCAGTACTCCGGCGAGCAGGCCGGCAAGGATTGCAAAATAGAATCCGATATAGTGACTGCCAAGGATGAACCACACGAGCGGGAACGCCACAACTGCTATAATAATTGCACTTGTATTGGTTCCGCGTCTCAGTGCCTTCAGAAGTGTGCTCTGATCCGTGCTCTCTCCAGTTTTCACGAGAAGAGAACCGAGAATCGATGCAAGCACGCCGACTGCAGCCAGAACCATGGGAATGATCACTGCATTTACTCTGTCTACCTCGGCAATCTTGTTAAATGCGATAACCCCAAGGGCACACGCTGACAAAATCGATCCCACATAGGACTCATAGAGGTCCGCACCCATTCCGGCAACATCACCTACATTATCTCCTACGTTGTCTGCGATAACGGCCGGGTTTCTCGGATCATCCTCCGGAATTCCCGCCTCTACCTTTCCTACAAGGTCAGCTCCGACATCCGCAGCTTTTGTATAAATGCCGCCTCCTACACGGGCAAACAGTGCCATCGAAGATGCACCCATACCGAATGTAAGCATTGTACTTGTAATATCTTCGATCGAAAGCTTAAAGACAAGTTTCAGCAGAAGATACCAGATCGAGATATCCAGCAGTCCGAGTCCTACCACCGTAAATCCCATAACAGAGCCCGCCGAAAATGCCACATTCAGTCCTTTGTTCAGACTCTTCTGGCAGGCAGCCGCAGTTCTGGCATTCGCTCTTGTTGCGATCTGCATTCCCACGAATCCGGACAGTCCCGAGAAGAATCCTCCGGTTACAAACGCAAAAGGAACAAACCAGGTAAGAAGTCCCAACGCTGCCATTACAAACAGTATTACAAACATAACAGCGAAAAATCCGATCAGGATCTTGTACTGGCGGCGAAGATACGCCATTGCCCCCTTATGGATGGATGCGGAAATCTTTTTCATGGTATCGTTTCCTTCCGGAAAACGGAGTACCTTCTGCGCTCTGCTTGCCACAAACAAAAGCGCAATAATGGAGCCGCATAGTGTCAGTAGTGCCAATTGATTGTCCATTTAAATCTCTCCTTCCATTTTGTGTGTACGTGGATTATTATATCATCTATTCGGATTTTTTTATATATTTTTATGAATATTTTTTAGCTTTTATAATATTTTTTATGCAATTTTAAAGCCATGGCCAGTACCTTTTTAAGGGTACCTGGTCATGGCTCTGATATGCCCGTATAATATTTATTAGAACTCAAATACAGCTACACCGTAAGCCGGAAGCGGATATGCAATAGAATATTTCTTTCCGTCACATTCCTGTTTTACCGGTTTATAGATCAGCGGTCTCTCAGCACCGGAACCGCCGTATTTCTTCTCATCGCTGTTGAGAACAAGTTTTAACTGCTTTCTTCTTGTAACGCCAACACGGTAATCTGGACGCTCCATCGGAGTAAAGTTGCATACAAACAGCAGATTCTTTTTATTGTCTTTTGAGTGTCTCTCAAAACTGTAAATACTGCGGAAAATATCATCTGCATTGATCCATTCAAATCCCGCCGGATCGCAGTCCATCTCGTACAGTGCCTTATTCTTCTTATAGAGATGAAGCAGATCTCTGTACCAGTTCTGGATCGCCTGGTGTTCCGGCTCCGCCAGCAGGTACCAGTCAAGCTCTCTCTCTTCGCTCCATTCTCTGAGCTGCGCAAATTCCTGTCCCATAAAGAGAAGTTTCTTGCCCGGATGCCCTGTCATAAATGCATAAGCTACTTTCAGATTTGCATATTTATCAAATCCAAGGCCCGGCATCTTATTAAGCATCGAACACTTCAGATGTACAACCTCGTCATGCGAAAGTACAAGGATATAATTCTCGCTGTAGGCGTAAGAGCTGGCAAAGGTCATCATGTGATGCGCATTCTTCCTGAAATACGGATCCAGTTTCATATATTCTATAAAATCATGCATCCATCCCATGTTCCATTTCAGGCTGAAGCCCAGTCCGTCGTCCTCAGGCGCTCCGGTTACCTTCGGCCACGCAGTAGATTCCTCGGCGATCATAACTGCTCCCTTATTTCTTCCCAGCACAACCGAATTCAGATGTTTAAAGAACTCGATCGCTTCCAGATTTTCATTGCCGCCGTATTTATTTGCTACCCACTGACCATCCTGTTTGCCATAATCCAGATAGAGCATAGAAGCCACCGCGTCAACACGGAGCCCGTCCACATGATAATGCTCGATCCAGAACAGTGCATTGGCAATAAGGAAATTCTTCACTTCCGGCTTGCCGTAATCAAAGATCTTCGTTCCCCAGTCCGGATGTTCACCTTTGCGCGGGTCTGCATATTCAAAAGTCGGCGTGCCGTCAAAATCAGCCAGTCCGTGCGCGTCTCTCGGGAAATGCGCCGGTACCCAGTCTAGGATGACGCCGATATTGTTTCTGTGCAGTTCATTGATCATATACGCAAAATCTTCCGGAGTACCGTATCTTGAAGTCGGCGCGTAATATCCGGTTACCTGATAGCCCCATGAACCGTCAAACGGATGTTCCGCCATCCCCATGAGTTCCACATGGGTATATCCCATATCTTTAACATATTTTACAATCGCATCAGCGAATTCTCTGTAGGTATAGAAGCCTTCGTCATCCCTTCCCGGATGTCTCATCCAGGAACCGAGATGAACCTCGTAGATCGACATCGGATTCTGTCTGTGATCCCATGTTGCACGGCGCGTCATCCACGCACTGTCCGTCCATTTCAGATGGGAGATGTCCACTACGCGTGAAGCTGTTCCCGGTCTGAGTTCTGCATAATTTGCAAATGGATCTGCCTTGAAAATGCGCTTGCCCTGCTGAGTCTCAATACAGAACTTATATAGGTCGCCCTCTTTCACACCCGGTACAAAACAGGTATAGATTCCAACCGGCTCCTGACGCTCCATATAGTTTGCCTCAAAATCCCAGCCGTTAAAATCTCCTACAACTGCCACTCTGCGTGCGTGCGGCGCCCACACTGCAAAATAAACGCCTTCCTGCCCTTTATAGACCACCTTGTGAGCACCCATTTTTTCATAAATCTCATAATGGTTGCCCTGACCGAACAGATACTGATCCAGTTCTCCGATCTCAAAAGGCTCAAGTTTTTTCTTTGTGCTTTTTCCCTTTTTCATAAAAGCCACCTCATCGCTCATTTTTTATAATAATAAATATATTATACTTGATAGTGTCAGAAAAAGAAAGAGTTTAGGCACCCGGAAACAGAAAAATACTTCACAAAAAACAGACGGCCGTTCTGACCGTCTGTTTTTCTCCCGTGTCGGAAGCAATATTAAATATTAAAATCTTTTTCAGACAGCAGAATTCTGTCCGAATCATCGGTATTCTTTCCGAAGACACGTCTTACAAGCTTCTTTGCAGATGCTTTCTGTGAATGCTGGATCGCCTCATCCATGATCTCTTTCACTTCAGCCACAGTAACTGCGTGATCTTCTCTCTGCAGAGAATCAATCCTGCTGTACAGTGCCAGAATACCCATCTCATCAATCCTGTATCCGTTCTCCTGGGCATATGTCTGGCCGAATGTAACAAGTTCATCGTTGATGAAGATAGGCACTTCCAGACGTGAGGTAAATTTTCTGCGGAATTCACGATTAGAAGATAAAAGTCTGTCAATCGGCTTCCTCTGCTCTTCCAACACAATCAGAAGCTCTCCCGTATCTTTTTCCATCGCCTTATTCAGTCTGGCAACTGTCTTTTCGTTCATCTTTCCGGCTTTTTCAATGATAAGCGCACCGCCGTAAAGTTTCTCAAATATATCGCCGATCTTTTTCTTGTTCAGAGAGTCTCCTGTTACTATGGCGACCTTTCCCTGACGGATATTACGCTGCTTCTGAATCGCTTTCACCACATCCACGGCCAATACCGTCTTTCCGTTGCCTTTGTTCCCGACAATCAGAAGATTTCCTGTTCTTGATGTCCCCTGTCTGTTTGTACAGTTCTTATCCTGCTCCAATACATCCACAAGCTGCTCGCTCATACCGCGTACCGGTACAAAATAGGAGAACAGCTTCTTCTGCTCGTCTGTAAGCCCGGCTCTTGTTCCGATGCCGCTCTGCATCTCCAGATCATAACGACCATGTACGATAAATCCGGTATCTGTCATAGACAGCGCATCTGATATCTCATCCAACGGCAGCGGTGCCGTCTTTCCTGTTGCAATCAGTTTTGCAGTTTCCTTTCTGCTGAGCGGTTTCGTTGATGATAGGATATCCATATTATCGTCATCATCATCCGGAATTTCTCTGTCATCTGTCTCACTGCTATGTTCGGGATTAATGCGGAATTCATCCTCAAAACCAATAGCTTCGTCTATAGGCTCTCCAAACAGATCTTCTTTATCCGGCAGATCTTCCTCTTCTTCATCGAAGTAGTCTTCCTCATCCGCAAGATCTTCTGCCTCTTCGTCAAAGTAGTCTTCTTCATCCGCAAGATCCTCTGATTCCTCATCAAAGTAGTCTTCTTCATCTGTCAGTTCTTCCGGCTCTTCATCCAGGTAGCCTTCTTCATCTGTCAGTTCTTCCGGCTCTTCATCCAGGTAGTCCTCTTCATCTGTCAAATCTTCCGACTCTTCGTCAAAGTAATCTTCTTCATCCGCAAGATCCTCTGATTCCTCATCAAAGTAGTCTTCCTCATCTGCAAGATCTTCCGGCTCTTCATCCAGGTAATCTTCCTCGAATTCATCGTCAAATGCCTCTTCGCTGTCAAGATAGTCCTCGACATCAAGATCATCCTCATCATCCATACGCAGAGAATCTGCAACTTTCCCCATATTTTCGCGTGGTTCTTCTTTTCTCTTCAGAGTTCTCTTGACCGGAGCTTTCTCCTCTTCCTCCTGCGGCGGAATTACGCCCTCAATCTCATCGATCATCCGCTGGATATCCGGCGGAAGAATAGGTTCTGTTTTTTTAGTTTTCTGATCTTCCATAGTCTCCCCTTCGCTTTCCCCTTCTGGTTCTGACAGATTGTCTTCTGTCTCTTCTTCTATATCTGATTCTGCAGTTTCTTCTATTATTGCTTCCCCCGCATCCGCCTCAAGGAGATCCTCTCCCCCTTCGATCTCTTCTGCGTCTGCTTCCGGCAGCTCTGCTTCTTCCTCTATCTCTTCTGCGTCTGCTTCCGGCAGCTCTGTTTCTTCCTCTATCTCTTCTACTGCTTCAAAGTCCAGATCTGAAAGTTCTTCTCCATCATCAATTTCCAGCAGATCATCCGGCTCCGTATCTTCAGTCAGACTTTCGGCCTCTCCTTCCCATTCATTCAGGATGTCTTCCAGATTCATCTGTCCGTCAATCTGATCATCATCGTCATCCGGTATGATTTCCATCATTTCTCCTGCAGATGATGCTATCCGCTTTGCCTTTTTCTTTTCGGCTAGCTGTTTTACCATATCTGCATCTGCAATAGACTCAATTTCATCAATAGCCTGTTCCAGATCATCAAGCGGCGGCTCTTCGTCCACATTCTCCGTTTCCACCTTCTTTTCCGGATGAAGCAACTGCCTGAGTGCAACATCAAGTGGCATCGTATTCCCGATCTTCTTTTTCTTTATATCCGTTTTAACCGATTTACTGTCTTCAGACTGTCCGGTTGTATTTTCCTCAATTTTATCTTCTGTATTCCCCTCTGGAGCCGGAATATTTTCCTCCGTACGTACAGATTCAGAATCATCGGCTTCTTCCGTATGTTCTTCCGAATCTTCAGCCTTCTCTTGAAGGTTTTCCCCTTCCTGCTGGTCAGTCAGCTCGATAGATGAGTTCTTCTCCTCATTTTCATTTTCTTCCTCGTCTTCATCCTGCCCCATATATGCTGCAATATCCGGCATTTCTTCCGTCTCAGCAGAAAACTTCTCAAATCTCTTATCATATTTTTCCTGCTGGGAAGGTGTAAGCGGTTTATACTGCATCTTCAGTTCCATGGCTTTATAGACATATTTTCCTTCGCTGAACCAGAGAATCAGATCATCACATTCTTCAAGGCATTCCGCCGTCATTCCTGCTTCCTGATACAGCTTGGCCAGTTCATATGCCCACTCTTCAATATACTCGGACTTCTTATACTCTTCCAGCGCTTCAATCTGCTGCTCAATGGGTGCCCGCTGAGCCCTCAGGAGCTGATATTTAAGAATATACTGATTGGGGTCTTTCGGCGCAATCTGCATAAAATCATCATAATACTCAAGCGCTTCATTCACATTCCCTGTTTTCACAGCCAGTGTACACAATTTGCTGATAATCTTTCTGCTTCCCTCCGCACGGTGATACGCAAGGTTCAGAACATTATAGCTCTTCTCGTACTCCTTATTCTGTTCATAAATGTCACTGACATTCGTCAGCATTGCAGCATTCCGTACCCTTTTCCAGTCAATAGTGTCTGCGATTTCTGCCGCTTTCCGGTATGAGCCTTCTTCCATAAGTTCGAGCATCTGCTCCGTCTTTTGATTATATTCATACTTATCCACTGCATTCACCTCATCGAAAATATGTAATATCGGTCTGCATCTCTTTTGCCGACAGGCAATATTCTTTCAATAGTTTATCATATGAGGTGCATAATGTCAAAAAAATGCATCCCCGGTTGACATCGGCGATGCATTTTATATTTTATTTAATTTTGTCATTTTTATATTAAATCGGAGGAAATATGTAGATTTATGTTCCTGTAAGACCTCTGCCGTCTGTTATCTGATTATCGGTCGATTTATTAAGACCTGCTTACTAAACCTTCCCTCCTTCAATAACAATTTGAGGTTCATAGCAGCATCCATATTTCTTTCACTTTCGTTCCGGTTACTGGTATCATTTTATATTTTTAAAAGACTTTCTGAGTTATTCTTCCTATAATTGTTCACCTGCAACAATATCTTTCCCGATACTCCCACAGCTTACTTAATTATTACTTCTATAACTATATGCCTTTTACTATAAAATAATATTCTACTCAATGTTTCTTTACACATCTTTCGAAATTCTGCTATATGTGGTATCTATATTCAATACGTCTGCAAATGTTAAATCTTATTGATTTTCATCCGGATTCCGTACTCTCCGATCTTTCTCTTCTCATTGTAAATATTTCCGGATTATTAATCGTCTCTCCAGCAAAGGTCACTTCCATTTGCCGTACCACTGACATATTGATGAAAAACTGAAACTATACTGTCCATGGGACTTACCTCCTGCTGCCCTGTATTTTTAATCTAATCGAATAACTGAACTGCTATTCTCTTAGTTAAATATTCTTTTGAGATGTTGTTTTTATGTATCTCTTTTGGATGGTTTTATAATATCACCGGAGGCCATATTTGTCAACACATTTTGTGTATTTAATTTAAATAATTTTATTATTATATATTTTTGTATGAATTTTCTGATAATTAATGCTTGCTCTTGTTGATATCACACACTGCAGGCACTAGATTTATGGATCATATTGAATGTAATACAAACATGATATATATTTGTATCTACAAATGTATACAATTCTCCGTGATGCAGCTCCACCATCCTTCTGGCGCTGCGCAGCCCGATCCGGGTACTCTCTGTCTCAGCTGCGTTTTCTCTGATCCGATTTTGTATCGATATCCTGAGACTGCCTCTCTCAGGATACAGCTTCACTGAGACCGTATCTCTTTTGTCTCCGTATTTTAGTATATTGGAAAAAAGATTGCTGAATATCCGCTTAATTAAAATTTCATCTCCATATACCATAGTTTCCGCCGTATAATCCGGCGACTGAAATTTCTGCTGTATCGAATTTTTTTCTTCCCATCTGTTATCCTCACTCACAGTAAAGCCGGCGATCCGGATAAAGTCACAGTTCTCCCGCAGACAGTCTGATATCACGGACACGGAAAGCGGTTTCAGCTCCGCCGTCTCCTCTTCTTCATATACAAGCGCATAATCAAACATTCTGTCGGTAAGCGCTTTAATATCTCCCGCTTTTTCGAGGCATCGCCTGATATACTTTTCCTGTATCTCCGGTTCCGCCCTTTTTAATCTCAGAATCTCCAGATAACCATTCAGCACCGTAAGCGGCGTTCTGAGATCATGGGACATAGCCGTGATCAGATCATGATTTGCCTGCCGGCTCTCATTTTCCCTGCGGATATTCTCCTGCAGTGTCTGTCTCAAAGTGTCAAGCTCTCCTGCCACAATTCCCAGTTCATCTCCGCCGCACGGAGGTACAGGCGTACTCAGATCCCCCACAGACATACGGACAATAGAGCCTTTTACAGCTGATACCCGTTTCATCATCCTGCCGACGAAAATCAGAATTCCGGACAGGAATACGGCAACACACAGAACGATGCTTACAATAAAATAGGGATAGGTAAAGCGGCTCCTGCTGTAAGAGTAATAAATCAGATCATAGGTGCCATTTGCAAATTTAATGGGAATATCTCCACGCTGCTCCCCGAGGATCCCCAGACAGTCTTTATCAGCTCCATACACGTATGATACCCGTCCATGCCGGGCATCATAATATCAAGAATAATAAGGTCAAACTGCTGTTCCTTCGTTATTTTAAGTGCGTCTGCCCCGCTTTTCGCCTCTTTAATTTCATATCCCTCGCCCCCGAGCAGGATGTGAAGAATCTCCCGTATCTCCGGATTATCATCTACAACCAGCACCCGGGACACGTCATTCTCCGTCTGTTCGGAATGTATTTCCATACAACACTCCACTCCTTTACCGTCTCCATAAAAATATAATGGAAATGTGTATTACATTGTCTGATTATACACGATTTTACATTCTCTGAACCGTTTCTTAAGAATTCTTTAGATTCTGTTCCGGCATTTTTTAAGAAAAATGTACTACCCTGTGATTGTTGAAAGGAGGAGAAGGCGCAATGAAGAAATGGTTTTACCCTGTTTCCCTCATTTTGCTTTTTATCATACTGCTTGCAGCAGTTGTACCGACCGGGTATGTATATGGTTCGAATACCGACTGGCTGAGTCAGCACGTCACACTTGCCGAAACGATAAGGAACGCCTGTCTTGAGCAGCACACGCTTCTGCCGTCGTGGATCGGCCTTGGCGGAGGCTCCAACGGGTATCAGTTCGCCTACTATGGTTTCTTAAGACCGGACGTACTGATCGGATGCCTGCTGCCGCAGATACCGATGGCCTATATTGTTACAGCTTATATGACAGCCGTTTTTCTCAGCTCCGTACTGCTGTGCTTCATCTGGCTGAAGTCCGAACGGATTTCAGCACGTCTTGCATGGTTCGGGAGCATCCTCTTTATGACTGCCGGCTGCCTTTTCCATATGCACCGCCAGATTATGTTTGTTAATTATCTGCCTTTTCTGCTGCTCGCTTTCCTGTGTGTCAGAAAAAAGCTCTGGAAATGGCTGCCTCTCTGTATGCTGATGATCTGCCTGTCCAGCTTTTACTTTGCCATCTCCGCATTTGCTGCGGTAGGATGGTACTGGTTCCGCACAGAAGGGAAACGTTTCTGGAAGGGCTCTTTTCTGAAATGTTATCTTCCCTGTACAGCTCTTGCTGCCGGGATGGCCGCGGCGCTCTTAATCCCGACCGGTCTTGTACTGCTGGAACACCGCAGAGGCAGCAGTGTAAACGGTATTTTTACTCTCCTGGAGCTTTTCTGTCCCAATCCGGTCTTCAATAATATTCTGTTCAACGAGTACGGAATGGGGCTTACACTGATCTGCTTCTACTCCATCCTTGCAGGACTTCAGATCAGAAAAATAAGAAAAGACAGCATCCTCTTTCTGTTGTCCGGTATGTTCGGAATTTTTTCCTATATTCTTAACGCCACTCTTTATGCCCGGCCGAAGATCCTGATCCCGTTCATGCCACTTGCAATTCTGCACTGTGTACGGGTTATAAAGCTGTACAGTACGCATGAGACGGTCCCCGGCCGCGGGGGCAGTACATTTCCCGTAGAATCCGGTTTATCCCGCCTTAAAGTGCCGCCGCTGTGGCCGTTTGCCGCCATACTCCCCGTAAGCCTGCTCTGGTTCAGCCAGGAACAGTTTCCGTGGATTATGGCGGAACTGGGGATTCTCTTCTGCCTGTGCGTCCTTGCCCGGCTTAAGGCTTCCATCCGTCTTGCAGCTCTATTGCAGCACCTGAGATCTGCATATGTCTTTCCATGGATACGGCAGGCCGCTGCACCTCTGTGCATCCTGCTGCTCATTATCGGTCCTGTGGGTATGTACCTCACCACAGCCGGCACAAACGACTGGGTAAAACAGACGGAACTTTCCGCCGGATTTACCGGTCAGGAGCTTAAAGACGCTGATCTTGACCCGCGCTGGCATTACGACAGTATGTTAAGTCCGCTGAACAGCGCCAATGAACTCAATACCGGACAGATTCGCAGCACGATGTATTCATCCGTCACCAACGGAGAATATTCTGAATTGTATTATGATACACTCATGACACCTATACGTATCAACAACCGCGTAGCGCTGCTGACCTCGCCCAATCCGTTTATGCTGCAGCTGTTGGGAGTGCGCTATCTGGAGACATCCGCCGATCAGATTCCTGCCGGCTACCGGGTAATATGCCGGTCCGGCAACACTGTGCTTGCAGAAAACGAAAACGTCCTGCCGTCCGTGTATTTCACAGATGACACAGTTTCTCAGGAGTGGTTTGATAAACAGGACGCCTACGACCAGCTAGACATTATTACACGCAAAACGGTAGTTGACGATCCGCTGCGGCCGGATGCGGGCACAGCTTCCGCCTCCGGAAATTCAGCTTCCGTCAACGAAGCGGCAGATACCGATAGGATGCACACATATGAACCGGAATTCTCACTCGAAGAAACTCGTGAATCGTCCGGTTTCCCCGACGGGCTTACAGTCAGCAGGGAGGACGACGGCTGGGAGATTACCGCTGATAGGGACTGCACACTGAACCTTGATATTAAGAATCCGGTTTCCGGAAATATTGTTCTCTGCCAGTTCGAGGTTACAAATCTGACTTGCAATGCCGTGGTCATCGACATCAATGGCATACGGAATAAGCTGTCCGGTATGTTCGCACCTTATCCAAACGGAAATAACAATTTTCACTATCAGTTTGCCACTGATAACGACACCGGAGTTGACCGCCTGGAGATCACATTTTCCAAAGGACATTACACACTGACAGATATACAGTGGCGTCTCTATGACAGCACTCTTCTTCAGGGGAAAAAATTCACACCGCTTACTGATTCCGGGACGGTAACCGCTTCCGGCAGCGGATACCTTGCCACTTCCGTGCCCATTCAGAACGGACTTGAAATTCTCGTGGACGGCAGAGCGGCTGACCTTATAAGGGTCAATAAAGCATTTGCCGGAGCGTATCTGGAGAAAGGTACGCACACAATTGAAATCCGGTTTACGCCGCCGGGGAAAACCGCAGGATGTATCATCAGTGCAGCGGCACTATCCGGCTATTTCGTCTGGCTGGTCATCTCAGCTTTCCGCTATGTGCGCACTGCACGCCGTGCCGGCAGACGAAACTTCATATATTCCGGAAGAAGTCACACTACAGGGAGGGATAGTTTATGAAATTAAAGCGAGAACTTATTACTTATCTGATCAGCGGAGGGATTACTACAGGAGTCAACTATCTTCTGTATGCGGGGTTACTCGCCCTGCACATTCCCTATCTCGCTGCGAACAGTATAGCCTGGACCGGCGCCGTGCTCACTGCATATATCCTGAACCGCCGCTGTGTCTTTCATTCGCATCAGCCTGTTGCAGGGGAACTGCTGTCCTTTGCGGCAATGCGCTTTATCACACTGCTCATAGAAAACATCCTGCTCTGGCTCCTGGTCAGCCGGATGCACGCCGCGGCGTTTCCGGCTAAGATTCTTGTCAGTGCAGTCACCGTAATCGGGAATTATGTATTATGCAAATTCGGAATATTCAAAAAGGAGGTCATCAGACATGGATAAGATCAGTATTATAGTTCCCTGTTATAACGAGGAGAAAGCCCTGCCCGCCTTCTACCGTGAAACCTGCGCAGCAGTCAGCGAAATCGACGGAGCCAAATGTGAATTCATTTTTGTAGACGATGGAAGCCGGGATCATACAGCAGATATTCTGGAAAGTCTGTGTGCCTCCGACAACCGCTGTAAATATCTCTCATTTTCCAGAAATTTCGGAAAGGAAGCTGCTATGTATGCCGGTCTTCAGAACGCCTCAGGAGACTACTGTGTGTTCA
The DNA here is from genome assembly GCA_904377845.1 of uncultured Ruminococcus sp. Classification (GTDB taxonomy): domain Bacteria; phylum Bacillota; class Clostridia; order Lachnospirales; family Lachnospiraceae; genus Mediterraneibacter. The sequence goes on along the minus strand of CAJFGR010000051.1, from coordinate 769 downwards.
TGGACGCGGATCTGCAGCATCCGCCCAAGCTTTTAAAAGAAATGTATCACGTGCTGAAAACCGAGGGCTACGACTGCTGCGCCGGTTTAAGAGAAGACCGCACCGGGGAAAATAAAGTGCGCAGCGTCCTCTCACGCACATTCTATAAGATTATCCGAAAAACCTGTAAACTGGATATGGGCGACGGCAAAGGCGATTTCCGAATGATGAACCGCACCATGGCAGATTCCGTTCTGGAGCTCAAAGAATACAACCGCTATATGAAAGGTATCTTCTCCTTTGTCGGCTTCGACACAAAATGGATTCCTTTTCATAACGTAGAGCGGACTGCGGGCGAGACGAAATGGTCTCTGCGGTCTCTCTTCCGGTATGCAGTGGATGGCATCCTTTCCTTCTCCTCCGCACCTGTCACCATGGCAGGGACCATCGGAGCACTTCTCATTCTTGCGGCAGCAGCAGTCGGGATCTGGGCTGTTCTGGCCGGGAAGGGCCTGACCGGTATACCATTGCTCGTATGCCTGATCCTGCTGCTTAACGGAGTGCAGATGTTCTTCATCTCTATACTGGGACAGTATGTGACAAAAGATTATATGGAAAGCAAAAAAAGACCCATCTATATTGTCAAAAAACGGGGTGGCTTTTCGGGTATTTAAGTTTCGATTTCTCGTATCGGCTCAGGAGTAGAAAATCATTTGAAAAGTGGTTAAATACGGAATGACTGACTCACGTATCCGCGGGCAAAGGAAAGGTTGATCCCGTCTCCGGTTAC
>CAJFGR010000050.1 GCA_904377845.1 uncultured Ruminococcus sp. | reverse complement strand
CAGAACAAAAAGAACATCAATCGAAGTGTGCTGTTGATATCAGATACATGCGGCCAGCGGGAAACCTCTGGCCGTATTGATGTGGTTTCAACAATAGAAGGCAAAGGGAGGATAAACATGAAGATGCGAGTGAATGAAGATGCGTGAAAACCATTTCCAGGAACAGGCACATCAGGAGATTGATCAGATCTTCCGTTCGTTATTTCCAAAGTACGGTATGACGATCCGGGAGGAACAGCTCCGGCTCTGCCACCAGATGCTGTCCGCATTGTGGAACGGTCAGATTGCCCTCTGCGATGCGGCGGTGGGCGTGGGGAAGACCTATGCATACCTGACTGCCAGCCTGTTATTCCGGAAATACAGCGGCGTGCTGAAGCAGCCTATCCGGGCGGTGCTCCGGAAATTGAAAGGGAAGGTCAGTGTTCCTATCCTGCGTGTCTGGAAAGACTCCCAGAGGGTGATCCGGGAATTTAAGGGGCATAAAAACGCTGTCCTGTTTGCCGCAGGCTCCTGCTGGGAGGGCATGGATTTTCCCGGAGACATGGTATCTTCCCTGATCATTGTAAGGCTGCCATTCCCTGTTCCGGATCCGGTACGGGAAGCGGAGCGGGAGAGATATCAAAGCCTGCAGGAATATATCCGGCAGATCGTTGTCCCAGATATGCAGTTAAAGCTGCGGCAGGGATTTGGAAGGGCAATCCGCACGGAGAACGATACCTGCGTGGTATCTATCCTTGACAGCCGGGCGGCCAGAGGCGGAAGATACCATGAGGCTGTGCTGGAGGCACTGCCAAGGTGCCGGATGACGGAAGATATTGGAGACGTGGAACGGTTTATCCGGGAGAGGAAAGGGATTGATTATTATATGTAAGATTGCAGTAAACATCATTTGATACTGTCTGTTTCGCTGAAAGGAGATACCGGGACGCGTCAGACCGGGGAATGAATGCAGTTCTGTGGACTCTTGTGGCGGTGCTGGCGCCTTCACTGATCGGGTTTATCATTTATTTGTTAATGAGAAGCAATTATTCGAATCTGAAATGCCGGGTGTGTGGAACCAGGGTGAGGGAGAACTATGTGGTATGCCCCGGTTGCGGCACAAAACTTAAACCTTGCTGTCCGAACTGTTCTGCACCGGTAGAACCCGGATGGAAGGTGTGCCCCAGATGTGCCGCCCCGCTGCCGGAACATCAGGATAACATTTCAGCTCCTGTAAAAAAGAAAGACCGGACTCTGGTATGGATTCTTACTGCGGTGATCTTGATTCCGATTGTCATGATACTGCTGGCGCTGATTACTTTTTCCATAGGAAGTACGATGACGTCTGCTGTGACCCTGTTTCCTGTCAATGATTATGTACAGGAGACTGGAAATGCACAGATAGAAGACTGGATACAGGAGAAGAGTATTGATCTGAACGAAGCGATTGTTCTTAGATATGAGGACGAGACAGAGGATGAGACATATACGGAATATCTGATATATATGCCTGCCCTGTCAGAAGATGCGGAGTATTCCGTAAACTCCGGAGATGGATTTTTCAGAGATACGATTGAACTGGATGGCGAAAAGGAAAACGAGGGAAGCGGTAATGCATTGATGTTTATTTCCTGCACATCTGACAGGACAGTGGATCTTGAGATTATGTGTGAAGGGGAAAAAGTACAATATGAAATCGAAGAAGCACTGATAAGAGAACTGCGGGAATGTCTGGACAGGTACAGCGAGGAGACAGGCAGGGAGTTCTGTTACTTTGAATATCATGACGGCACGGAGCTTCTTAAGAATTATCAGCCGGATTTTGACCTGATCTTTATGGATATCAAGATGGAGAAGATGAACGGCTTAAAGACAGCGGAGGAGATCCGGAAAGTGGACGGCACGGTGGGGCTTATGTTTCTTACATCGATTTCCCAGTATGTGTGGAAAGGATATGAGTACGGAGCAGTGAATTACCTGCTCAAACCTTTGAAATACGGCAGGCTTAAGATGGAATTAGACCGGTATTTCTCACATTATCAGGGGAGGGAGGAGCCCTTTCTCAGTTTCTCCAATGACAGCGGGAAATACAAGGTGTTATACAAAAATATCCGTTATGCAGAGACGCATAAGCGAAATGTGCTCCTGCATTTTGAGAATCAGATCCAGGTGATCCACAAAAACATGAAAGAGGTGGCGGCTCTGCTGGAGACACAGCGGCAGTTCTGCAGATGCCACGCCAGCTTTGCGGTGAACCTTTCGTATGTAAAGGGTGTAGAAGGGCTGGAAGTCCTGCTGACAACAGGGGAGCGGGTGCCGGTGAGCCAGCCGAAGCGGAAAGCATTTATGGCGAAGATGGCGGATTTCTGGGGTGATATGCTGTGATCGCTCTGTGTGATTTTCTTACATGGCTTTTTTCATGGGTATACCGGATCGTATTTTTCTGGATCTTACATACCTTTATTCCCCTGAGAAAAGGTATACCGCTGAGAATACTTGCGTTTTTTGCATCATCCATGTTTACAAGTGTGATCGTTTATCTGAATGATCTGCCGAATATTTTACTGCCGCTGTTTGCTTTCTTTCTTTATGTGTGTATCTTTCATCAGGGAAAAATGACGGAAAAAATAACAACCGTCCTGATCTTTTATCCGATCATGATATCGGTAAATTTCCTGATGCAGAACGTCTTCAGCCAGATATTCTTTGCGGTGACAAATGCGCCTGCCGAACCGGGACCGGGCTGGACGGATACGGACTGGCTGCTCAGTTCGGCGCTGTATACACTGTCGCATCTGACGAGACTTCTGTTCTGGATCGGGACCAGCCGTTTCCTGAAAGAACCGCTGCATCAGATCCGTTTTAATCTCAGCGCGAAGATGTGGATGATCGTGGATTCTATTATAACAGTGTCGGCGGTCTATCATGATATGAAAAATCATCTTCTTGTACTTGAGGGCAGTCAGGGAACAGAAGCCACCCGCCAAATGGCGCAGGAGCTGCGTGCGCAGATCGCAGACTATGAGGATTACATCCATACCGGAAATGACTTCCTTGATATCATTATCAAAGATAAGGCAGAAAAAGCCCGGGAGAAGCATATCGATTTTTCTGCAGCCATTGATATCGGCGGCGCGGATTTTATAGAGCCTCTTGACATCAGCACTTTGTTCGGCAACGGGATAGACAATGCAATAGAAGCAAGCGGGAAACTCCCGGAGGAACAGCGAGTAATCGAAGTGAAAGCAGGGCGGGTGAATGATTTCATTTCCATTCTGATCGAGAATAACTGCGTGGAAGGACAGGCTGCAGATAAGGCTGGAAAACACCGGACGACAAAAGCGGACAGCTTTCTGCATGGATTTGGTATCGCAAATATGGAAAAGACTGCCGAGAAATACGGCGGAACTTGCACGACAAGGCAGGAAGACGGAAAATTCACATTAAAGATATTGATTCCGTTGAGAAAGAAATCATAGCAGAGTAAAAAGAGGCGGCGGCAGGACCGCCTCTCTGTCAGGATCACAGAGTCGGGAAATTCCCGGCTCTTTTTAAATTTAGTCTTCGAGATACTGCTGGATATGTTCGAGAACCCGCTCAATCTTTTTGTCTTTCTGTGCTGCATCGGAGGATTCTTTCGCTTCCATCAGATCGTCCTTAATGAAGTTCATAAGTAGTTTTAATTCTTTTTCGCTGATTCCCATTTCATCCATGATATACTCCTTTCTCCACCTGCCTGGTTATTAAGCCGCTGAAATATTACGGCTTAACAAAATTATTTCATATAGTGCGCTATATGTCAATCATCATCTTTAGAATTCAGGATCTCATCTGTTTTTTCATTTAAAGCATCAAGATAAAACTGTCTCATACTGGGATATCCTGCTTTGCGTGCCGCCGCCTCATATCTTGTAAACTCATCCGGTTTGACGCGAAAACGTATTTCTTTCAGCTTTTCAAGATATTTCATGATCCGTTGTTTTGATTTTTCATCATATGGCATATTCTGTCACCTCTTACATACAAGGATAATCCTGTATTTTCTATTCCTGAGCATATTGTGAACTGTAATTATTGTATCATAAAATAAATTAGTGCGCTATATGATATGTTTGACAAAGAAACCAAGAATTGTATAATAAAGTCAGAGGCGGCAGAGATGCCCCTCTGTCAGGATCACAGAGTCGGGAAATTCCCGGCTCTTTTTTTGATGGCGACCGCTTACAATCCCGGAATGTGCCTTTGGGCGCTTCCGGCGATTAAATTTTGCGCCAGCAATATTAGATTTTGCGTCAGATATTGAAGCCTGCAGAAAGCGAGATAAGATAAAACTGTAATTTAAATAATATTGCGAGATGAATTATTGGAGGAAATCAGACATGGCAATCTTAACAGCATCACATTTGAAAAAATATTATGGAAAGGATGAGAGTCTTGTAAAGGCACTGGACGATGTGAATGTCTCTATCGAAGACGGTCAGTTCGCAGCCGTTATCGGGACGTCCGGCAGCGGAAAATCCACACTTCTCAATATGCTGGGCGGTCTGGATGTTCCCACTTCCGGCAGTGTCCAGATCGAGGGAAATAAGCTTGAGGAAATGAGTGAGGAACAGCTCACCGTATTCCGCAGACAGAGGATCGGATTTATTTTCCAGAATTACAATCTTATCCCCTACCTCACGGCATATGAAAATATCGTGCTCCCGGTACGGCTGGACGGGAAGAAAGAGGATAAGAAGTTCTTAAAGGAGATCGTGCATTTTCTGGAACTGGACGGCAAGCTTTTCAACTATCCCAGCCATCTCTCCGGCGGGCAGCAGCAGAGAGTCGCTATCGCAAGGGCTCTCATTACCAAACCGGCTCTCCTGCTCTGCGATGAGCCCACAGGAAATCTTGACAGTCGGACCAGCGACAAAGTCATCGATCTTCTGAAGATGACAAGTGAGAAATTCCACCAGACAATCGTGATGATCACCCATAACCCGGAGATCGTGCAGAAAGCTGACCGGCGGATCCGCATTGAAGACGGACGGATCCAGAGTGATGAGGGCATAGATGAATCAGACAGCAGAGTGACAGCGTAAGGAGGGAGTCGGGATGAGTGGAAAGAAAACAGCGAAACAAATGATCGCGCTCATGTCAAAGAAAAGCCTGAAGACGGGCAGGATGCGCAATATTTTCGTGAGTATCACGATCGTGCTGGCGGCAGCGCTCTTGACAGCGATCCTCATGTTTGTACAGGGGCAGAGAACCGAGACTGCACGGGAGCTTTCCCATGCCCAGCAGGCAGGATACTATGAACTGACGGATGAACAGGTGCAGGCGCTTGCTTCCGATGAGCGGATCGCATATCAAATTCGGGTGAAAACAGGCGTTCTGTCCGACATGGACGGATTTTCCGTGATGCCTTATTACGTGAGTGAACTTTCTGACGAGATTCGGGTGGGAGAGCTCGAAGAGGGCGCTATGCCGGAGAAGGAAAATGAAGTGGCCGTACAGGGAGCTATGCTTGAGCGGATGGGGATCGAGCCGGAAGTGGGCAGCAGTGTGACGCTTGACTTCTATGACGGAAATGAGGAGACATTTACCGTGTCCGGTATCCTTGCAGGAGGCGAAGGCTCAAAGCAGTTTTCCGTCTTCTTCTCCGAAGCATATGCGGAAAACGGCAGTCAGTTAAAGGATATGCCATATGAGGTCTATGTCAAGATCTATGGCGCGGCTGATATGTATCCGGACGAACTCAGGGAAGCAATCTATCTGATTGGAAGCGACGCCGGGATCGAGAGAGAGTACATCAATCCGTCCAAAGCTTATCTGGATTCCCTGTCTATAGACAGCCAGCAGATCCTGCTCTGTGTACTGGTGGGCGGCGTGATATCGAGCTGAACGAAAACGGGCTGAGCGGAATGCAGGCTGAGGCACCCCTGGGAGATGAGATGGTCGGACAGATTGCTTCTATCGACGGCGTGGAGAAGGTGACTGAGCGTAAAGGCTTCGGTGTGCAGTATGATTTCCCGCTGCATGATGAATATGGAAGCAACGATATTATTTATCCTCTTACAGAAGAAGAGATGCAGGGGATCGACTCCTATGTGACAGAAGGTACTGCTGACACAGAAGCACTTTTGAGCGGAGAACAGGTGCTCGTAGCTGGAAATGATACGGTGGAAGAGATCTACGGCTGGAAATTTCAGGTAGGAGATAAAGTGACTCTTCACTATTATGATGGCAGCGGCATGGCAGAAAAGGAAGTGGAGGTCGCGGGAATGCTCAGCGATGTATTTGACCGGGATCACAACGGGATCGAAGGCTGGTTCGTCATGCCGGAGCTTACAATGGAAACACTTGCTGAGCGCCGTATTGCGTACGGACAGAACGCGGACCAGATATTCGGAGCCATCAGCGGGCTTGCCATATTTATCATGATGTTCAGTATCCTCAGTATGATGAATACGCTCATCACAAACATCGTGACCCGCAAGCAGGAACTGGCCATGCTGGAGTCCATCGGCATGAGCAAGGGGCAGATCCGGAAGATGCTTCTGGGAGAGAGCCTGCTCCTGGTGGGCGTGACAGTGGGCGTGACCATGACCATCGGAACACTGTGCGGATATATTCTTTGCCGTATGCTCTATGGAATAGGCGCTGTCTATATGCAGTTCAGATTCCCGGTTGAATTCGCACTTGGATATGTGGCAGTGTTGATCCTTGTGCCGCTCCTTATTACGGTTGTTTCTATGAAGAGCTTTGCCAGAGAAGCGCTGGTGGAGCGCCTGAGAGGGATGGAGTGCTGATGTATGGCTGTAAAATGCCGGAAGATCAAAATGAAAAGACCTGCTATAAGATACAGGTCACAGAGGTGTGTAGTTTACTGCTCATCATATCCCCGGGTATGATAGCTGCCCTGATTGCAGAGATGCGCAGATCCAGTACAAGGGAAATGCTTGTTCCGGCGGATGAAATACTTCCGCCGGGATACGCCGAATATCTGAAAAGAGTATTGGCTGCAAACGAGTATAGCGAGAACGTTTATGATATGGCGGTGGAGCAGTTCAGACGGCTGGAAGTAGAACAGAGCCTGTGCTATTCTTTCCTTACCTGCTTTTCAAAAGTATGGCGAGGGTTTTGCGTAAGAAATTCATTCAGGATTTTTACGGTTAAAGTATCTTTATTCTTTGCTCCACTTTCGGAGTGTATTTCATCTGCAGCAATTTATCAAAACAAAAGAAGGGAGTGATGCTATTGAATACTAAATAATATGAAAATAATCACCGTATTATTGCGCAAAAGAAACTTATCGTATTATACTTAAGGAGAACATATGGATAAAACAAAACTACAATGGCATCCTGCCTTCAGCGCTGCCCTGCGCATCACCTTGCAGGATGAGATGAAATATCTGGAGATGCACGAGGAATATCTTCTGGGCAAAAAACCGCTGCAGATGGATCTCCTTTTGATCAAAAAGATAAAAAATATTTCGATACAAAAATCGGTCGGACGGATATTTAGAGAACACAATATCATTGAATATAAATCTCCGGACGATTACCTGAGTATCAATGACTTTTACAAAGTTTACGCCTATGCCTGTCTGTATCAGTCCGACACAGACAAAGTAAAAGAAATCGATCCGGAAACACTTACGATCACATTTGTATGCAGCCATTATCCCAGAGAAATGTTCCGGCATCTTACAAATGTGCGGGGAATCATTATAGAAGATAAGGGTAACGGAATTTATTATCTGAAAGGTGATCCCATCCCGATGCAGCTTTTGCTCACGCCGAAGTTATCCGAAAAAGAAAACTACTGGCTGATCTCGCGGCATTGCCGCTCGATGACCGTTGCCCGTCGGATGCCCGCTCGTGCAAGCACGGCGGTCGCCCTCCGGGCGTATCGCACAAAATCTCAGCACCAACTTAAAAGCAGGTGCTGAGATCCGCAGTCTCGTTGCCAGATACGAAAAACATAAACACTCAAAAGACTATGAAGCTGTCATGGATTTGATCACACGTGCAAACTGGAAAGAAATGGAGGTTGAACGAAAAATGTGCGATGCTTTAAAAGAATTATTATCAGATGAATTACAAGAAGCGAATGCCCGGGGAAAGTCTGAGGGACGTTCCGAAGGGCGTTCTGAAGGGATCACCCTCGCCAAACAGGTATTTAAACTCTCGGCGCAGGGGGTTCAACCGGCTGCAATTGCAGAGAAATGCGGTATTTCTTTAGATCAGGTAATGGAGATCCTTGAATAAACCAAGGCGCTGTCAGAAGATATATAGTCAAAATGTGATTGGTTTGTTCCTGACTGCATAGTTTGTAGAAAAGCAGCTTGTCATTTCCACCCTTTCTGCGTATACTGTACGTGGACTAACAAAGGGGGAAGTGGCGGTTTTTTGAGAGTATCTGCTGCGCACAAAAGACGATGAAGACAAGAAAACAGATGAAACGGCTCGGGAGGATGTCCCTGAAAAAACACTATGTGATCTTCGTGGCAGCCTGCCTGATCGCGGCGTTTCTGGCATCAGAGTTCACCAGTTCACTGAATTTCTCCACAGCACAGAATTATGAGGCAGCCTATGATCAGGTGCAAAGTGATCTGAACGGAGACGGAACTTATACAATTAAGACCAGAGTGGACAGTATCGGCTGGGGAGACGTGATCCGGATTATAGTAGAGGATAATATGCAGGCCGGGAAGGAGATGTCGCAGGAGATACAGCAGAATGCGATTGAAGACTCCGAAAAAGGGAATCCGATGTTCGGACGTACACGGGGCGTACTTTCAAATATAGTGAATCAGGTCAGTTCGGGCTCGATCATTGTGACCGCGGCAGCGGCCATCGGCTCGATCACCGGCTCGGATAATCTGGGAATCCTGATTCTGATCATTATTGGAGCTTTGGGGATATTTATTTTCTGGTTCTTAATCCAGAATACATTCCCGGTAGTGATCAGGCGTGTATTTCTTGAGGGAATGATCTATGACAGAGTGACGACGCAGCGGTTTGTATTCCTTCTCCGTGTGAAGAAATGGCTGAAGGCCTCATGGATCATGTTTGTGAAATATGTCTATTATTCGCTGTGGTGCCTGACGATTGTGGGAATTGCGGTCAAGTATTACTCCTACTTCCTTGTGCCGTATATTGTGGCGGAGAATCCGGACATGACGGCGCGGCAGGCCATCACACTGTCCAGAAAGATGATGAAAGGACACAAGTGGCAGTGCTTTGTGTTTGAGCTCTCTTTTCTCGGGTGGGAAGTGCTCGGAGCGCTTACCATGGGAATTTTCAATATCTTGTACACAAATCCGTATAAAGTGGCAGCCTTTACACGCTACTATGCGGAATTAAGGGCAGAAGCCATAGAAAAGGGAATCCCGGGATCGGAACTTCTGTATGACACTTATCTCTATGAGAAAGCAGAATCCTATGTGATCGCGGCGAAATATCCGGATGTGATCAAAGTGATGGAGCAGCCGGAAGATACGGTAGAGAAACTGACCGGCTGGCGTGGTTTTCTGGCACGTAATTTCGGAGTTCTCCTCCTGAGAAGAGAGCAGGAGCGTGCATATGAACGGCATCAGGCAGATTATGTCAGGGCTCATTCTATGATTGACGATGTACAGAAAGAGGCCTATCCGGTGCGCCTCTATCCGATCCCGGAAGAGGAGCGGCGGAAACTCGTACAGTCATTGAACTATATGCGCCATTATTCGGTTTGGTCTCTGATCACGATTTTCCTGAGTATGTCAGTATTCGGCTGGCTATGGGAAGTGGGAATGCACCTTGTGTCCTATGGTGAATTCGTCAACCGCGGTGCCCTGCACGGCCCATGGCTTCCGATCTACGGTACAGGAGCCGTCCTTATCCTGACGGTGCTGAACCGTTTCCGTAAAAACCCGGCTTTGGAGTTTGGAGCAACGATCGTGCTTTGCGGTTTTCTTGAGTATATGACTTCACTTATCATGGAAATCGCCACCGGAGGGACAAAATGGTGGGATTACAGTGGATATTTCCTGAACCTGAATGGCAGGATCTGTGCCGAAGGACTGCTCGTGTTCGGCATCGGCGGATTGGCGATCGTCTATGCCATCGCTCCTATGGTCGATGACCTGGTGAACAGGTTCAACGAAAGGAAAGTCATGGCTGTCTGCACGGTACTGATGGTTGTATTTCTGGCAGATGTGGTGTATTCACGGATTCATCCGAATACAGGAAAAGGGGTCACGGATATAGAAGCGCGGGAAATGCATTCCATACAGCAAATATCCGATAAACAGATACAAGTATAAAACAATTATAAAAACGGGGGATGGCCTTATTGGTCATCCCCTTCGTCTTGTCGCCACATCCTGAAACCGGAAATAATCCGGGCGGTGGCGAGATTGTGTAAATTCGAACTGCACTCCGTCATCGTTAAATGTCTGGCTGGTGATCACGGCCATGCAGTTATAGTCTTTCATATCAATATATTTCTCATCGACCTGTGTCACGTGTTCGACGGTAAGTGTCCGTTTACTCGTGGCGATGGTAATTCCAAGTTCTCCCTCAATATAATCATAGATAGAATGACTGGCAATCTCGGGGGTCAGGCCCTTGATAAGTTCCTTCAGAAAATAATTGTGGTTAAGGATCAGGGGCTTTCCGTCCAGTGAGTGAAGCCGCTGGAGATAGTAAAGTTCTGTTCCTTTTTTAAAACCAGTTTTTTTCTCTATTTTTTCATCTGCGGTGATCTCAGCGAACTGAAGCACCTTTGTAAATGCCTCCTGATGATTGCGGATAGCGGATTCTTTGAATGATTCGATGCCACCCACGGTAAACGAAGTCTGCTCGATGGGCTGAAAGATATTTCTGACGCCTTTGCCGTGCATGGGCTGGACATATCCGTCGGCGGTAAGCTCGGCCAGCGCGCGTCTGACCGTATTGCGCGAACAGTCATATTCTGAGATCAGAGCGTGTTCAGACGGCAGCATTTCCTGATAAGTATAGTATTCTGTCTCAATCTTTTCTTTTAAGTCCCTGTAAATATAGTCGTATTTTGCTTTCGGCATAAACCCACTCCTTTCCTGCATATCTTGTTTGAACATCTATTTGTTTAAACATCTCTAATTATAGAAATCTGTATTCCCAAAATCAAGTTAAAAATCTATGCAGAATTTATTTCAGAAGAAATTCACAAAATTTTTCCGGCCATTTTGTAAATAATGACAGAAAAGAATTATTTTTAATAAATTAACTGGCTTGTTTAAACAAGAGTGATATATTCAAGATGTTCAAACAAGTTCGACTTGTAAAAAGAGTGTTTCAGGGAACAATGAAACAAGTAAGAAAGAGAGGAAGAGAAGCGATGGGAAAGTATGATAATGATGTAAAACGTCTGCTTGAACTCGTAGGGGGCAAGGAAAATATCCAGGCTGTCTCCCACTGTATGACAAGGATGAGATTCGTCCTCATCGATCCGAAGAAAGCGGATGAGAAAACAATCGAGGAACTGCCCAGTGTAAAGGGGACATTTACACAGGCAGGTCAGTATCAGGTCATCATCGGTAATGATGTGTCAGTATTCTACAATGAATTTACAAAATATGCAGGCATCGAGGGCGTGAGCAAGGATGCGGTCAAAGCGGCGGCAAAGACGAATCAGAATATCGCCCAGAAGATTATGGGAACTCTGGGAGAGATATTTGCTCCCCTGATCCCGGCCCTGATCTGTGGCGGTCTTGTGCTCGGCTTCAGAAATGTGATTGGTGAGATCAACTTCTTTAATAACGGTACACAGAGTCTTGCAGATATCTCTCAGTTCTGGTCGGGAATGTACAATTTCCTCTGGCTGATCGGTGAAGCAGTATTCCACTTGCTGCCGGTAGGTATCGTGTGGTCCATCACGAAGAAAATGGGAACGACTCAGATCCTCGGTATCATCCTTGGTCTGACACTTGTATCCTCACAGCTGCTGAACGGCTTCAGCGTGGCGGACACTCCGGCTTCGGAGATCCCGGTATGGGATTTCGGATTCTTCAAGGTTGAGATGATCGGTTATCAGGGACAGGTCATCGCGGCGATGATGGCAGGATTCGTACTTGTATATCTGGAGAAATTCTTTAAGAAGATATGTCCGGAAGTCATCAGTATGATCGTAGTTCCGTTCTGTTCACTTGTACCGGCAGTTTTTATCGCGCATACAATTGTAGGTCCGATCGGCTGGACGATCGGAAATGCAATCGGTGACGTGGTATATGCAGGACTGACATCTGACTTCAGATTCCTGTTCGCGGCAGTATTCGGTCTGTTATACGCACCGCTCGTTATGACAGGTCTTCACCATATGACAAACGCCATCGACTCACAGCTGCTTAACACACCGGCGCATAGCACGATTCTGTGGCCGATGATCGCCCTTTCCAATATCGCGCAGGGGTCCAGCGTACTTGCAATGAGCGTACTCCAGAAGAAGAATGAGCGTGCACAGCAGGTTAACGTACCGGCTTGTATCTCCTGTTACTTAGGCGTAACAGAACCGGCACTTTTCGGTGTCAACCTGAAATATGTATTCCCGCTTGTTTGCGGTATGATCGGCTCCTGCTGCGCGGCTATGATCTCTGTAGGATTTGGGGTTGAGGCGCTGAGTATCGGAGTCGGCGGACTTCCGGGAATCCTTTCCATCAAACCGGAATACTGGCTGATCTTCCTTCTGGCAATGGCAGTTGCAATCGTGATTCCGTTCACACTGACATTTATCGTGGGAAGGATCAAACTTTCAAAAGAAGACAGATTCGGTAAAGAAAATGCGGCTCCGGCAGTTGAGACAGCAGAAGAAACAGAAGTTGGGGAAACAGCACAGGCAGCAGGCAGTACTGCTTCCGCAATAACAGTTTCTAAAACAGAAGCAGCTGATGTAAAAGAACTGAAATCAATCCTTGATGGTAAAGTAATGCCGATCGAGGAAGCTCCGGACGATGTGTTCTCCCAGAAGATCATGGGCGACGGTGTTGCAATCGAACCATCCAATACAGTTGTAACAGCTCCGGCTGACTGCGACGTCAGCGTTGTAATGGCTGATACAGGCCATGCGTGCGGCCTGACACTTCCTAACGGAGTGGAACTCCTGATCCATGTAGGTGTCGATACAGTCGATATGGGCGGAGACGGATTTAAGCTCCTTGTAAATGAAGGTGACCATGTAAAAGCAGGACAGAAACTCATCGAGTTCGATTCTGAGAAGATCAAAGCAGCGGGACATCCGTGTACGACAATGCTGATCGTGACCGCAGAGGGAAGCGCAGCTAATATCCAGATGCATTCCGGCATGGATGCAAAAGCAGGAGAGACAACCGTCATCTCGTGGGACTAATAGTTTAAAATATGGTGTAACAGTCAGCCATGGAACTGTCCGGGAGAGAAAATCATGCTTGCATGATTTTTCGAGTGGCGCGGCTGAACTGTTACAATATGACGGATTACTAAAATAAGCGTGCCGTGCTTCGAAGAGCTGTTCTCTCAGCCGGGGCACGACGCGCAGTCTTAATATTATTGTAAAAAGGAAAGGGGCTATAAAACTATGAAAGATTTTAGAAAAAGTACTGTATATCAGATTTATCCCAAATCATTCTGCGACACAAACAAAGACGGTTTTGGCGATCTGCGCGGTGTGATCAGCAAGCTTGATTATATTAAAGAACTCGGCGTTGATTATATCTGGCTTACTCCATTCTTTGTATCTCCGCAGAATGACAACGGATATGACGTGGCGGACTATTATAACATCGATCCTGGATACGGAACTATGGAAGATGTGGAAGAGCTCATCGCAGAGGCAGATAAGCGCGGAATCGGTCTGATGTTCGACATGGTGTTTAACCATGTTTCGACAAATCATGAGTGGTTCCGGAAAGCCATGGCAGGTGATCCATATTATAAAGATTTCTTTATCTTCCGCAAAGGCAAGGACAACGGAGAACCTCCGACCAACTGGGAGAGTAAGTTCGGCGGAAACGCATGGAAATATGTTGAGAAATTTGATGAATACTATCTGCACCTGTTCGATGTGACGCAGGCAGATCTGAACTGGGAAAATGAAAATGTCAGAAAAGAGATCCAGAAGATCTTGAAGTTCTGGATGGAGAAAGGCGTCAAAGGATTCCGCTTTGACGTGATCAACTTGATCAGCAAAGCCTGCTACGAGGATGACGATATCGGCGACGGCCGCAGATTCTATACTGACGGTCCGAAGATCCACCAGTATCTGAAAGAGATGCACGACGCAACGTTCGGACAGGCTGACGGATTTGTTACCGTGGGCGAGATGTCCAGTACTACAATCGATAACTGCTATCAGTATGCAGGACGTGATACAGGAGAGCTGTCTATGGTATTCAGTTTCCATCATCTGAAAGTAGATTTCATGGGAAATGAAAAATGGGTGCTTGTGCCTGCAGATTTCCAGAAACTCAAAGATATCATCTTCGAGTGGCAGACAAAGATGGCAGAGCATAATGCATGGAATGCCGTGTTCTGGTGCAATCATGATCAGCCGCGTGTCGTATCCCGCTTTGGCGATGAAGGCAAATATTGGAAAGAGTCAGCAAAGATGCTCGGAACCATCATCCACTGCCTGCGCGGTACACCGTATGTATACCAGGGCGAAGAGCTGGGCATGACAAATACAGACTTTACAGAAATCTCACAGTTCAAGGATGTAGAAAGCCTGAACCATTACCAGATCCTTCAGGATAAAGGACTTTCGGCTTCTGATGCTCTGCGCATCATCCAGATCCACTCCCGTGACAACGGGCGTACGCCGATGCAGTGGGATGCTTCCAAATACGCAGGCTTCACATCAGAAGACAGCGCAGAACCGTGGATCGCAGTAAACAGCAACCATGAAAAGATCAATGCAGCAGACCAGCTGAAAGATGAAGACTCCATCTTCCACTATTATCAGAAGCTGATCGCCCTCAGAAAAGACTCCGAAGAGTCTGATGTTATCGCTTATGGCGATGTAGAGCCTCTGGCACAGAAAGATCCGTCCGTATTCGCATACCGCAGAACTTATGACGGTCATGAACTGATCGTGACAGCCAACTTCTACGGAAAAGAATACCAGTGGAAAAACGCACCGGATCTTAACGGATTCAAAAAAGTGCTGGGGAATTATGAAAACACTGAGATCGCTGAAGATGGTACGATGCACATGAAACCATACGAAGCGGCAGTGTGGTATCGGTAAAAATTCCGATTTTCCGGACTGATAAAGTATCCGCCGGGAGGCAGGTATTGTTAGCGCACCCGCTTTCGCTCGGGACGTAACGCAGCGGTACATAGGAGCGCAAAAGACGCGCTCCAAGTGCCGGCGTTACTCTACGGTGCGTACACAATACCT
>CAJFGR010000049.1 GCA_904377845.1 uncultured Ruminococcus sp. | reverse complement strand
TCTTTTTCTCTGTCTGTGGATACGTGAGTCAGACTGCAGTAGGTGACTGTGTCCAGACGTTGTGCGTAACATCAGCCGATACGAAAAATCGGAATTTATTTAATGTCTCTTTTTCTTATGTTTTTTTGACCTCGTATTTCCCTGTGCGCCTCCCTGATTTTTGTCCGTAACCGCTTTAACTTCTTTCTCTGCAGATCCGGATCCGGCATTTACTGCCGCCGCTTTCAGAGACGCATCAGTACGCATCTTCATAACATACCACAGCGCACCGGTAATGCAGATGGATGTATATGTACCGCACGCGATACCAACCATCAGCGGTGCTGCGAACTCTTTAATGGAGCTTACGCCCAGCACATAAAGTACAACAACCATAATAAATGTAGTCAGGTTTGTATAGATACTTCTCGTCAAGGTCTGCGTAATACATCTGTTGACCAGATCCTTGAGATCTTCTTTTTTGTTTTCCTTCATTTCCTCACGGATACGGTCAAAGATAACAATTGTTGCGTTGATCGAATATCCGACGATCGTCAGCATACACGCGATAAATGTATTTCCGACGGACACTCTGGCGATCACATAGAACGCCAGCACAACAAGAACGTCATGCACAAGTGCGATGACCGCACTTGTAGCGAACCGGATATCCTTAAACCGGAACCAGATATAAATCAGCATACAGATCGTAGCTATAACGACCGCAACAATAGCGTCAGTACGCATCTCAGAACTTACAGTACCACTGATATTCCGGACTTCAATATCCTTCTCTGTCACTCCGTAGTTATCCGACATATACTGTGCAAATGCTTCTCTTTCGGAGAGATCGAGTGTCTGGGTCTTGAATACAACCTGCGTGCTGTCCTGTACAGTCTGCACCTGAATGTTCGGATCTCCTGTAATATCCTCCAGATCCGGAATCATCTCTTTATCCACTTCATCCAGTGTATATTTCTGGTCAAAGGTTACTGTCGTAGACGTACCGCCAACGAAGTCAAGACTGTAATTCATAGCGCCGATTCCGCGCGCATGGTTGATGCCCATACCGACAAATCCGCTCACGCACAGAATAATGGAAATAATGAAGAAGACTCTCCGTTTTCCGAGGAAATCGACAGGTTTGCGTTTTTTCAGTTTCTTTACATACAGCTTCTCATTTCTGATTCCGATCGCATAGAAGGAATAGATGATCAGTCGTGTGATAAACAGCGCCGTAAACATGGATACTACGATACCCAGAGCCAGCGTCTGCGCGAATCCTCTGACTGTTCCGCTTCCTCTCAGCCACAGCACTGCCGCCGCAATCAGAGTTGTGACGTTTCCGTCGATAATAGCTGACATCGCTTTATGGAATCCCGCTTTCAGAGCCGCGTGTACGCTCTTGCCGTCTGTCAGCTCCTCTTTCACACGTGCAAAGATAATAACGTTTGCATCAACCGCCATACCGATACCGAGGATAATACCTGCGATACCCGGAAGGGTCAGTGTAATATCAAATGCATTCAGAAGCACGAGGATCAGCCCTGTATAGATCAGAAGGGCAAGGCTGGATGCGAATCCGGGAAGCAGGTATACAAAGCACATAAAGATGCATACGATTACCAGACCGATTGCGCCTGCCAGAAGGCTGGTGCTTACCGCTTCCTGCCCGAGCTGTGCCCCGACCACCTCGGAACTGATCTCTTTCAGCTCTACATTCAGCCCGCCGATACGGATAGTCGAAGCAATATTATCCGCTTCTTCGTATGTCATATGCCCGGATATTTCTGCCCGGCCGTTCTCAATCACAGCATTAACATTTGGCACACTGATCAGATCACCGTCATAGTAGATCGCGATGGAATCATGATTGTTGTTATATGCCTCT
This sequence comes from uncultured Ruminococcus sp., assembly GCA_904377845.1. Lineage (GTDB taxonomy): Bacteria > Bacillota > Clostridia > Lachnospirales > Lachnospiraceae > Mediterraneibacter. The sequence continues at coordinate 21,365 of CAJFGR010000049.1, read as the reverse complement.
TCTGTGGCCTCGGCAAATGCTTTCGTGCCTTCATCGGTCAGAGTCAGGTCAACGCCGTACTCCGTAGCGCTTGTCGTGGAATCCGAGAGAGCTCCCGCAGAAGCGCTCTCCACTTCCGTACCGGTCAGGACGATAGAACCGTCTTCCTGAAGTTCCTCGATGGACTTCGTGAGCTCATATCCTGTGCCTTCTGCGTTCAGGGTATAGTTTTCATTTCCCTCACTGTCCAGATGCTTAATGAAATACAGCGATCCCGGCTGTCCCAGTTCTTCCAGAATCTCGTTGGCATCCTGTACTCCCGGTATCTCAATGCCTATCCGGTTGTCACCCACCTGGTATGCCTGAGCTTCTGTACTGTACTCTTCCACACGTCTCTGAAGCTTATAGACTGTATCCTTCATATCTTCATCGGACGGTGTCTCTCCGACAGCCTCGTACGTGATACTCACGCCGCCTTCAAGGTCAAGGCCGAGATTGATATTGCGCGCCGCACCCATACCCTTGGAGTTCAGTCCGTGGATCGAGGTCACTCCGAGGAATACCATGACAGCCGCTATCACAATCAGGCTCAATATGCCTCTGCTTTTTTTCATGATTTTCCATTCCTTTCTTCTGCGCTTTTTATGTTTTATCTTCACATGATGCTATTCTCACACCTGGTCGGCGAGAGCCGCTTTTATCATGATTGCGCACTCAACACGCTTACGTTCCATCTCACAGCTTACTTCATATGTATCATTGATTGTGTGGTGGAATTTATATGAATTCGCCATACATCCCCCGCTGCAATAGAACCTGGCGAAACACTTTTTACAGCTTTCTTTTGAGTAGACGCTGCAGCCGCGGAATTCATCCGCAATCTCAGGCTTCGTGATTCCGTCATCCACATTTCCCATCAGGAATTCTTCCTGTCCGACAAACTGATGGCACGGATACAGATCTCCCCACGGAGTCACTGCAAGATATTCTGTGCCTGATCCGCATCCTGACAGACGCTTGGACACGCACGGGCCGCCTTCGAGATCAATCATGAAATGGAAGAACGTGAATCCTCTTCCTTCTCTCTCTCGGTCAACCATGATCTTCGCCAGCTTGTCATACTCCTCAAAAATCACCGGCAGATCCTCTTTGCGAATCGCATACGGATCCGTATCCTCTCCTACTACCGGCTCAATGGATATCTGCTCAAAGCCGAGCTCTGCAAAATGCAGCACATCATTGGAGAAATCAAGATTATTCCGTGTAAATGTACCGCGTATGTAATATTTCTGCTGATGTCTGCTCTCCGCAAGTTTCTGGAACTTGGGAACGATCAGGTCATAGCTGCCTTTTCCGTTTCTGAACGGGCGCATCTTATCATTGACTTCTTTTCTTCCGTCGAGACTCAAAACCACATTATCCATCTCACGGTTGACAAACTCCTGCACCTCGTCATTTAAAAGCACGCCGTTTGTCGTAAGAGTAAAGCGGAAATGTTTGTCGTGAATCTTCTCCTGCTCTCTTCCGTATGCCACCAGGTCCTTTACTACCTGCCAGTTCATCAGCGGTTCCCCGCCGAAGAAATCCACTTCCAGATTTCTCCTCTTTCCGGAATTGGCGATCAGGAAATCCAGCGCCTTCTTCCCGACTTCATATGACATGAGTGCACGTCTTCCGTGGTATTCTCCCTCTTCTGCAAAGCAATATTTACAGGCAAGGTTGCAATCATGGGCAATGTGAAGGCAGAGCGCTTTCACCACTGTCTTCCTCTGCTTTACTTCATCGATAAAATCTTCATATACATCCCGGGTAAACAGGCGTCCCTCCTCTGTCAGCGCAGTGACCGCTTCAAGGATATCCTCAATATCTTCTTCGCCATATCGGTCTCCCAGTTCTGCTTTCAGATATGCTAAAGTTTCCGGGGCTCTCAATGTTTCGGGTGTATGAAACTCATTCTGCTTCTCAAGCGCGCCGATCACATCATACGCCTCCTGATCCACTACATGGACTGCCCCGCTGTTTACATCGAGAACAATATTATATCCGTTATTCTGATACTGATGTATCACAAGAGTACCTCTCTTTCATTTTTCTAAAACACACATAAGGCAGCGGTCTGTTAAACCGCTGCCTTCCCCCATTGTTCTTTTGTTGCTGCGATGTAATTACTTTCTGTTCTCGCAGGTCTGGTTTCCTACAGTACAGGATGTCTTGCATGCTGACTGACATGATGTCTGGCACTCTCCGCATCCGCCTTTTTTTACTGTATTATTTAATGTCTGTGTATTTAATGTCTTAATGTGTTTCATGTTATGTCCTCCTACTCTTATACGCTGTCCGCGTGTTCTGCTCATAACATTATATCACATGAATACACGTTTTTAAAGTATTTTTTTATGATATCATGCCGCCCAGCATACCTCCGCCCGCACAGAGCAGGAACGTTGTTACCAGATTCACCACATCCGACTGCAGGGAATGATAAATCCCCAATGAAATCAGTATCAGAAGTACAAAATACAGTACTCCCAGGAGAAGTCCCCACAGGAACTTTTTTACCCCGATCAGTTTTCCAATCACGAATCCCCCGGAAAATGTTGAGATAACATAGGTCAGAATAATACCTGCATTAATATTCTCCTCACTCAATCCGGCTTTATAGAGCAGGAGCGTCAATATAAGAAGCAGAATTCCTGTCATAATATATGCGCACAAAAGCGCTTTCAGCATATCAACCGATATTCTGCCGTCTGCTTTTCTCTCAGTTTCCCGTCTTTTTCCTGTCTTTTTCTCCATCTATTTCCTCCCGATACCATACTGCCTGTCAGCCTTTGTCCTACTGATAAAATAGTATGCCGGCGAAGAAAAAATTATGACAAAAAAACTATGACATTTGCCGTCCGAGAAAATCTGCCGCGCTGGAGGCAACTCGCTGTTCAACTTCCCCAAACCGCCTTTTCTGATCCTTTCCCAGAAGCACTACTGAGCCGATCACATCTCCCTCACTGATAATGGGGCAGATTGCCTCATCTCTGAAGTCTCTCATATCCGGGATAACCTTAATATATGACGAGTCCCCGCTCTCTGCAAGAACCTGTCCCCGTTCTTTAAGCAGACGGTCCAGTTCCCTTCCGATAAACTGGTCCTGGAGTTCTTTTTTCCCATTTCCGGATGCCGCCACCACCTGGTCAGTATCCGTAATGCATACCGTACATCCGAGCGTCTGCGAAAGGCTCTCCGCGTAGAGCTTTGCCAGTGTCCCCAGTTCCCCGATCGGAGAATATTTTTTCAGTATGATCTCCCCTTCCCGATCCGTAAAGATCTCCAGAGGGTCGCCTTCCCGTATGCGGAGCGTCCTTCTGATCTCTTTCGGGATGACGACACGCCCCAGATCGTCGATCCTCCTTACTATCCCTGTTGCTTTCATATAAAAATTCCTCCGTCTTACAGATATCTACATAAAATACTTATTACTGTCAGTAATTGTAGTATCTGTAAAACGGAGGAATTTATTCACGTCTTATCAGCCCATCTCTTTATACTGCTGGGCAATATTGAGCGCGTGGTCTCCCATTCTCTCAAAGTCTGTGAGCACTTCAGAGAATACGATGCCGCTCTGAGGCTTGCATTTGCCTTTCTTAAGCCTCTGCATCTGTTTCTTGAAGTATTTATCACGCATATCATCCGTCTTCTGCTCCAGAGCTTCCGCCTGACCCAGTACTTTCCCTGCATCTGCCGGATCCACATTTTTTATATTTTCCAGAGAAGTGATACACTGTTTTTTCATCTCCTCCAGCTCGTCAAGTACATTATCCGAGAACTGCAGATCCCATTTTTTCATATCATCGGCATACTCTGCGATATTTGTCGCATGGTCTCCGATTCTCTCCAGATTGCTGATGATCGCATAATAGCCGTTGATCTTGCGGGAATCATTTGCGTTCATCTCTCCTGCCATAAGGGAAACAATGTACTCTGAAATTCCTTTATTCAGATAGTCAATGTACTCTTCCCTCTCCTCGACTTTCTTCCGCGATTTGTCATCATATTTGATCAATGTATCAAAGGCGTCACCGATATTCCTGGCTACCATATCCAGCATCCGGTCTACTTCCTCTTTCACCTGGGTAACCGCGATTGCGCTGTTTCCTACGGCATAGGAAGAGTCAAACGGACGGATATATTTGAGCCTGAGCTCTTCGTCGTCTTCTTTTTTGCTGTCCGGAAGGATCTTTTCCGCCGCCCGGGCCATATATGTGCCGAACGGGAGAAGAATCAGTGTTGTAACAATATTGAAGACCGTATGCGCATTTGCGATCTGAGCCACCGGATCTCCGGGTGTGATCGACTCAATCAGGGATACATACGGTGTCACCATACTTATAACTGTGAAGAGCGCCGTACCGATAATATTGAACATCAGGTGGATGATCGTTGTACGTCTCGCATTCACCTTTGTTCCGATGGATGCAAGAACTGCCGTGATACAGGTTCCGATATTCTGTCCGAAAAGCACATAAACCGCGCTCGAGAGCGGAATCATTCCTGTTGCCGCCAGAGCCTGCAGAATACCTACAGATGCAGAAGATGACTGAATGACCGCAGTAAATACTGCTCCCACCAGAATACCGAGCAGCGGATTGCTGAACTGGGTCATCAGGTTGATAAATGCCTCTGATTCCTGAAGCGGTTCCATGGCGGCTCCCATCATATCCATACCCATAAAGAGGATACCAAGCCCGGCAATGATACTGCTGATATGATGCACCTTTTCATTCTTCGAGAACATAATCGCCCCGACACCGAGGATTGCGAACAGCGGCGCAATGGCTCCGATATCCAGAGCAATAAGCTGTCCGGTGATCGTAGTACCGATATTGGCTCCCATGATGATCCACACGGCCTGCTGCAGTGTCATAAGACCGGAATTTACAAATCCGACGACCATAACCGTTGTCGCCGAAGAGGACTGGATCACAGCCGTGATCCCGGCTCCTACCAGAACTCCCTTGATCCGGTTTGAAGTCAGTTTCTCAAGGATTGATTTCATCTTGTTTCCGGCAGCCGCTTCCAGACCGTTGCTCATCATCTGCATTCCATACAGGAAAAGTGCAAGGCCGCCGAACAAAGAAAGTACATCTGTTATTCCCATTCCTTTTTCTCCTTTGCGAACGATAGCGCCTGATATTTTTCGATATAGAACTTAAAACTGCGCTATTATTTGTCAATATGTAGTTGTCTGTTATTTCCGGCGCACGAATTGCGCGCTAAATTTAAACTAACACGCCGCATCACTGCATGTCAACGATATTTTACATGAACTTTATATTATTTTTACTTATATTTGACTTTTATTTTACATTTCTCCTGCTGTAACTCATTATTGAAAACAAAACTTTATTCTGCTAAAATTTAATAAGGTAAAGGAGTGAAAGGATCTATGAGTTTAACAATCCCCATTGAGACTTCTGCGAGACATATCCACATCACACAGGAGGATTTTGAGACACTGTTCGGAGAAGGCGCCAAACCTACATTTGCAAAGGAGCTCAGCCAGCCGGGACAGTACGCCTGCAAAGAGCGTCTGACAGTCGCAGGGCCGAAGGGGCGGTTTGAAAAAGTTGTCATACTCGGACCCTGCCGCAGTGAAACCCAGGTGGAGATTTCCGTGACTGATGCAAGACGTCTGGGCATCAAAAGTGTGATCCGGCAGTCCGGCGATCTGGAAGGCACACCCGGATGTACTCTGATCGGTCCAAAAGGAAAAATCGAGCTGGAAAAAGGAGTCATCGTAGCAAAACGCCATATCCATATGACTCCCGTTGACGCGATCCGGGCCCACGTAAAAGACAATGATATCGTATTTGTCATCACGACAAGTTATGAACGCTCCCTGATCTTTTCCGATGTTGTCGTAAGGGTAAGTCCGTCTTACTCACTGGCCATGCACGTAGATACGGATGAGGCGAATGCTTTTGCCAACGAGGATAATCCGACAGGTGTGATACTGAAACTGTTCAACGGACATACCTACAGTCTCCAGTCCTGGGCTGATGAACTTCAGTCCGGCATCCATCGGTAATATCTTTTCCCAAATATACAGATACTATAAATAAAACGGAGTATACAGATTATGTTTATTCTTATTTTTGAGCAGCTTTTGAAGATGTTCTTCATTATGGTGCTCGCATTTGTATGTTACAGGATCAGACTGGTAGATCAGAACGGAAATAAAACCGTTTCAAATCTGCTGCTTCTGGTCGTAAATCCGATCCTGATCATCACAGTCTATCAGACCGAATATGATCCCGAACTGGTTCGGGGACTTCTGCTTGCCTTCGCGGCCGCGGCAGCCACCCATATCCTCGGCATTATAATCTCAACCTTGCTGATCCGGCCCAAAGCCGGCGCGGACTATTGCATTGAAAGATTCAACGCCATGTATTCCAACTGCGGTTTCATCGGCATCCCGCTGATTGGAAGCGTCCTCGGCGATACGGGCGTGTTTTACCTCAGCGCATATATGGTCATGTTCAATCTGTTCTCATGGACTCACGGCGTTATCCTGATGGAAAAGAAATTTTCCCTGAAAAACCTCAGGGAAGGACTTGTCTCACCTATGTTCATTGCAACACTGATCGCGGTTCTTCTGTTCTTCCTGCAGCTGAAGATTCCGTCCGCACTTCTGGACTCCATGAACTACATTGCGGATATGAATACACCTCTGGCCATGATGGTGGCAGGCTTCTCCGTCGCTCAGGCCGATATCGGGAAAATGTGCAGAAACCTGCGGCTGTATTATACTTCTGTGATCAAACTGATCCTCATACCTCTCTGCACGATACCGCTGCTCATGCTGTTTCATCTGCCGTCAGAAGTATCCATGACGGTTCTGATTGCCGCAGCTTGTCCGTCCGCCACGACCGGCACAATGATGGCGATCCGTTATAAACAGAATTATACCTATTCCTCAGAGATCTTTTCTCTGACAACCGTACTCGCTGTATTAACAATGCCTGTACTCGTACTGATTGCAGAGCAGGTGTTATAAACCAGACTCTGCTGCACAGTCCTTTCAGACTGTTACGCAGAAAAGAAAAGCGCGGATGCTTCTTCGCCCCGCGCCTTTCTTTTTGTCTCTTATTGTTTCCCTTATTTTCCCTGCTTCTTATTCCACACTCTTCAGGGATTCTACCATATTGATCTTCTTCAGTTTGAAATACATCGCTCCGTTTACCAGCAGTGAGAACAGGATCGTCAGCAGGAATCCGTAGACAAAACTGCTCAGGTCAATATTCCGCCCGAACATGACCGACTCGATCTCCACCGTCACAATGATGAATCCGTGCAGGAACTTTCCGAGGATAATTCCGAAGACGGCCCCGAGGAATGTCAGAACAATGTTCTCCCTGTATACATACATGGCCACCTCACCATTATAGAAGCCCAGCACCTTCAGCGTTGCAAGCTCTCTCTGGCGTTCTGTGATATTGATATTGTTCAGGTTGTACAGCACCACAAAAGCAAGCATACCCGCGGATATGATCAGCACGACAATTACTTCGTCCAGTGCACCCAGCATATTGTCCACCTGTTCCCGCAGATCAGTCGTGTAGCTTACACTCAGCGCACCCGGAAGCGCAAGAGCCTCCTCACCGATACGCTCAGCCTCCTCTGTGATACGGTCGGCCGTTTTATAGAAGATTGAATTGTAATCCGGTTCCTCCCCGTACACCTTTTCATAATATGCCGGCGTCATATACAGGTAGTGTCCCATATAGTTTTCACATACAGCGCTGATCTCTACTTTCAGATCTCCCCTGTCCTCGTCGCGGATCGTGATCGTATCTCCCGGTTCTGCATCCAGCTCAGTCGCCATCTTTTCCGTAAGGATAACACCTGAATCGTCAAGCGCATATTTTGCATTTGTTATGCGGTCCTGAAGTACAACAAATTCCGAAAACTCTTCTACGTCTTTCGGCACGTCCAGATAGACATCATGCCATTCCTCTCCGTTACCGACCGTGATCTGCGTCAGCAGACCTTCCGTGGATCCTGTCATCGCACTGTCTTTGCCAAGCTCCGTGATGATATTGCTCTTCTCTTCTTCTGTAGCATCGTCACTCAGTATGATATTTCCATCATAGAGCTGGATCTCTTCATACTGGATGTCCACAATGGCAAATATGGAGTCTTTCAAGCCGAATCCCACAAGCATAAGCGCCATACATCCGCCGATACCAAAGATCGTCATGAAAAGCCGTTTCTTATAGCGGACAAGATTACGGATGCTTGCCTTCCATGAGAAATTCAGACGTTTCCAGATAAACGGCACACGTTCCAGCAGTACTCTCTGTCCCTGTTTCGGAGTCGGCGGACGCATCAGCTCCGCCGCCTGCTCTTTCAGCTCCTTATAGCAGGAAAGGATCGTCGCAAGGAGCGTACTTGCAAGCGCTGCTGCCGCGGCTCCCAAGCCGTATTGTATATTATATGGCAGGATGACCTCATGCATATGCTGGTACATGATACCATATGCGTTGATGATAATATATGGAAATACTTTCTCGCCGAACAGGATTCCCAGCACACTGCCCGATACCGTGGCCAGCAGTGCATATCCCAGATATTTCCCTGCAATGGAATGCCGCTCATATCCCAGCGCCTTAAGCGTGCCGATCTGTGTTCTCTGCTCTTCCACCATACGGGTCATGGTTGTCAGACTGATCAGCGCTGCCACAAGAAAGAAGATCGCCGGGAACACCTCGCCGATGGCACGCATACGGTCTGCATTCTCTCCGTACCCTGTGTAATCCGGCAGATTTGATCTGTCATATATGTACCACTCCGGCTCCTCGAGATCATTAATCTCATCTTCCGCATCCGCAAGCTCTTCCCTGGCATCTGCGATCTTCTGTTCACCGTCCGCAATCTCCTGCTCCGCCTCAGCTTCACCTTCGTAATACTCTTCCCATCCGTCTGCGATCTCTGCCTCCGCATCCGCAAGCTGCGCTTCGGCATCGGAGAGTTCCTGCTCACCCTCAGTGATCTGATCCCAGCCGCTGTTGATCTGTTCCTGCCCGGATTCCAGCTCTGCCTTTGCCGCATCGATCTGTGCCTGAGCCTGCGCAATCGCTGATTCTCCGTTCTGTATTTCCTCGTACATTGCGCTCAGCGTGGCCATCGTCACATCGTCCGTGGCGCCGCTGGCTGCAAGGGCATTGTATTGTTCTTTTGCCGCGTTCAGCTGGTCGATCTGGTCATTCAATGCGTCAATATTTGCATTCAGCTCTTCCTGCCCCTGATCCAGCTGTGTCTGGCTGTCCTCCAGCTGCCGGCGGGATGATTCCAGCTGTTCTCTCGACGACTCGATCTCCTGCCGCCCGCTGTCCACTTCTGCCTGAGCATCTTCTAACTGCTGACGGGCGTCCGCAAGCTCCGCCTCAGCCTCTGCCTTGCCGTCCTCCAGCTCTGTTTCCGCATCTGCAACCTGCCGGCGGGCATCCTCAAGAGCTTCATTTGCTTCATCCACGATCTCGTCATAACGGATCTGCTCCCGTTCCTCCTTAATAGCGTCGATCTCATCCATCACTTCCTGGACACGGTCGTCATACGCGTCCGTAAAAGCCGTCATCTCTCTGGCGCCGTCCACCTGCGCATAAATCTCGGTATAGACGTCCAGCGAGAAGCTCTCTTCCGGAACTACGATAAACGCTGTCACACTTCCGTTGCCGATGGTCGTGCTTCCTCTCTGGAAAGAAATATAATTCGGGCTGCTTACCGCTCCCGTGATCTTAAATGTATCTGTCTTCAATGTATCCGTAATATCATCATCGCTGCCGCTTGAAAATGTGATCTGATCCCCGATCTTAAGACTGCTCTGATTCAGATAATCCACATCAACAGCACACTCATTTTCCGCTTCCGGCAGTCTTCCGTCCTCCACCTGCACCTGATTCATGGCCGGCTGAAGCGACATGATATGCACCGCAATCTGATTGTCTCCTTCCGAGCTCAGCACATCAAGGGAATATCCGCCTTCCGCAGCTGCAACCCCATCGACATCTTCGATTGCGTGCAGATCGTCATCCGTAAGTCCCAGGGTACTGATCACCTCAATATCCATCATATTCTTATTGTCAAAATAGGCGTCCCCGGAATAACGCATATCCGGCTCTGATGCGCGGATCCCGGAAAAGAAAGCACAGCCGATGGCAACGATGAAAAAAATGGACATAAAGCGCCCGAGACTGCGCCTTATCTCCATATAAAAGTCTTTTCTCAACGCTTTTTTCTTCATCTGCCGTTACCCTACCATTCTATATCATCAATCGACATCGGATGCTCATTGAGCTCCATCTGTGAGACCTGTCCGTTCTTAATATGTATCAGCCGGTCCGCCATCGGAGCAATCGCCTGGTTATGCGTGATCACGATCACGGTCATCCCCCGTTCCCGGCACATATTCTGCAGGAGTTTGAGAATTGATTTTCCCGTATTGTAATCAAGAGCACCTGTCGGCTCATCACAGAGAAGCAGTTTGGGATTTTTCGCCAGCGCCCTTGCGATCGAAACTCTCTGCTGTTCGCCGCCGGACAGCTGGGCCGGAAAGTTATTCAGCCTGTCTCCCAGACCGACTTCCTCCATCACTTTTCTGGCATCCAGCGGATCCTTGCAGATCTGAAGCGCCAGCTCTACATTCTCAAGGGCTGTCAGATTCGGAACCAGATTATAAAACTGGAACACAAAGCCGATGTCCTCCCGCCTATATTCCGTCAGCCTTCTCGAGTTATAGGCAGTGATCTCCTCTCCATCTACGAGAAGCGTTCCGCTTGTAGCCGTATCCATCCCGCCGAGGATATTGAGCACCGTCGTCTTGCCCGCGCCGCTGGGGCCTACAATAACGACAAACTCACCTTTATCAATGGAAAAACTGATATTGTCTGCGGCCCGGATCTCAATCTCTCCCATCTTATAAATCTTAGTAATATTCTGCAATTTAACAAAATCTTTCATATATACTGCTCCTGTACCGTTTCCGCCCTTATGAAAACCAAAGCGGATACTCTGGATGTATCCGCTCTGTTAAATTATATGATGCCAGGATCAAAAGGTCTAAATCCGCAGGCATCATAGCTGGGGCTTATGCCCCAACATCATCTATATTTAATTATAACATGGAACACTCACAAAGTTGAGAATTTTCCGGTAATTTCAGATTATTTTCACACTTTTTTATGTTCTGTATTCAGCTTTGCAGAAACCCGGAACAGTACAAGCCCGATCAGGAACATTACCGACAGTGCGCTCACTCCGATATTGATGCTTCCTGTCACCTGGCTTAAGACAGATACCAGTGCTGTACCGATAACAGAAGCTCCTTTTCCGCATATGTCATAGATTCCGAAGAATTCTCCTGACTTCTCTGCCGGGATGATCTTCGCAAAATACGAACGGGACAGTGCCTGTATCGTTCCCTGGAACATACCTACCAGTACTGCCAGCAGCCAGAAATCAAACTGCGTATCCAGCCAGTATGCATATACTGCGATGCAGAAGTAAGCTGCAATACAGATCGTAATAATCGTCTCAGGCCTTACTTTCTTCACAAGCCTGCTGAAGATAAGGACACACGGGAATGCAACGATCTGTGTCACCAGCAGCGCCAGAAGAAGTCCTGTGCTGTCCAGCCCCAGCGCCTGCCCGTAGGCTGTCGCCATATCGATTACTGTATAAACACCATCAATATAGAAGAAAAACGCCAGCAGGAAAACAAAGATATGTTTCTGCTTTGTCAGCTCGATAAACGTCCTGCCCAGACGTTTGAAGCTGTTTCTCACCACGTGTTCTCCTGCCTCGGAGAAATACTTCTGCCGATAGGAACGCAGAAGCGGAATAGACGAACACAGCCACCAGACTGCCGTAATAATAAAAGCGAGAATCATGGAAGTCTGTGTACTCAGTCCCACATTGCCGCCGCCCAGTACGATTACAAGGCTGATCACAAAAGGAATGCAGCTTCCGATGTATCCCCACGCATACCCGTGTGAAGAAACCGAATCCATACGGTCCGGTTCGGTCACATCCGTCAGCATGGCGTCATAGAATACAAGGCTGGCTGAGTATCCTGTCTTCGCAAGTACAAAGATCACCAGAAACCAGAGCCACGAGGACAGAAAGCCCAATACGATACACCCGAAGACCCCTACGCCCATAGCTGCCGAAAAAATGATCTTTTTAAAGTTCTTCGTATCGGCAATGGCGCCAAGCGTCGGCCCGAGGATCGCCACGATCAGTGTACAGATGGATGTGGCATAACCCCAGTATGCAAGATAATCTACATCCGATATTCCGGCGCTCTCTGCAAGTGAATTAAAATAAATCGGAAAAATCGTGGATACCATCAGGGTAAACGCCGAGTTTCCCACGTCGTAGAGCACCCATTTCTTTTCCAGTGAAGTCAGTTTAAATTTCATGTTTCTCTTTCCTTTCTGATTTTACAGGATAATCCCCTGTGATCGGTCCGTCCTCCTGCTGCCATTATTTGCGGATCTGCGTTTTTACAGTCGCAGCTCTTCCCACTTGTCTCCGGCGCCGAATGTACGGTGGAATCGTTCCGGAAGATCTTTTCCGTCAAACAACGCTTTCTGGTACTGAATGATCAGCCCTGCCGCCAGCGGCACCGCGCCTGCATACAGACGCTTCAGGAGCTGGCAGTATTCCTTGCACGCGGGATTCGGCTCAAGGCTCATCACCATCCCGTGTTTGTCCTCATAATGGCCTGCCAGTTTCAGGCAGCCGAAGATCAGATTTCTCTTTGCCTTTCCCGGGGCAAGAAGCACCTTATGGCAGAAGATCATGGAGCGCATGGACTTCTCTATGAGCTCCGGCGTCATGTCGTTAAAGAACGGAGCGATCACAGAGGCATTCTTCCTGTTCGGATGGATATGGCCGGTTGCCAGGTAGCGCACCGGATTGATGTAATCCTCCTTCAGCAGCAGGCGGTCAAACTCCATCTCGATCTCGGAATGGCTGATCCCGCTGGTCTGTATCATTTTTTCAATATACGGATGGCACTCACTGTCCAGTGCAAAATGGCAGATAAAGCCATAGATATAAGCTCTTGCCGCGGCAGGATCCTCCGCCTTTTTTATCACCTCGATGGCGTTGCGGAAAAACTCGTCCGCCATCTTATCGTGCAGCTCATACCCCTGAGTATTCACCGGATTTTTCATAAGTGCTTTATAATAAAAAAGAAGGTCAGGCCCGTGAACGCCGATATCAAACAGCTCCCTGTTATTCTCAATGGAACTCTGAAGCGGACGCGGCAGCGCACTGATAACTTCTTTTCCAAATTTATAGTGTGCGTATGTTGTAGGCATAAATATTCCCCTTTTCTGTTGCATTTTTCTGTCTTTCTCTGCCATGCCATTTACAGCTTACGGATGAAGGGCATCCGAAAACGTATGGCTGGCCGTACGTAACATATTATCACACATCCTATGTAAAAAATCCAGTTCTCTATATCTGTTGAATGTTAAATTTTTGTATCAGATGAACTGAGCCGTTGCGCTTTTTTTATAAAAGCAGCCTTGACTTTTCCAGGCTCCGGTCCTATATTATATATTGTGTAGTCGTTAGCGCACTTTTTTCTGTACAGATTTTCGACAGGGATCTTGAAGATGGAGAAGCTATCCGCAGGCTGATGCGTCAAATCGCAAACTTAAAATTAAACGCTAACGATAATTACGAATTAGCTGCAGCCTAAATGCTGCATACCGCTCCTGATGCACTCACACATCGGGAATCCGGTATCAAATATGTGAGAAACGATGTCGGCAAAGCTTTGAGCCGTCAGGCGTAATATGAAGCTACTGAACCTGTAAGGATGTTCGTTTCCGTGCAGCAGAGGGAATGAAAAAGAACGGACTATGATAGTAGAAGTACATGGGATGGGTTTTTGGACGCGGGTTCGATTCCCGCCAGCTCCATTCGCGGCATCTGACCTGAAAGGCTGATGCCGCAATGTTTTTTAGTAATATGGAAACATAGCTCAGCCGGGAGAGCGCTCGCCTGACTAGCGGGAGGTCATGGGTTCGAGCCCCGTTGTTTCCATAAGGGAAGCCGAAGGACCGGCTTCCCGAAATAATAATATATGGGGTATTAGCGCAGTTGGGAGCGCGCAACATTCGCATTGTTGAGGCCACGGGTTCGAATCCCGTATACTCCATTATAAAAGCGGAACTCTGGGATTGTATCCAGCAGTTCCGCCGTACCATCCCCATAATCATACAGCTCTCCCGATTTATCAGCGCAAAAAATCAATTGGCTTCCGTCAATTTTTAAGGTATAGATCTGGTCAGTAAAATCATCCTTTAATATTAAGTTTTCGCCGGATATTTCATATGCACCTGCAGGCCAATCACTGGCAAGCCCAGAATATTCAAATCTCCCATGTCCGTCGGGATATAAATGCCTATTTTATTTGAGTTAATCTTCCCGCATCCATTTCGGAAATAGTATCACAAAGATACTCGATCTCAGGCATATTATGTGCCGCGATCAGGATGGTCTTCCCCCTTGCGCGCAGTTCATCTAACAAGCCGCACACCTCATCTGCGCCCCGCTTGTCCAGGCCGTTAAACGGTTCATCTAAAATAAGGAGATCGGGATCTTCCATAATTGCCTGTGCGATTCCCAGTCGTTCCCTCATTCCCAATGAATACTGTCCTGCCTTTTTCTTTGAAAACGGATCGAGACCTGTTTTTGCCATTGCTTCTTTGATCTCTTCCGGTCCGATTTTCTTCTGAATATCGGCCAGCCGTTTCAGATTGGCGTAACCGCTTAAATGGGGCAGAAATCCCGGATTTTCGATGATCATGCCGACGGATTTCGGAAAATCAGTATCCTTGCCAATCTGTTTGCCCTGAACCCATATCGCTCCCTCATCCGGTTTTAAAAAACCGCAGATACATTTAAACATCACTGTTTTCCCCGAGCCATTAAATCCCATGATTCCATGAATCTTTCCCTGTTCAAATGTATGCGTAATACTTTTTAAAACCTTTTCTTGTTTAAATGATTTTGACACCTTTACAAGTCTGACCGCACTTTTCTTATCCGCCATCTTATCTCCACCTCTTTTTTGCCTGCCGCGTAAAAACCGTTTACTCTTCCACTTGCACAAATGTAAAGTTATATCGTTTCATTTTTATTCTTGCTGCGATTAACAGAATACATATCAGACAGAAAAACAAAAACACACTGACCTGGATCCCGGGAAGATAATCATATCCGAAATTGTGCATCGAAAACGTTGCATGGCTGAGCGGCGAAAGCCAGCCGCATAGTACATTTGCCCGGTAAAGCAGTCCCTGAGGAATATCAAATACCCGCCGGATCCATTCAGGATTGAGAAGATATCCATACAGATTAAAGAGAAGCACTCCCAAAACACCGGCAGCTTTTCCTCCCGCCAGATTTAACAAAAGCATTAATGCGGCAATCAGCAGTGAATACAAAAGCATCAGAAGAAAAACAAATGCAGCGCATTCATAGGGAGTAGAAATCTCCATTGTTTTCACGGAAACTGCCACTGCACCGTCTTTTCCCGCGCCGTAGGCAAATGATGCCGACGTCTCGCTCCACACATTTCCAATATAGGACCACGGCATGGCAATAAGAGCCTCTATGGCAAGCAGAAAAAAATTATATAGAATAACAGTAACAATGACGTAAAGTATCTGCCCGGCCAGCCATTTATCCCGTGTTGTCCGTATCAGGCGGTAAGGGACCGCCTGATCGATAAAGGGCATATCCGCAAATAATAACAGAAGTAAAAGAGTGGAAAACAGTACAGACTGTTCATCCCCGAAAGTCCAGATAAAAGGTTCCATAAGCTGAATGGAGGAATGATATGTCTGCGCCCGGGTGATCATCTGATCCGAGAGCATAAGGCAGAGCACGAGTCCCAGCGCAAATGTCATCCATACTCTGGCATTTTTATGCCACCCCGAAAAATTTTGTCCGGCGATAAAGAAAATTTGTCTTATCATCTCAAAAGCCTCCTTTCTATCGACTTTATGAGAAGTCCGGATAATGCAAGATCCAGAAACAGAAGTACAAAAACACAAAATGCCGTTCCATAGTAGGATGGAAACGCCCACTGCTTCGGGCTTAGAAAATACAGGTTTTCATAATATCTTTCCTGAAACACTGTCATTACATAGTAAAAGATAAAGGGCGAGGCATATGCAAGATAACTGTTTTTTGTGAACACTGCTGCCGCGCTTCCCGCAAGAGACCAGAGCGCTCCATTTAAAAATCCGCACAAGAAATCAAAAAACAGATTCCAGACCGGCAGCTCTGAAACATCCCTGCTTACATCCGTAATATTCATACACGCGATACTGACGATACAAAGAGTCAGAATATAAGAAAATACTGTCATTAACCCGCCGGAAATCGCCGCCCCTGATACCTTTCCCAGCAGATATTCTTTCTTTCCCGACCGCTCAGCCAAAAACAGGCAGAACCTGCTTTTCAGCTCAGTCTGCGCAGTTCCCGATGCCGCCAGCGGCACAAACAAAGGAAGTAAGAGAAGACTCTGATCCGATGAAATACAATACGTAAACAGAACAATCCACGGTGCGCCTTCCACCGAACCGCCCATCTCCTGCAGATATTCCATGTATGAATATCCGGCTGTGACAAACACAACTGTGAGCAGTAATACTCCTGCAGCAAAACCCGGATTGAATATAGAAGATTTTCCTTCCGCCGAAAGAACGGAAAACAACTTCTTTTTCTTCATCTATCGCACCCCCATGGCACAATCGGGATCATCAGGATTCAATGACACTTCCGTCCAGGGCATTAAACGTCAGATAAACCCATGCAAGTTTTTCCACTTCGTCAGATGCGGATAATTCCGGATTGGAATCTCCGCTTTTTAGTTCAAGAAACCATGCAGGCACTGCCCATGCGTGGTCTGGATTCTCATATGCGGTTACATAGCTGTAACCAAAACGGATACTTTCAAGTTCATACTCAAATATTGTCTTATCGTCTGCGGGCTGGCTTACCGGAAAATAATAAGAAATTTGTTGTGTAATCTTCTCCTGTAACTCGTCAAATGGAAGCAGTCTGACATTTTCTGCTTCGACAGACACTTCACTGCACATTCCATCCCACGAAAACATTTTCACGCCGCTTTGAGTCACTGCCACTTTGATTGTTTCTACCGGGAAGGGAGAGGTATAAACTTCTGTACCGGAATCTTCGGAAAAGCCGAAAAAATTCCCGCCTGCAAGCAGATCAACACTCTGCCCGTTAATTTCATTAACAAATGTGTAGACATACCCTGTCTCTGCCTGAGTAAGATCCGCCTGCCACAGGCTGTCCTGATACGTATATGCTACATCTTTCGGATACGTCCCCTTTGGGAACCACAGCACAGGTTCCTCATCGACGTATACCTTATCTTCAATTCCCAATTCCTGCAAAAGTGTTTCAGCCTGTTTTCGTCCTTCATTCAGATCGATGTTTTCGTCCTTCATCATCGCACTGCACTGATCGAGCAATTTCTCCCACTGACGATCTGTCTCAGAAACATCCTTATATTCTTTATGCCATTCTCTGTAATAATCAATATCCTCTTTCTGATATACGAGCTCATCTCCGCTCATCCATTCAAACTGACTGGAACGTCCTGTCCGGGAGTCATATTTTCGGGCGGTAATGCTGCTCTGCCTGTCCTCTCCGATTTCGGCGGAAAAATACAGCTCCATTTCGTCTTCTTCCTCAGAAATAGATTTTCTTCGATCCTGTGCGGCATCCTCTCCCGGATCGTCCAATCTGGCCGAAAAAACCGGCTGGACTTCCTGCGTTTCCTGTCCCGCTGCTTCCGGAGCGGCTTCCAGCCCTTTTTCCAGCATCTCCATTTTAGTACTCACCGCTGTGTCGATCGTATAAACAGCGTATATTCCTTCCATATTCCGTATTCTGTCCAGTTTATTTTGATAGGCGTCTTTTGTCGTAACAAGCGGGGCATACAGGGTTTCCCCTCCCGCAAAATAATTTGTAAGCGACTCCAGCTCTTCCTGTGTCATCGCGTGCTGCTCAAACTCTGCGATCGGAAGGTTCCCTGTCTCAATGGATCCCAGATCCACGTCCGCCTGAAAGATCCATCGGTCATTGCTCCACTTTTTTGTCTCTTCCCAGCGATCCGGCAGTTCAAGCGTCTGGGTCTCGCCTTCTGAAAGAGGCTCTGCTAAAACATCCTCGCTAAGTCCCCCTGCTTTACTTGCAACTGCACTCTCCTCCGGCGTTTCCTGACAGCCGGCCAGCGTGATCATGCATACACAGACTAAAAACACCGTCCACATCCGCCATCTCTTTTTTCTCATCTGAACACACCCCTTTTTGCGATCTATCCTTTTTGCAATCTATCCCTTTTGTGATACTCCCATCTTATATTTTCTTTCGGGCAGACACAAGAATGTGGACATGAAATACCTGTATATTGACCATGATTGATAAAATACGTCACTCCAGCTCAAAAAAAGTGACTCTGACTGTAAATAATTTATCTTGCATTTCATAGGAGATGATTCCCTCATGCGACTCCACAATACGTTCAACACTTTTCAGACCATATCCGTGCAATGAGCGGTCCTTTTTCCATGTGGGAAATGATCCCCTTTTTTTCTTTGGTTCCTCATTGACACTGTTTTTTATCTCAAGCAGAAGCATCTGATTTTTTTGTTCTATTTTAATTTTAATGACTTTTCCGTCATCCATCCGGTCACATGCTTCGATAGCATTATCCAGCAAATTCCCAAATAATGCACAGATTTCCCGTTCCTCGAACGGAAGTTCAGACAAGGGCATAACCTGCATTTCAAATGGAATCCCCTTTTTCTCCGCCGCAATACGCTTCTGCGAAAGGATCAAATCTAAAATCTGATTTCCCGTGTAGATTCCGGGAGCTGTTCTGACAAAATCGTTCTTTATGTCCTCCAGATACTTATTTAGTTTTTCATATTCTTTATTTCTTACATATTCGCTTATCACAAGATAATGATTTTTTGTGTCATGGACCAGCTCTCGATTTCGATTCACTGCGGTATTTAATTCTTCATATTTCTGACGCTCCATCTCCTCTTTCAGGACCAGCATACTATTCTCGTCTTTAATTCTGCGATTTTTTAAATACAATGTTCCCAGCACGGCGAGAAGGACAAGTGAAGTAATCATGCTTAACATACTGTCTCTAAGCACCGCTTTTACCGCCGGAATATCCGCAGCAGAGTACATTACTCCGTATTCCAGCAGATTTTGATACTCCAAAACAAGGGCAGAGAGTACTATTCCCGCGGCAAGAAGAACAATACGGTATTCGCGGGACTGTCTGCGCACATCATGATGGTTTAAGCGCCATACAATTATGAGGGAAACAGCGAGCACAACTCCGCGTACAACAGAAAATGATTCGTTGATATTTTCTCCGAAAAATCCATATATTCCTGAATATGCGTTTTTTGTCTGTATCGCAGAAAGAAAAAACACAGTCAGATAGACCGTAAGCATCGTAAGCGAGCAATAAGTCAACACTGTCCCGATAATCAGGCATAACTGTCTCCTGTATATCAAAAATGTACCCGTGATCAGTATAAAAATGCTGTAAAAATACGCCAAAGGGCTGAACAGAGATCCAATCCTTTGTCTGGCTCCGGACAAAACTGCCATCAGGGCAAAAATAAGTATCGCTGTCAACTTTTCAGCCTTTCCCAAACTCCTGATATCCGGCATCATCCCTAAGATCAAAGCAATATATATTCCTGTCTCCAATATATTTAACAGAATCCAGATCCACAGTGTGTCTGCCATCTGTTTCTTCCTCCTTACTCCGGTTCTCACACCGTTTTCTTTTTTACACAGCCGGCAATGCCATGTTATCCTCTCAAACTCCAGCAGCGGCTGATCTGCTCTTTTACTGTATGCAGTCTGGCATGACTCACCTGCACTTCATACCCTTTATCAAGACAGAGGGTATCCTTTCTGATCTTCAGGATGTGCTCCATATTTACCACATATCCTCTCTCCACAGGCAGAAACCTCTCATCTGACAATTCTCTTATTACGGTATCAAGAGAATTGCGTTCCCGATATATCCCCTGTTTTGTGACATAATTTACATACTTGGTCCCCTTGGATTTATAGAGATAAATAATGTCTCGGTAAAACATCTTTACATATTCCGCTCCGTTTGTAAGCACCCGGAACTTGTTTTCACTGTTTTCTATCCTGGCTGTCAATTCCCGGATCACTCCCGGAAGCCGGCTGTCGATATCCTGTTTCAGTATATATTGCCACACTTCGATCCGATAGCTTTCTGCCGCATACTCTTCATAAGAAGTAATATAGATGATATACATTTCAGGTCTGAACTTTCGCACTTGTCTGCCAAGCTCCATTCCATCCATACCTTTCATCTGAATATCCGCCAACAGAATATGAAATTGATCTCCTTGAGAGACGGCTTCAAGAAACGTCTCCGAATCTTCAAACTGACGGATTCTTACTGTCTTCTGTCCGCCGCCAAGAGCTTTAATGATACATTTTTCTATCAAATTGCGGATTGCGTATTCGTCATCCACGATCCCAATTGTTACCATCTCTATGCCTCCCTTTTTTATGTATCGTTTGGGAATCTTCGCCAGCAAATGTGCAAAATTTCCATAACGCCCTGTCTTGCTGTAATAAAAGGCTCTCCTATAATTTTATCATAGAAGAGCCCATCATTCTCATATTTACAAAAAAATTTCCTTTCGAGGTAATCGAAAGTAATATACTCCATTGTTTGGTTATCTGCTGATATTCAGCTTATTCATCAAAGCTTCCTGAAGCACCTGTGAAAAATTCACCCCCATCGCCGTTGCTTCTTCATTCAACCATTCCGGAATACTGAGAGTCTTTTTTACTGCTCTGGAATTATGTTTCTTCTGGTACTCCAACATATCAAACTCTACAATTACCAATGTTCCTTCTTCCGGAGTAAGTTTATCAATCTCTGTGGGGGCAGGAATCTCTTCTTTTTCCTCTTTTCTGCTTACCAAAGCAAGCCCTAATGCCTCAACTGCCATTTCGTAAGCCTGTGACATATCGTCTCCCTCTGTAAGGCATTCTGGAAAATCTGGAAATGATACCCAAAACCCACCTTCTTCCGCTTTGTGAAATAATGCAGGATAAAATAATTTATTCATACGCGATACCTCCGTCTTTTCAGGGGTAGTGTCAAAACTACCTTCTTTTTTTATTGTAAAAGTTACGTTTTACCTTGATTTTCGGAGGTTTGCAAATAAAAAGAGCATTGACCTCCCTTTTCT
>CAJFGR010000048.1 GCA_904377845.1 uncultured Ruminococcus sp. | reverse complement strand
ATGGGGACACCGGAGCCGCCAGACAGGTGTTGATCTTCCTTCTTCTTTAATACCAATCGTGTTTTTCATTTGAACGGGTGCAACTCGGACAACGGAATTCCCAGAATCTTCTCCCGCTGGGCGTCGGCCCAGCTTTCCTCGGTGGAAAACAGGTCATCAAGGAATGCCAGCTCTATTTTTTTCACGCTACTTTTCAAGTTTCAGCATCTCCTTCGTCAAATTTTTGTAGGCTTTCGCCACCTTACCGCTGGGATCATGGACAAAAATGCTCTCTTGCCCTCGACGCTGATTTCCCTGACCCGGACCGAGTGGAATATCTCGGTACCGAACACCTTGATCTTGCTACCGTAAGTTTCCCGTAGCAGGGCGGCGATTCAGTCCTGTGGTAGAGTTACTGCTGGAAGAAGTGAAAAAGAACTTTGAAGGTATATAATTATCTTCTTGTAAATCATTCTAATTGTTTTATCGTTCCAATTTTAAATCAACATCATATTGTGCCATAGCCAAGAATAGATTGATCACTAACCGGGTACTGATGCTGCCATACTCCCCGGACACTCTCTCCATTCACTCTTGTACTTGTATTCCCTTCCACCGTATAAACAATCCCGTTCTCGCATTTTTTCCATCGGAACACAAAGAAAATCTGGGCATTGCCCCGCTTTCAATGAGCCCTGCCTGTTCCCCGCACCAGCTGACAAAGCAGGCGCACCACTCCTGATAAGAACTGAACCCATACCAGCTCCAGTACTTCTGGCCGTCGCTGGCTCCGATCTCACCTTTTGCGATTGTCACGATCTGCTGATTTCCAAACAGGCCTGCGAACAGATTCCCTCCGGAATAGTATCTCTGCACATGGGGTACATACTCCGGATCTCCATATCCTGACCATCCGTGGGCTGCCGCCTGTTGTTGTCTGAATTTCAAAGCGTTTTCCAGGCTGTAGCCGCCATAGTTCGTAAGCGCCCATCCTATGTATCCGTTCCCGTAATTATATCCCTGCCAGCTCAACTTTCTCACACGCCTCAATCGCATTATCCAGAGCATTTCCAAATATGGTACTGATGTCCAGAGCGTCTATAAAATTTCCCTTTGAGAAATCTAACTCTGTATGGAAGTCTATGCTTTCCTCTTTCGCCTTTCTCGACTTGTCCCGAAGTATCACATCCAAAAAAGCATTCCCGGTCTGCACATAATCCTCATAATCAGCAATCTGATCCTGGAGCTTTGCGATCATCTCCTCTGTTTCCTGCTTTTTCTTCTGGTCTCCATTATTTCTTCATGTCGTGGTAAATTCCCCGGACACGCTGCTCATCCTTTAATCGCTCTTCATAATATTGATATTGAACCTGCAATTTCTGTAACTGCTGTTCTTCTCTTTGCTGGATCAGACGTATCCTCACACTGTCATGTATGAAATAAATCAGCAGAAACAATGCTGCAAGCAAAATAATCATTCCTATGGTCTGCGATATTTGAGTAATCAGCTCCCAGCCAAAAAGTGAACGATTTACAGAACTTGCAAATATGAAAATCAGAGCTATTAACAGAATACTGAACAGTGCATCTTCTCGCTTTGTAAAATTTTTCCCAATCTTCTCTAATGTTTTTCTCATAATGCCAGCAATCAGCGTCATAAGAATATGATATATCAAGTAATATTCTACCTGCAAAACAACATCAGTATTTGTAAGATCAGAAAATAAAAATCCTAAGCCGGTTACTAATATCATTTCTGTTAAAACACCGCTGAATATGAAAAAGAGCATAGACAGAAAGCCTTTCAGCAGATCGATCTTATATAACCAGCATATGATAAATGCACATACAAATAGTTCAACCGCTATTTTTATGATTGAAGGAATCGACAAAAAAGTCATTGTTTCTGCAAATAGAACAAAAAAGCATATCCATAAAATATCTTTTTTCAAGGGGATTTTTTTCGCTGTATAAGTTCTCAGCAGATATGCTCCAATCATTCCTTCCCACACCGTGCATATTATATCTATGAAAATTGTTACCATATCCGTATTCACAGCATTTTCCCCAGTATCCGGCTAACGCCTCCATGAACGCTTTCCGCTTTGGCTTGCTGACATAGACCGTCTCTCCGGAAGTCAGTTCTACATCCAGTTTCTCCACATTCTTAACAAATGCAAGATTCACAAGAAATCCGACGTGGCAGCGAAAAAATCCATACGGAGACAGCTCCTTTTCCATCTCTTTCATGTTTTTATAACAGATCACGTCTCCAGCGTCTGTATGTAACAGTAGATTTCTCTTATATGTTTCTACATAATGCAGCTTATTCACAGCCACTTTAAAAGAGCCTTTATCGTTCTGCACAACAATATAAGGATTTTTGTGTCTGTATTTTTCAATCCATCCATTCATCTCCGTTTTTAAGCGGATATATTTCACAGGCTTTACAATATAGTTCACAGCCTGATATTTATAGCCTTACAGCGCATACTATTTTAATGAGGTTAAGAAGATAATACTGACATCTTCATCCAGTTCCCGGATTCTTCCTGCAGCCGTCAGACCGTCCATCTCGTTCATCTGGATATCAAGAAAAATCAGATCGGTATTTGTATCATAATTCTCGATCAGCTCCTGTCCGTTTCTATATTCGACTGTCATAAGATCTGTTTCGGTTTCCCCGGAATATCTTTTCAGCAGGTCTTTTAACTCGGAGACAAATTCCGGTTCATCATCGCAGATTACAATATGGTACATAATCCACCTCGATAATTATAACTTTGTATTTATTCATAGTATTTTCTATTTAATTTCTCAAATGCTTCATCGAGATCAATAGAAACGCCGCCTTCTCCCATTTCTTTCTCGGACTCATAGATTGCCTGATCGATACGGTTGGTTTTGGCAAATTTATCGTATAATTCACTTGTATTGCGAAGATCTTTCATTGACATAATAACTGGCATAGTATCAGCTCTTTCTACTTCTTTTTAACATTATAGTATAATTATGTTGAAACACAATGGAAACCGTTCCTTGAGTTTCTGCAGAAATATCCCCATTAGATAAATCTGCTGCATTCTGTTATCCACACCTTTCAAAAAATGGCCAAAATATAAGGAAAAAACCTTACTAAACAAAAAGAAAGGGGATCCCTTATGGCTAATTCTACATCAATTACTTACCGTTTGAAAAGAAAAATTTTAACTTTTACAAATAAAGTCTCCTGCAGACTTCCGAAACCGGACCGGAAATTTATGGCAGATATGGTTTATGGCATTCTGGCATCCAGAAGCTGCCTGCTTACAGATATTTCCGACCAGCTTCATGAAACCACCCGCAAGGTAAATACCGTCACATTTGATGCGATCAAACAGGCCGCTGCTCTTTTCGGAAAGGCCACCTTTGTTATGGACCGCGGGTATGATGACAATAAGATATTCCTCATGCTCGACCATCTGAAGCAGGATTACGTGATCCGCCTGAAATCCAACCGGAAACTTCTTTATCACAATGAGTGGACAAAAGCAACGGAACTGCGGAATCGGAGGAAAGGAAAAGTAAAAGCGGAGGTTTTCTATAAGGGAAAAGAACATACCGCATATCTTTCCCACGTAAAAGTCCAGATCACTGCCTCCCGAAAGAATATTTATCTGGTTCTGGTTTATGGGATCACAGAACATCCCATGATGCTTGCAACAAACAAAGAGATCCGTTCAAAGCATGATGTGATCCGCATTGCCCGGACTTACTTTTCCAGATGGCGGATCGAGGAATATTTTCGCTGTAAAAAGCAAACCTATCAGTTTGAAAATTTCCGTGTAAGGAGACTGGAAGCTATTAACGCTCTTAATTTTTATATTACTTTACGAACTCGCCATCGTTGACCGGATGCTCCCCGTGATTGACGGTCTGACTATTATCAAAGCCATGCGTAGAAAGGGCATCCAGATTCCTGTAATCATTATTACGGGAATGGCGGCGATCGATGACAGGATTGACGGTCTGGACGGCGGAGCAGACGATTATCTGGTAAAACCTTTCCATGTCAGAGAACTGATGGCAAGGATACGGGCACTGACCCGGCGATCCAAGGACACACAGAAGGCAGAGCTTCTGTCGTATGCAGATCTTCAGTTTGACAGAGAAAACCGCCGGCTCAGATGCAAGGGGAAAGAATTGGATCTCTCAGCGAAAGAAACCAATCTGATGTATACGCTGATGAAACATCCTGACACGCTCTTTTCCCGGGAACAGTTGATCTTAACTGTCTGGGGAATCGATTCTGATATCGCGCCCGGAAATGTTGACAATTACATCTCATTTCTAAGAAAGCGTTTGAAAGAACTGGGAAGCAGCTGCGTGATCAAGACTATTCACGGAACAGGGTACAGATTGGAGAATGGAGATGCTTAAAAGATTATTGAACCGGCTTCACATTATTATGACGGGAATCCTGACGGTGCTCATCACACTGATTTATTTTATCCTTTTCCTTCTGGAACACGTATCAATCAGCCCAAACCGCTGATGTAACCTATATCCAGCGCATGGCCTCCCTGATCATCTATCAGTTAGAAGCCGATACCGAACAGCCGGAGACTGTTCTTTCTGATTATGAAAAGCAGATGAATGTATACGCCGCTCTCTGGGATTCAGAAGGTTCGCTATTATACCAAAGTGATGCTGACTTCCCAACAGATTTCAGCGTTCTTTTACAGAAAGCAGGGCAAAGCATCGGTATCGAAAATGCTGCCGGCTCCTCTGATGCAAGACAGATTACGGAGCAGGGAGGTTATATAGAATTAGACGGACTGCATCACGATCACTATTACGCGATTCCTGCCACGGTCAGTACACAGGGCGGAGACAGTCTTTCCCTTACCCTTGTTTATCCGAAAAGTTCTGTCTTGTCTCTGTTTCTGCATCAGGCTCCTCTGTATCTGGGGATATGGTTGATTTCTTTTGTTGTTATTTTGTTTGTCAGCCGTTTCCTTTTGAAAAAGGCCTTTGCTCCCAGCGAAGAGATGATCAAAAGCCAGAAAGATTTTGTCGCGGCTGCTTCTCACGAGCTGAAGGCTCCGCTTGCCGTGATCATGGCAAATGCTGAAGCCCTGCAGGAAATGCAGAGCCATGACAGCAGTGACACGCAGTCACAGGCCTGTCTGGATGTCATCGACGCAGAATGCAGCCGGATGTCCCGTCTTGTGCGGGATATGCTGCTGCTTGCCTCATCAGATGCCGACAAGTGGACCATCCGGAAAAGCAAGATCAATGTGGATACCCTGCTGATCACACTGTACGAAGCCTATGAGCCGGTATGTATCAGCAAAAAGATAAGATTGGAGCTCAATCTGAGTGAAGAAACGTATCCGGTCCTTTCTACTGACCGTGAACGGCTCTTCCAGATTCTGAGCATTTTTCTGGATAATGCAGTCTGTTACTCACCGGAAGGCAGTTCCACACAGATTCAGACTGCTCTAAAAGAAAAGGAACTGATTTTTTCTATCGTAGATCACGGAAAGGGAATCCCTGCAGAGGATAAGCCATTTATCTTCGACCGCTTTTACCGCGGAGATAAATCACGCACGGACAAATCACATTTCGGTCTGGGTTTAAGTATCGCGAAAGAACTGGCAAAAATGCTGGGCGGGGAGATCGGCTTTGAGGATACGGAAGGCGGAGGGGCTACATTCTATCTGAAGCTCTGATTATGAATTCTCTTTTCTGCTGAATATTTTGCTCTCGGAAAGCAGCAGCCCGGCCAATGTCAGCACAGTCCCGGCTCCGGTCAGCGCCGTAAACGGCTCATGCAGAATCAGCACAGAAGCAGCGATCGTAATAACCGGAGTGAGATAAATATAAACACTGGTTTTGACTGCGCCCAGCAGTTTTACAGCAAAGTTCCATGTAACAAAGCACAGTGCAGAAGCCCCCAGACCTAAAAACAGGATGTTCAGTAAATAAACAGGATTTGTAAACCGAGTCAGATCAAGTTTAAAATCAAACAAGAAAAGCGCCGGTATCATAAATAGGATGCCGTAAAAAAACATCCGTCTGGTCGTCAAAATGGTATTGTAACCATAGCCGCTTATCTTTCTCGTCAGGATTGAATAACAGGCCCATACAAATGCAGCCAGAAGCGCCAGCAGATCTCCCGCCGGGTTAAGCTCCATAGCCGTGCCGTTAAAGCTGATCAGCACAATTCCGACCATTGCAATGAGAAAGCCGATGAAAAAATTTGCCCGGAACTTCTCATCCTGTTTCAGAAATATGTGCGACAAAATCGCAGTAAAAAACGGAGCCACAGAAATGATCACTCCCACATTAGAAGCCATTGTATAAGTCAGTGCAATATTCTCCAACAGATAATAAAGGCACACTCCGGATAATCCTGCTGCCGCAAAGGTAATCTCCTGTCTGCGTGTCGTTCCTTTCATACGATGCGGATATACAAGTAATAATGCGAACAATCCCATAACAAAGCGGAAAAAGAGAATTTCAATGGGCTGAAAATCTACAAGGAGTACTTTTGTGGAAATAAAAATCGTACCCCAGATGATTATCGTAAGCAGGGCAGACAGATGCCCTGACGCTTTAGTTTGCTCCATGTCGCCTTCCTCCCGTCTCAGTCTTTTTCATAAATATTTCTCGGTAGACTCCCGGTGCCAGTCCGATAAAACTTCTTAAAATACAAAGAACCCGGAAAGCAATGCTTTCCGGGCTTTTTAAGAGGCGCAGACCGGATTTGAACCGGTGAATCAGGGTGTTGCAGACCCACGCCTTACCACTTGGCTACTGCGCCATGGTGACCCCGACGGGAATCGAACCCGTGTTACCGCCGTGAAAGGGCGATGTCTTAACCGCTTGACCACGGGGCCACTATGCAGTCACTGTCTCTACAGTGACCGTTGTTTATATTACCACAGCAAAATCAGAAATGCAAGCACTTTTTTCATTTAAATTCAGAGGAAGATTTCAGTCGCGGGCCGGCGCCCTATAACGATAACAAAAAGTGCCTGCCCGAGAGTAAACTCTCGTCAGACACTTTTATTATCGTTGCACGGCTTGTAGCCATCACGAAAGTTCCAGTTTTCCTGTGTATAACTGATAGTAGGTTCCTTTCAGTTTGAGGAGTTCTTCGTGTGTTCCTCTTTCGATAATGCGTCCGTGCTCGAGCACCATGATCGCATCGCTGTTGCGGATGGTGGAGAGTCTGTGGGCGATTACGAATACGGTACGTCCTTTCATCAGGTTATCCATACCTTTCTGGACGATCTGCTCGGTTCTTGTATCAATGGAAGACGTCGCCTCATCGAGGATCAGTACCGGCGGATCTGCAATTGCCGCTCTCGCTATCGCGAGCAGCTGTCTCTGTCCCTGAGAGAGTTCTTCTCCATCACCGCTTAAGTGTGTGTCATAACCATTCGGCAGCATACGGATAAATCCGTCCGCATGGGCGAGTTTTGCTGCATTTACGACTTCCTCATCTGTTGCATCCAGTTTGCCGTAACGGATATTTTCTTTTATCGTTCCGGTGAACAGATGTGTATCCTGCAGCACGATGCCAAGCGACCGTCTCAGGTCTGCTTTCTTAATCTTATTGATATTGATATCATCATACCGGATCTTTCCATCGGCCACGTCATAGAAGCGGTTGATCAGGTTGGTAATCGTTGTCTTTCCTGCTCCGGTAGAGCCTACGAATGCCAGCTTCTGTCCGGGCTTTGCATACAATGTCAGATCATGGAGAACCATATGATCCGGCGTATATCCGAATGTCATGTCATAGAAACGCACATCGCCTTTCAGTTCCTGATAGGTAACTGTGCCGTCTGCTTTGTGAGGATGTTTCCACGCCCACAGACCGGTGCGCTCCTCGCACTCTGTAAGGGTACCGTCCGGATTTCTCTTTGCATTGACAAGCGTAACATAACCGTCGTCTACTTCTGAAGGCTCATCCATCATATTAAAGATACGCTCTGCACCTGCAAGAGCCATGATAATGGAGTTGAACTGCTGTGCCACCTGCATAAACGGCTGTGTAAAGCTCTTTGTAAACTGCAGATAGGAAGCCATAACACCCAATGTAATATTTCCGATGCCCGCTACAGAAAGGAAACCGCCGAATACTGCCGTGAGTACGAACTGAAGATTTCCGAGGTTGCCGATGATCGGTCCCATCATGCTGGCAAATGTATGCGCATTGGATGCACTCGTGAAGAGTCTTTCATTGAGCTCGTCAAACTCCTGCTCAGAGATCTTCTCGTGGTTAAACACCTTAATTACTCTCTGACCATTCATCCTCTCCTCGACAAATCCCGTAATATCTGCCAGATCCAGCTGCTGCCGGATGAAATACTTCCCACTGTTTCCGGTCACGACTCTGGACACAAGGATCATTACAATGATCATCAGCACGGCAAGCGCCGTCAGAATCGGACTTAAAACAAGCATTGAAATAAATGTAACAATTATAGTGAACGCCGACATCAGCACCTGCGGAATTGACTGGTTGATCATCTGACGCAGGGTATCTGTATCGTTCGTATAAAGACTCATGATAGAGCCGTTCGTATTCTGGTCGAAATAGCGGATCGGCAGTGTCTGCATATGCTCGAACATCTCGTCACGGACACGTTTTAATACGCCCTGGCCGATCACTACCATCATACGGCTGTAAATAAATGTCGCAATCACGCCCAAAAGGAAGATCGTTCCCAGCAGCGTCAGCGCCTGATAGAGTTCCGTATAGTCCGGATTCTGCTGACCGATCAGCGGGATGATGAAGTCATCCAGCAGGAACTTCAGCGACAGGGATACAGAAATCGAGGCAATGGAACTCATCAGGATGCAGATCAGTACAATAATGAACTGCACCTTATATGTGCTGACCACATAGCCCAGAAGTCTCTTCGCAGTCTTGATCGTTCCCTTCGTCACCGCCGGGCCTCCGCCTGCGCGCTGCTTAACCGGCTGAACGTTGCTGTTGTTCTGATCACTCATCCTCAGCGCCTCCTTTCACCTGTGATTCATATACTTCTCTGTAAATCTCATTTGTCTTGAGGAGCTCTTCTGATGTACCGATTCCATTGATCTCACCGTTATCCATAACAATGATCATATCCGCATCTTCCACAGAAGAAATTCTCTGTGCAATGATAATCTTTGTCGTATCCGGGATCTCCTCGCGGAACGCCTGACGGATCAGGGCGTCTGTCCTCGTATCAACCGCACTGGTGGAATCATCAAGGATCAGGATCTTCGGTTTCTTGAGCAGAGCTCTGGCAATACACAGTCTCTGCTTCTGACCGCCGGACACATTGTTTCCGCCTTCCACAATCATCGAATTGTAACCGGCCGGGAACTCGCTGATAAATCCGTCTGCCTGAGCCAGCTTACAGACTCTCTGCACTTCTTCATCGCTGGCGTTCTCATCGCCCCAGCGGATGTTGTCATAAATCGTACCTGTAAAAAGCACATTTTTCTGGAGAACCATGGACACCTGATCACGCAGGGCCTCCAGGCTGTACTTGCGGACATCCACGCCGCCAACCTTCACGGAGCCGCCAGTCACGTCATAGAGTCTCGGGATCAGCTGTACAAGGGTAGACTTGGCGCTTCCCGTACCTCCGATCACGCCGATGATCTGACCACTTTTAATATGAAGGTTTACATCTTTCAGAGAAAGATTTCCACCCTCTCCCGCATAACTGAAGTTTACGTGTTCGAAATCAATATCGCCGTTTTTCACCTCTGTAACAGCATCCGCAGCGTCTTCCATCTCCGGCACTTCATCAAGTACTTCCGTGATACGGTCTGTGGACGCCTCTGCAATCATAATCATTGTAAATACAAAGGTAACCATCATCAGAGACATCAGAATCTGCAGCGCATACACAATAACGCTGGTCAGCTCTCCGGTCTGCATCGAACCTGTGATAATACTCTCTCCGCCGATGAGCACCATGATAATAACCACCGCATATACAGTGAACTGCATAATCGGGGAGTTCCATGCCACAATCTTCTCCGCTTTTGTAAAAAGCTTAAATACCAGTGTAGATACCTTGCCGAACTTTTCAACTTCATGTTCTCCGCGGACATAGGCCTTTACAACTCTTGCCGCATTGACATTTTCCTGTACAGTATTGTTGAGGACATCGTACTCGTCAAATACCTGGACGAAATGCGGATGCGCCATCTTAGCGATTGCAATCAGCGCACCTCCGAGAATCGGTACCGTGATCAGCATGATAACCGCGATCTTTACGCTGATCGTCAAAGTCATAATCAACGACAGGACAATCATGATCGGCGCTCTGGCCAGCAGCCGGATCGTGAACATATATGCCATCTGCACGTTTGTGATGTCTGTCGTCATCCTCGTCACAAGGCTTGACGTTGAAAAGTGATCAATATTTCCAAATGAAAAATCCTGTATCTTGTAAAAAATATCATGGCGCAGATTCTTCGCATATCCGGAAGATGCGATCGCGCCCATCTGTCCTGCTTTCGCGCCGAATACAAGTGCAAACATCGCCATAACAATGAGCAGGACGCCCATTTTTATGATGTAACCCATGTCGCTGTTCATAATACCGACATCGATGATTCTCGCCATCAGAAGCGGAATCAGCACTTCCATCAGCACCTCAAGACAGACCAGCACAGGGGTCAGAAAAGATTCACGCTTGTATTCCCTGACGGAACGAAGTAATTTTCTATTCATGGTCTGTTATCTCCTCTCTCCTTTTTTCATCTACCGACAAATTCTCGGACATCTGTTCCAGCACTTCCCTGCAGACAGCCAGCTTTTCTTCCGGTATGTCCTTAGCAAGGAGCTCCTCGATATAACGGATATTATCCAGAATATGCTGCCGCACTCCTTTTGCTTTTTCCGTGGGCATCAATTTCTTCAGACGTGCATCCTGTTTCACCGGTTCACGCGTGATAAATCCGTTTTTCTCCAGAATCTGGAGCGTGCCTGTGGCAGTAGACCTCCGGATCTGAAATTCTTTCTCCACATCCTTTTGGTAGATATCTCTCTGCAGTGACTGAAAAAGAATATAATGCAGGACGAGCCGCTGCATATTGGTAGTCAGACTGTCCTCTTCCTCCTGAACGCACATCTGCCGCTTCAGCTGGTGGGAAAGCGTGTTAATCAGCCTTCCGACATCATGACTGCAGTCAGGTTTCTCACTGTTATCACTGCCGCACATTACTGTCACACATCCTTTCAATGTTCAAGAATATTTGTTCGGTAACTAACAATATAGTATAGAGATTTAAAATTATTGTCAATCATCAAAATGCACAAAAGAAAAACTTCCGGATTATATAAAATCGGAAGTTTTTTTCTCAATAATTTAAAGCCGCCGGACAGGCGCTCTGTCTTTCTTTTTCATATGTCCTTCTTTTTCATATGATTTACTATGGTTATTTCCTGATACAATTTATCTTTATGAGTTTTTCCCATATTTTTCATTTTATTTTCTTCTTTTTTAAACAAAATTGTAGAAAATTTCTATAAAGGACGTTATAATAAAAAACAGTAAGAATGAAAGTGAGGGCTCATTATGAAACAAAATAATATGTTAGCTATGATTTTAGCTGGCGGCCGCGGCTCACGTCTGCATGAGCTGACGAAAAAAGTTGCGAAACCGGCTGTTTCATATGGCGGAAAATACCGCATCATCGATTTCCCGCTCAGTAACTGTGCAAACAGTGGTATTGATGTTGTCGGCGTATTAACGCAGTATGAATCTGTTCTTCTCAACAGCTATGTGGCTGCAGGACGCCGCTGGGGTCTTGATGCAAAAGACAGCGGTGTATACGTACTCCCGCCGCGTGAGAAATCCGATGCGGATCTGGATGTATACAGAGGAACTGCTGATGCAATTTCACAGAATATCGATTTCATCGATACATACTCACCGGAGTATCTTCTGATTCTCTCCGGCGACCACATCTACAAGATGAATTACGCAAAGATGCTGGATTATCACAAAGAGTGCCAGTCTGATGCTACAATCGCAGTCATCGAAGTTCCGATGAAAGAGGCAAGCCGTTTCGGTATCATGAATACAAACGAAACGGGCCGCATCATCGAATTCGAAGAGAAACCGGAGCATCCGAAGAGCAACCTTGCATCAATGGGTATCTATATCTTCAACTGGAAGACACTGAGGAAGATGCTTCTTGCAGATATGAAAGATCCGGATTCTTCACACGACTTTGGTAAAGATATTATCCCGACTCTCTTAAATGAAGGCAAAAATGTCTTCGCTTACAAATA
Source organism: uncultured Ruminococcus sp. (assembly GCA_904377845.1). Taxonomy (GTDB): domain Bacteria; phylum Bacillota; class Clostridia; order Lachnospirales; family Lachnospiraceae; genus Mediterraneibacter. The sequence continues at coordinate 22,206 of CAJFGR010000048.1, read as the reverse complement.
TAAAGGCTACTGGAAAGATGTTGGAACAATCGATTCCCTCTGGGAGGCAAATATGGATCTGCTCAGTAAAAACAATGAGCTTGATCTCCATGATCCTACCTGGAAGATCTATACAGAAGATGTTACTGCATTGCCGCAGTATATCGGTTCTGACGCCACGATTGAAAAAGCATTTATCACACAGGGCTGCGTAGTAGACGGCGAAGTCAAGAACTCTGTACTGTTCACAAATTCTAAGGTTGCAGCAGGTGCCAAGGTGATCGACAGTGTACTGATGCCGGGCGCAGAGGTGGCCGCAGGAGCAGTAGTCACACGTGCCCTTGTTGCTGACGGCATTAAGATCGGCAAAAATGCAGTAGTAGGAAGTGCTGACAGCGAAAACATTGAACTTGTTGCAAAACGTGTAAAGGGGGATGAATAATATGAATAAGGCATTCGGAATTATTAATTTTGCCGGAAATCACATTAAGGTAGAAGGCCTTCAGGAATACCGTCCTGTAGGAGCATTCTCATTCCTCGGCAGATACCGTATCATTGATTTCCCGATCTCTAATATGAGCAACAGCGGTATTGACAATATTCAGGTTTATGTGCGCAGGAAACCCCGTTCCCTGACCGAGCACCTCGGCACAGGACGTCACTATAATATCAACTCCAAACGAGGCAAACTGAGCATCATGTACACAAAGTTCTCTCAGGTTGGGGATATCTACAGTACAGATATCCAGGCTTACATCGAGAATATGAACTGCATTGAGAGAATGACCCAGCCTTATGTTGTCATTGCACCGAGCTACATGATCTACACGGCCGACTACAGTGATTTTATTCAGGCACACATCGACTCAGGCGCAGATATTTCTATGATGTATCACGCTGTTGATAACGCAAAAGATGCGTTCCTTGCCTGCGATACACTGAATATCAATAAACAGAAAGGCGTACTTTCTATCGAGCCGAACCGCGGAAATGCAAAGAACAGAAATATCTTCATGGATACATATGTAATGACAAAAGAGCTGTTCCTTGAACTGGTAAATAAAGCTCATAAGACATCATCCATGTATACATTTGCCGATATCATTGATGAAGAATGTGAAGAACTCGACATCCGTGCTGTTCCTCATAAAGGATATTTTGCAGCGATCACAGATTTCAAGAGCTACTACGATGCTAATATGGCTCTGATCGATCTGAAAAATGCAATGAATCTGTTTGACGATGAGTGGCCGGTATACACCCGTACAAATGATTCCTGCCCGACACAGTATTTTGCCGACAGCAAAGTAACTTCCTCTGTTGTATCTAACGGCTGTCTGATCGACGGTGAGATTGAGAACTCCATCATCGGACGAGGCTGTGTCATCAAACCGGGCGCAGTCGTTAAGAACTGTGTAATCTCTGCTGACGTTGTTATAGGCAAAGGTGTTCATGTTGAAAACATGATGGTAGACAAACACGCAAGACTGATCCGCGGCAAGAGAGTCATCGCTGACCCGAGCAAACCGGGATACGTAAAACGCGGCGATACTCTGTAAGATAAATTCGTGTTTGTTTAATAGATAACGCTGCAGCAGCAAAGATATAATAATCGAATAGCGGACGCAGAAAAAGAAGATACTGCAACGCTGTGCCGGCCCGCTTTACCTCATCCCCTCGAATCCATGTAACGCGATATCAAAATGCTCGTCCATTGGAACTCACATTTAAATATCGCTAACATGGAGAACGAGGTGTATTCGGAACGCTCCATGCCGATGCACAGCTTATGCAGTATCTTCTTTTTCTGCTGTCGTATCCGGTCAGTACAATTTCTTCCGCTGCAGCGTCATCCTTTCAACAAGCACTCATACAAACCGGTCGAAGTGATAAACTTAGTCGACAAAGTTCATCATTTCGACCGGTTTTCTGTAAACTTCGTGATTGCCGGGGAGATACTTTCTGGCGGATGAACACAGAAAATCAGACGGATACAGCCCTATTGATGCACTTTCCGGGGCGGGCGGGGAGGGAATGCAGACGGTGACTGTGAAGGAATGTTAGACTAAGTTAAAGCCTGCGATACGGCGTTGATCGATCAGATGCAGTTGTCTGAGTGAAACGAGTTCTGCATCTGATTGATCTGTATTTAGCCGTATCACAGGCTTGTTACTTAGTCTTACGTTCCGTAACCGGAACCGGGAGCATTCCCTCCCCGCCCGTCCCGTATATGTGAGTCACCTCACTGTATCTGCCTGGTTTTCGGACGTTCTGCTACAGGAAGTTCTCCCCGACAAACACGAATTTATATCTATGCTTTATAGTAATTGATCAGGCATCCGTCCAGTATGATCTGTCTCTCTGCATCTGTCAGGTCGCCCAGTCTCAGATCGATCTCTTTGAGGTCGTCGCCCACTACATAAGCCTTGATGACGTCTGCTTTTTCTTCAACCGCCTTTCTCACGTCCGGCACGAAGATATAGTCACCGTTCTTGAACGGCAGATGCTCATGGTCTGCGTCTGTCAGGAACGGAAGCATTCCCCAGTTGATGAGGTTGGAACGGTAACGCTTTGTAGCATATTCAATGGCAATATTTGCCCAGCCGCCCAGTACCTTCTGGCAGGATGCAGCCTGTTCACGTGCGGATCCGTCTCCCGGCTTCACTGCGAAGATCGTACTTCCGACGCCGATATTTCCTTTGCCCACTTCCGGATATGTCTTCTGGATTGTCGCCATTACCGGTTTCAGTTCTTCCAGCACATCAAGCGGACAGTTTCCTGCTTCGATCGCTTTCTGTGCTTTCTGTACTTCTTTCGCGCGTCCCACATATGCCGGATCCTTTCTTGAGAGCGCGAACTCTGCAAGTCCCAGCGGATTGGAACGGTAAGAGGAAGTCTCACCTGACGGGATGAGCTCGTCTGTTGTTGTAACCGGATCGTGAATCTCGGATACTACTTTCACGATCAGGTTCTCCGGCAGCGCTGACATCTCCGGCCAGTCTTTGATATTCGGTCCGAACTGGATCTCCACGCTCGGATCTGCCACACCGTGGCTGTCAAATACACGGTTTGCATAAATATTGCTGTCAAAGTGATATTTCTGTCCTTTGTACTCCACATCCATCGCTGTCGCCGGTGTGAGGTAACCTTTGTTTGCCGCCGTAGCCGCGATGGAACGTGCATCCATAAGAGCTACAGAGGAGATCTGTCCGCTCTGAAGCTTGCTTCCCTCACGGTTCGGGAAGTTTCTCGTTGTATGGCGGATGGAGAATGCGTTATTCGCCGGTGTGTCTCCCGCACCGAAGCACGGTCCGCAGAATGCAGTCTTCACAACTGTTCCTGCCTCCATAAGGTCAGCCACTGCTCCGTTCTTCACCAGTTCCATATAGATCGGCATACTTGCCGGATATACGCTGAATGTAAATGCATCAGAACCTATATTGTGTCCTTTGATAATATCTGCTGCCGCGCAGATATTTTCAAAACCGCCGCCTGCGCATCCTGCGATGATGCCCTGCTCTACATAGAGCTTGCCATCGCGGATCTTATCCTGAAGTGAATACTCTACCGCGCCGTCAAGACTTACAAGTGCCTTCTGCTCCACATCGTGAAGAATATCTTTCAGGTTGGCATTTACCTCGTCAATGGTGTAGACATTGCTCGGATGGAACGGCATAGCGATCATCGGTTTGATCTCGCTTAAGTTCACATATACGCAGCCGTCATAATATGTACAGGCTCCCGGATTCAGTTCTTTGTAATCTCCTCTTCTGCCGTGGATCTCGTAGAACTCCTCGATCTTCTCATCTGTCGTCCAGATCGAGGACAGGCAGGTCGTCTCTGTGGTCATAACGTCAACACCGATACGGAAGTCTGCGCTCAGCTTCTTCACGCCCGGTCCGACGAACTCCATCACTTTATTGTTTACATAGCCATTTTTAAATACCGCGCCAATAATAGCAAGTGCAACATCCTGCGGTCCGACGCCTTTCATCGGCTCGCCGTCAAGATAGATTGCTATCACGCCCGGCATCTTGATATCATATGTCTTATTGAGAAGCTGCTTTACAAGCTCCGGTCCGCCCTCGCCCATGGCCATTGTTCCAAGAGCGCCGTAACGGGTGTGGCTGTCAGAACCAAGGATCATCTTTCCTCCGCCTGCCAGCATCTCACGGGCAAACTGATGGATGACTGCCTGATGAGGCGGAACATAGACGCCGCCGTATTTCTTCGCGCAGGTCAGTCCGAACATATGGTCATCTTCATTGATCGTACCGCCTACTGCACAGAGGCTGTTATGGCAGTTTGTCAGCACATAGGGGATCGGGAATTTCTGAAGACCCGAAGCACGTGCTGTCTGAATAATGCCTACAAATGTGATATCGTGGGATGTCAGCTTGTCAAATTTAATCTGCAGATTCTTCATATTTCCGGAAGTGTTATGCGCGTTTAAGATGCCGTATGCCATCGTATTCTTCGCAGCTTCTTCCTTGGAAAGCGGAACCTGTACATTTCCTGTATCTTCCACAATCTCGGTGCCGTTTAAGAGATAGACGCCGTTGTCATATAATTTGATCATGTAGTCCTCCTTCTTGAATCGTATACTTCATGCAATGTGAGCGTGCCATACACTATGAACATACCATGCAGCATGAGCACATATGCTCAACAGGGCTATTTTACCACATTTCGTTATCTGCCACCATATCTTTTTTATACACCTTTACGATCCGGCGCGTATGTTCGTAATACTCGATCGTGACAGTTCCGCCCTGCGGCAGTCTGTTATACTCTTCCATTGTTATCTCCGCCCGGACCGTCTCGCCATTATGATCAGAACCGGTCAGATAATAATGATGGGAGAAGATCCCGGTATGCGCCTGTGTTTCACTCACCTGTACGTCTGTCAATGTGGCTGTCTGCGGGCCTGCCGCAAGATCAAGTACTATGTCTTTCGAAAACCAGAATACGAAAGCGATGCATATGATAACGGCCGCCGCCCGCGCAGTTTTTCCTGAAAGGGACAGAGCGGTTCTGTTCCTTAAAGCCCTCGCGATCACACAGATACACGCAATCCATATGACCGCAGCATTGCATAGTTCATCCAGAAGGACAAGATTCCCTGTCTTAGGCAGCAGCAGACCGGCCGCTATGACTGCCAGCACAAGAATACAGAGAATGATCTCGTATTTTTTTATTTTTCTTCCCGATCTGCTCATGACGCGGTTCCTTCCATCAGACTTACAAGACCGTTTCTCCATGAAAATTCTCTGGCATAATCAAGACACGTTTTGCCGGAGTTATCTTTTTCACAGATATCTGAACCGTGATCTATTAAATATTGATATACCGGCATGGCAGCCTCGGTCGGCAGCTTCACAACGGTAATCGCATAGTTAAGCGGGATCGCGCCGTATTTATCTTTTCCGTTTATGTCGGTCCCTGCCTCAACCAGAAGCTGCGTAGCTTTTAACATATACTGCGGATCGGGTCTCATTACAGAGAAGTAAAATATATGCAGCGCATTTCTTTGATCTTTGGGGCTTGTAAAGTTAACATCCGCTCCCTGAGATATTAAGAATTGTATGATCTTTATCTTTTCTTCCGCATTACGGTCATTGACAAACGCCAATTGAAGCAGACTCATTCCTGCATATTTATTGAACAGATTCGGATCTCCTGTATAAAACTTCCGGAAATCCGCATAAGTTCCGTCTCTTACCGCATCAAAAATATCTGTAATTCTCATAAATCATCCTCCTCAAAACACTCAATCTTGCGAAATTAATTTGTCGTCCCTCTTTTCAAATACGACGGCATTTTCTCAATACACTTCTGCCGCAGTTTTCCCGCATCTTTTACAAGCTCCGCAAGAACCGCATCTTCTTTCTCCGGTTCTTTTTCTTTCAGATAATCTGTGTAAATCTACCTGAATATGCTGCAGAGTTCTTCTGTCTTTGTCCTGTCTGCCGGTTCCGGGAAGATGTGACAGCGTGACCGGAAGTATGCGTTAAGTTCCCTGATTTTCTGAACACTGACCTGAACACCAAGGTCAATTTTTACCGCATCACCGGTCGCGTAAACGAAAATCACCGGCGTCGTATCCCTGTTCATTATATTGAAGGTTACTTCGGCCCCTCCTGCTCCTTTTTTGTAAGCCGCCTGTTCAAAGCGGGCAGACACTGATATGTAGTTCTGTAATATCCGAGCAGGTGCGGCAGCGAAAGGACTGCGCCCGCCAATGCAAGAACACACGATGCCAGCGACGGAATATTCTCCGGGCGCGCCAGTATCCCGGCGAAGCCTGCGAGCGCCATCAGGCCCCATGCACACAGGGCCAGGTTTTTCTTAATGGGGTATCCTCTCCGCCATTCTGTGTTTCTCAACTGTTTCATTATTTACCCTCTGTCAGCTTCGCGATTTTATCTATCTCAAAAAGTATAGGACTTTGATAATCCGTCGTTTCGTCAGCAAAACACCGCGCTATGCTGTTCCAGTGAATATCAGGAAGTTCATTGACATTATCGCAGGATATAATCTGTAACATAACGTCATATATTTTTTTGATTATTCCCGAATACTGTAACTGCGTACTATAATCGGAACGGAGTATCTGTATGACTTTTTCACAATGCCGTTTTATCTCTTCCATATGCTCTTCCCCATCATGCCCTGCTGTTTTCTCTGCCACTTCATAAAAATCTCGCTTGAATCTGTCCCCGTCTTTGCGGAACAGATACTTTCATACTTATATTCCGTGTCTATTTTACCGCTTTTACAGTCATAGATTATTTTTAATTCTGTGGGGACAGGTTTTCCGTAATGTATGCATATTTGTCTTATCTTCTCCAAATCTGATTCTCCAAGATCCAGAAAATCCCATATCGCGTCCGGATCGGCAGCTATATTATTTGTTGTTTTAATCCGGCCGTCAATGTTGAAAAATGCATTGAAAGAAATGCTGCTTTCTTCGATGGAGCCATAGGCATAAACCTTATCTGCCCTGTTGCCCGTGAATTCGACGCATAGTGCAACAATCCGTGACTGGGCCTCCATAAATTCATCTTCAAATACTCTGTCCATAGCCTCCTCCTTTGAAACAATACTTATTTTCCCCTAACTTCCGCTGTATTCTCCTGACAGGAGCATATCCCTCACTTCATCGTACTCGACCGGCAGCACCTTCGACAATAAGCCGGATGCCTTTACACGGAACACCGTTCCGTCATCATATTCTACAGCCAGCACCATATACTGGGGATCTGTAATTTCCTCTTCACCCGTTCCGGATTCCCAGCCAAAAACACCATATTTGTCTAACGCCTCAACGATCTGCTGTCCGTCCGCATAATATCCGGCCTGTGTCTGGTAGAGATCATCAAAGAGATACGCATCCGACGTTTGATACCGTTTACTATCCAGTATATCGTAATATACACATTCTGTACTTGTATTCTTATTTTCCATAAAAGCAATGGCATATACATTCTCTGTAAAATCAGACGTACGGTTTTCTATGTCGTCTTCGAGGAGATAACTCACATCAGCCAGGCCGTCTTTACGGTCCGGTTCGTATTCTTCCAGAAGCAAAGGTATGTTGAGCGTATCCACATCTTCTTCCGTGATGGCGAAATCTTCAATAAACTGTTCGAGATCAGCTCCGCGGTACTGTTCTTTTGTAAGTCCTGCCGCCCGGATCAGTTCTTCCGGAGTGATCAGCCTCTGTTCCGAATACATCTCTTCCCCGGTTTCTGTCACATAGATACCCGGTTTCTGATCCAGACTCCAGAGAAATTCATCCTTGTTAAAAGTTTCTTCCGTAGTGATCTCTATTGCAGTAAGCCCTTCTTTATCCGGTTCTTCTCTGTGAAAAGGAATATAAATATATGCTATTTCATATTGTGCTTCATCTGTAATAACTGAATAGTGACCTCTCAATTCCCGCCAGATTGTTTTTCCGTGTTCACTTTTTTCATGGGAACTTGCATTTCCTTTCCAGCTTTTACATTGGCCTTGAAAAAACTCTATGAATTCTTCTGCCTGTTCAGTTAAATTTAACGTACTGTCCTTAACATATTGTGAAAATAATTCTGTCAGTGCTTTTGCATTTTCCTTTTCTGCGCAATCGATAATATTTTCTATCATTTCATCCGCTAATTCTTCATCAGAGCGGTATTCATTGGATGATCCTCCCCTGAAAACGATGCATCCGCTCAGGCTGCATACAAGAGCACAGCATACGATAAGCGGTAATACTTTCCTCATAATTTTTCTTCCTTTCAACTAATACACTGTCACTTTCCCGCTCCCGGAGATCGCGCACTCTGCCTCTTTAGTATAGACATCTTCCCGGAGCTTGTCCTCATAATCGGATCTGTCGATCTGCTGCCATGCTTCGGACTCTGTCATACGCAGATAAATCCCCGCCGGTACGCCCTGACAGTTCTCTGTCAGCCAGTCCGGCACAGCCTCCAGAAATATCTCATACTTTTCTGAGCACAGGGCGTCGTCCATAAAAATATACGTCACAGCGGAAACCTCGCTCAGAACCGGTTCTTCCTCTGCCGGGCTGCTGCCGCCATTCTTTATTTCCGTATAAATCTTTATCCCTTCGGAAGGCAGATACTGCTCCGCGAATGCGCGTACCTGCTCTTCATACGCGGGGCGCATCAGAATTGCTCCGTAATCATCTTCATACCGGTACAGCCCGTTTTCATATGTACGGTACACCGTCACAATATCCGATTCATCCCCCTGTTCGGGATATACCTTCAAATGCTCCTGTTCGATCGCATCTCCCGGCGCGTAGGATACATAACAGAATTTCTGCTGATATTTTCCTTCCATCCATGTCAGCATATCCTCAATTGACGTAACTGCGCTCTTCTGTGTGTCAGTCAGAGCACTGTAGTCTGCCGGAAGGCCTGTTTCCCGCATAATTTCCTTCTGCTGCTCATCCTCTCCTGTACTGACATAGCTTTTTTCCCACTCATCCGGTCCGAAATTGATCGCCTCATCCGGTAATGTTCCCTCTACGACCGTTGCACCGGTATGGCAGTTTACAATTTCAGCATGGATATGCCAGTCCGGATTTCCTGTCTCCATAATGCCTTTCAGAGCATAGCTTGTTGTAAGCGACAGCAGAACTTTCGCCTGCAGGACGCCGTCTATGTTTTCATCGTACCTGTACACCACTCGGCTGTAATCTTCATCCAGTTCACAGGAATATGAAGGATCGGCTTCCACCATATCATCCATCACTTCTCTGATATTGTCTTCATGCATCTGTATCAGCGTTTCTTTCTGCTCCGGCGTTACTTCGATTATCATATCATCCCCGCTCTGTCTGACACTGGTGCAGTAGTCGCTGAATGCTTCTATATTATCCTGCAGATCCGAGCTGGAAAACTTAAGCAACGAAGCCGGTATTGTTATATATTCAGTCTTTACTGTCTGTTCATCAGTAACATCTTTACGGTTCTCTTTATCACCTGCCGGTTCTGCATTCGTCATTCCCGCACACGCACTGCAGATAAATATTCCGGCTGCTGTCACCACAGCAAGTAGTTGCCTGTATAAATTTTTCATAATCGAAATTCCTCAAAAATACTTTCACTCTACAACCACTCCACCGGCCGTTATCCTTCATTCTCGATATTGAGCGACACGATCAGTCCTGTCTCAGGGTCAATGCTGGCGTTGAATCCGCTTACCCCGGCATCATCCCCATACCAGTAGTATGAATTTCCGTATTCCTCATCCTCATACGCATCATCAGCTTCTCCGTATGCTGCCAGCAGGTCAGCCTCCGGTGTACCGATCTGAATGCCGCCCGGGAAGATCACTGTCAGTCCGCCTTCCGTCATACTGTAAGCATCCGCATAGACAGAAGATACCAGACAGTTTTTGATCTCTTTCGGCTCGCTTCCTGTATTTACCACATTTACCATAATGTAATCACCGCTGTCCACCTTAAACCATGCCAGTTCATACTCTCCTGCATTGACAATATAATCAGCCGGTGTATACTCTGTATCCAGCTTCACCCCCGCTGCTTCCAGATCGGAGATCGTACACGGAAGCGTGATCACTGTATCATTTATCTGTACCGTGTAGCTCTCCCAGCTGTCTCCCAGACCGCTGGCAGGCTCTACCGGTTCTGCCGGCTTTACCACACTTTCGTCTCCATATGTGTTATCCTGCGGCAGGTCAAGTCCGCCGGATGCCCCGCTGTCCGCTGCAGAGGAAACCGCTTCTTCCGGAACTGTAATCTCTTCTACTGTATCATATTCCATAAATGTCATATCTACATAGCACTCGGAGACCGTCACTCCGGAATCCTCCAGCGCCGGAGCCATACTCTCTGTCATATCGAAGTACAGCCTTGCAGGAAGAATGCTGTCCTTATAAATATCGATCGTACACGGGAATACCATATCAGACAGAGTTTCCTCGTCAATTCCGTATCCCGCCAGCGAATCGGTCAGATCTGCCTGCATCATCTCGGAGAAAAGATCTCCGTCCAGTTCACCGGTGAGCTCAAAGCACTGCTTATCGTTTACTGTAACAAGATCGTCCGCCAGTACAAACTGGTCCGCATACTCTTCCACATTATCGGCGATACTGTCCACTTCTCCGGTTATTTCCCCGTCATCTGCCGCCTCTTTCGTCCACTGATCTTCCATCAGTGTATAAGTAACATACTCGTCATCCTCCTGCACAGAGTACGTCTCTGTCTCTACACTGAAATCCATGCCGCCCATATTAATCGAGACCGTGCCTTTTCCGTGGGACGCCTCCGGTTCCGTCGTTGTCTCCATATTCATATCCATCCCGAGACTGACATCCGTCGTTCCGTCTCCCATAGCCATTTCCATCTTAAAGTTCAGCAGGGCAGATTCTGTTTTCTCCGCGTTCTTCTGCATATCACGCAGAAGATTCTCCGGGGTTGCCTTTGTAGCGCAGCCTGAAATCAGTCCTGCCGCCATAGCTGCCGTAAGTCCCAGTGCCACTAATCTTTTCTGTTTTTTCATGTCTTTTTTCCTCCATTTTATTCCCGGATATTTGTCCTGAACTGCTCTCTCAATATTCATCCGTAAGATAGATAACGCCCATCCAGTAACAGCCTCCCAGTTCATCGGCTCCGTACCGCTCGGCAGTCTGCTGCGCGATAGTCATAAACTCCTCATCGCTCAGCCCGTAGTCTGTCCGCAGGACCGCTGTTCCCTCTTCTTTCAGCTCCTCAGTCAGAGGCGCCGTAATCTGATCCTGCTCATAGAACCGGTTATTGATATGATAGTATTCTTTCTCGTCTGTATTCGCCTGATAACTGTGAAGTTGGGAATCAAGGACATATCTTTCATCCTCCACCAGCACCTTATCCGCCGCAGCGTCGGGCAGATTGAGGAGAGCATTAAAGATCAGCTCGTTGTCGTTGTTCGTACTGTCCACGATCTGCCACTCCCCGTCTATCTTAACCTTGTTCCACGCGTGGGGCAGTTCGCCGTCCAGATATCCGGTTACCACGATACATTCCACTCCTGCCTCTTCCGCCAGCAGCTTAAAGGCTCCTGCATAGCTGGAACATACGCCGGTCTTATTGAGCAGCACCCCGTAAGGGGTAAAGGAATCATTGAACTCTTCATCCACATCTTCAAAATCATTTTCCCCGGCATTTTCCAGAGCTGCCGTATCGTATTCCGCCGTATCGCAGAGATACTGGTTGATCGCCATCTCCTTCTCCAGTTCGCTCATATCATCGGTGATGATCTCCGAGACCACACGTTCTGTCTCTGCCGCAATCTCCGCCTGTTTCTCACGGATCACATCCGCTTCCGTATCGTAGGAGACTGCAAGAGTCTTACCGCCGCCGAGAATAGATGCGCCTGTAACTCCAAGTACCATGGGATTCTGATACACCGCTTCTTCCCATGCGTCCAGCAGATAAGACTGGTCGGAGCTTTCCGGGAAATCGGCAAGGCTGATCATCGGATTGACGTTCATCATGTTCACTGCCAGATACTCGCTCAGAGCACTGTTCGCCGTTACTTCATATTCCTGCTCAAGTTCTGAGACTGCTCCGCCGGTTTCATTGCCTGCACCGGCTTCTTCCTGAGTCTCATCTTCTTTCGTCGTATCTTCCTGCGTCAGTTCCGGGGTTCTTGCTCCGCCTTTTGTCCTGAGCTTCTCCTGCCGGTTACGGATTTTCCCGAGTTCGTCCTCCCATGTATCCGGATCATATTTCTCGATTACCACCACACCGGTAAATCCGGTTCCGTCTATGGTGTAGGGTACTTTGACCAGATCCATCTCCACCAGCTGAAGATCGGACATATCCTCTTTCTCATACTCTCCCCATGTCTCGGTAACCGTATCTGCGCTCTCAAAATCATAGTTGATGATCTTCTGTACAAGCGTTCCATCGCACATTGTGACCCATTTATAAGCAGGCATTTCCTTGAAACTCTCCACATAATCAGAGCCTTCCTTCGAGATGCTCATGGCTTTCTCCTCCGCATATGGAACCATACGGGCAATGTCTTTTTCATCGAAAACATTACTGATGGCAGAAGTTCCGTCCTCTGAGACTGCGATCACACAATAATAAGTCTCATACACTTCCTGCCGGTCAGCCCCGGACACTGAATATGTGACAAACTGAGCGGCAGAGTCCGGTATCCATTCCGGCTCTTCCGTACTTCCCACGACTGATCCATTTCCGGAGTATCCGTTCTCTTCCGACCAGTTCATTGTCATGACATAATATTTGTCCGCTCCCGGCACCTCATTCCAACGGAATACGGGAAGGCCTTCCTCATTGATCCCCATGGATACTTCCGGCGCCCGGCTCACTTCGTGTTCTACTGTAAATACAGTGACCGCCGGCTTGTCCAGCGTCTCTCCTGTCTCTGTATCCACATATCTGACCATATAATACCGGGGAAGATTCCCCCAGTCTTTCAGTTCGCCTTTTTCAAACAGAGAATCCTGTGCCGGATCATATCCCGGAGCCGATTCATCCAGACCGGCAGCCGATATACCTCCGGCTTCCCATCTGGGAGGAGTAACCGAGAGTTCTTTCGTCTCCTCGTCCCACTCAAAATGCGATCCTGCCGGGTGCTTCAGCTCTGCGTCCTGATATACATTTACGATCTGGGTATACTCGGTGAAATCACTGTCATAGATATCGAATCCCATCTGCAGCGTCAGCTTCTCATCTCTGGAAACTCCCCACATGGGATCAGTGTAATCATACTGCCCGTCATATTTCTGTCGTATGGAGTCAGCCAGTTTCTGTGCCGCCATGGCTGCTTCCTCTTTCCGGCTGTCCTCTCCGTCCCCTGTTCCCTGACACGCTGTAAGCGCCAGCACTGCGGCTGCCAGTAAGGCGGTTCCGGCTCTGTAATACTTTCTTTTCATAAACATTTCCCTCTTATAAGGTTACGGTCTGCAGCCTTATAAGCCTCTGTGTTCCTGTTGTTTATCGGTTTCTGATAGTAATACCTCTGTCATTCCCGAAAGGTTACAGAATTTTATAAAATATTTTTCAGATACTCTGTCAGCTCCTCTTCTGTGGCGCTGTCAGCCTCCGCAAACCAGTACACGCCGTCTTTCTCAAACGCTGCGTACCATGTATCTTCCGATCTGCCGATATATACTTCCTGTCTGTTGATCCTGCTCGGCTTAAGCTCCCACATCTCCTCCGGAACCTCATCCGCCGAATCATATTTTTCGACACTCACGTTCATACTCTCAGTGTTATCCTTCTGTGTCTCCTGATTCTCAGATTCTCCGCCTTCCGCAGGGATCTTCTGTATCTCTGTTCCGCCGCCGGCGCCGTGTCCGCCCAGATTCATTCCTGCCGAGAATTCATTTTCACTGATCTCTACATCCTGAACAATGATTCTGTCCCTCATTGAGAAATTCCAGACGCCGAAGCATACCAGACAGAGGCAGGCGGCAGCGGCAACAGCGGCATAACGCCGGAACGCATATATTTTCCGTCTCTTCTCTTCCTGCCTGACCGCAGCTTCCGTGCGGCGGATCAGGTCTTCGGGCGCGTGAATCCTGTCATTTGCTTTCCTATACTGTTCCTGCACCGCCATACTCTCCTTTCAGTGTATTTTTCAGCTTTCCTCTTGCGCGTGAAAGACGTGTCTTCACCGCTGTCTCCGACAGCTCGAGTATCTCCGCGATCTCACGCACCGAATACTGTTCATAGTAAAACAGATGGATCACGCTCCTGTAATCATCCGGCAGCCCCAGTACCGCATCATATACAGGATCCCCCGGCAGATCCATCTCGTACGTCTGCTCTGAACCGATCTCCCGGTCAATCGGCACAGTCCTTCTGCGGTATGCACTGTCAAACTGCTTCCTGCAGCAATTGACCGTCACCCGGATCAGCCACGCTTTCAGGTGCTCCTGCCCGTCTATCCTGTCCTTATATCTGACAAGTCTCAGAAATACCTCCTGAAATACGTCCTCCGCCTCGCTCCGGTTCTTCATCTGCACCAGTGCGAGACGGTAGACCATATCTCCGTATGTATGAAGCGCCTCTTCCACATCGACTGCTTCCCTCTTTCTAAAAAGCCTCTTCATAAGTATTACCTTTTATCCCTTCAGATGGTTACGTATTTATCTTTCATTCTGAAATTTCATTTCCGAAATATGCCACGATCAGATCCACCATCCTGTCATAGCTTTGCACGCCGTCCGCCTGACCGTTTGCCTTCAGGTATGTATCATTGATCCGCTCCGCTGTCTCGGATATCGTCCCCTCATATCTGTCCCAGAATTCATTATTCGCCGTCAGATCCGGCTCCGCCGCCTCATCCAGCAGTCCGCGCACTTCCTGCCAGCTCTCATAGTCCGTCCGGTACAGCGCATTCATGCAGTACACCCAGCCGGACAGATAACCGCTGTACTGGAAATCCGTCCGTTCGGAACCGATACAGGCGAGAAATGCGATAAAGTTCGCCTCCTGTTCCTCCATAAATCCGCGCAGATGCGACAGTTCATGGCATACGGTAAAGGGCTTGTCATAGGCCGGCATATCTCCGTTATAGTTCGCCTCCACGGTAAATGGCAGGTAGATCCCGGTCAGCCCCTGATAGGACAATATCTCCGATATGATCAGCGCTTTCGGCTCCGGATAATATCCGTCGAGAGAAGAAAATTCCCCGGAGAGCCGGCGCATAGCCTCCACGCCGCCTTCCCGCGCTGACGCCTCCAGCGTAAGCAGTCCGTTTCCGTCTCTCGCGACCTCGCCCGCACGGGCATTTACTTCTTCTGTCAGCCAGATACAGATGTCTTTCAGTTCGTCCGCACTGTACTGATATGTAATAATCCCTTCTTCCTCAGAAAAAGAGCTCCTGTGATAATTGATCCCGCAGCAGGCCGTATAGAGAAATGCAAGGATACCCGCTGCCAGCAGGACTCCGGAGATCCATGAGGCAAAAAGGCCGGAAGGCGCATCTGTAGTTTTTCTCCGCCCTGTTTTGCTTCGCCCGGCTTTACTTCCCGCAATTTTGATAACCATGCGCACCAATGTCACGATAAATGCTGTCAGAAGGATATAGATCCCGATCTCAGAGACAGAGAACGGAACCAGTCCGCTGATACGGCCGATACTGTTCACTGCCAGAGGATATATGTATTCTGAATACCATTCTGCAAATGCAGGGACTTTCGCCGAAAACACCATTAAAGCAGCGCTCAGAAGAAGAAAAAGCACTGCTGCGGCCATCCGATATTTTACTCTTTTATTTTTCTTTTGTTTTTTATTGCAGCTGTTCATTTCTTCATTATATCCTGTTTCACTGTGACCGGCAACTGCCCGCTCATGCAGGCATGGCGTCCGCTTGCCGGGCTTAGCGCAAAAATTACCGGACAGCCTTGTCGGACTGCCCGGTAATTTTTTATAGTCTGATAACTGTTATTCTGATTTTTTCTCTCCGTACATCCGGCGATATGCCTGATAGATCCTCGATCCCGTGATTCCCCGGATCACATTTGCGGCGCATCTCTTCAGCGCCGTCACGTCCAGTTCACCGTTCCTGACCTTCTGTTTAAGCTCCTTTGCGACGCCTTTACCGCCCGGCATGATCAGATCGTTTCCGGCCTCAATCGCAGCGCTGTGGCTGCCCACATCCTTTCCTGTCGCAAACCAGTCTGTCATTACGACACCATCGAATCCCCATTCATTTCTGAGCACCTTGGTCAGCAGATCGTAACTGTTGTTTGCGTAGGTGCCATTGACCTTATTGTAACTTGTCATGAGAGCTTTTGCGTGTCCTTCCTGTACAGCAATCCTGAACCCCCTCAGATAGATTTCCCGGAGCGCGCGCTCATTTACATTGGCGTTCGTATGGTTACGGTTATCTTCCTGATTATTACAGCAGAAATGTTTGATCGTCACAAAGCATCCCCGTCTGGACTGAACGCCCCGGCTCATAGCGGCCGCCATCTTTCCGGAAAGGAGCGGATCCTCCGAATAGTACTCAAAATTGCGCCCGCACAGCGGATTCCTGTGGATATTCATGCCCGGCGCCAGCCAGTAGGTAACGCCGTATCTCTCCATCTCTTTTCCCACTGCTTTGCCGACACGCTCTACAAGAGCAGTATTCCACGACTGTGCCAGAGCAAGTCCTACCGGAAATGAAGTCGCAAACTGATAGACGCAGGGCTGTTTTTCCGGATTGCCGAGAGCGAATTTCTTTGCAAAATCCGGAATATAATTCATTGCCGAGAGCATAGGCTCCACGCCTTTTAATCTTCCGTTTCTCATGACAGCCGATGTCTTCTGCAGGCGCAGTCCGGCAGGTCCGTCCGCCAGGCAGACATTCGGGAGTCCTTTCTCGATCAGCTCTCCCGTGGTATATCCGGCAGAACCCGGAGCGTCGAAAAACCTCGGTCCGTCCCCTCTTACCCCTGCACCTGTCACTACATCACACAGCTCCTCATACGAGAGAACGTTAAGGACAGCATCCACAACAGGAGAGGAATATATCTCCGGCGCTTCATAGCGATGCCCAACGGTTGCGATCTCTGCTGTCTTCACCGGAATACGCTCGATATCATTATCCTGCGTTTCATCTGTATCTGCCGTCATCGGGGGATCCATCTCCCGTACTTTCAGAACTGTTGGACAGATGTGTTCGCACTGCTCTGTCAAAATCTCTTCATCCAGCACGAGCACCGCTGCTGCTGAGGTATTTCTGCTTGAGGATCCCAGCCGTAAAATATAGTCTCCCTTCTCCAGTACGTATGCTGCGTCTGCCTCACGGTAGGAAGCAAGTTCCTGGATATCAAATGAAAGTGTCACCCTGACACATTCCCCGGGATTGATCACTTCAGTCTTGGCAAATGCGGCAAGCTTCTGATATTCTTTTGGCATCCCGGTCTGCGGGCAGCTTACATAGAGCTGGACAACCTCTTTTCCTGCATAAACGCTTCCGGTATTCGTTACTTTCGCAGTGACAGTAACTTTCGTGCCATCCACTTCAATCTTCTCTTTCTCCACAGAAAAATCGGTATATGACAAGCCGTAGCCGAACGGATACCTCGGTTCCACATCATAACTGTCGAAATAGCGGTATCCGACATAGATTCCTTCCCGGTAATACTCCTGATCCACATCCCCGTTCAGATAGCTGTAATCCATGGCAAACGGAATATCCTCGTATTTCTTCGGCCATGTATCCACTGTCTTCGCTGACGGAGACACTTTTCCGCTGATCAGATCTGCAAATGCTTTTCCGCCCATCATTCCCTGCTGGGCATAATAGACAACAGCATCAATTCCCGTAATTTCGTCAAGGAAACTCATGTCAAATACAGACCCCACATTGATCACAACAATCATCTTTTCATAGTTCGCCGCGCACATGGCAAGGTTGGCTTTCTCCTCATCCGACAGCGAGTACTCGTAATTCTTAAGCTTCCTGTCCGCGCTCTCTCCCGCCTGACGGGCAATGACGTAGATACACGTATCCGCATCAGATTCATTGACATCCTCGATGGTCACCGGCTGTCCGAACGGATGCTGGTACGGCGTTCCCATCATATTTACCACATCCAGCTTTATCATCCTGCGCCGGAACTCCGCCGCGTACTGCGCTTCGCCTTTGCGGTACTCCTCTGCATAACTATTGATCCAGTTCTTCGTCGTAACCGTAAATCCTGCAGCTTCCATCCCTTCCAGGATAGAAATTGCATGGCGTTCGTTCACCTCCCCGGAGCCTGTCCCGCCCTTGATGGTCATTCCCGCACCAGCTCCGTACAGAGCCACTTTCCCCGGTGTGAGGGGCAGGGCACCGTCATTTTCCAGAAGAACAATTCCCTCCAGAGCCGCCTCGTATGACACTTCGGCATTTTCTTCTTCCAGCGGTGTCACTTCATCGGTAAATGCCGTCTTATTTCGAATCTTCATTTTCATAGTCTACAGTCTCCCTTATTTTTTATGCCTCCAGCATTTCGTCTTTCTTCGCAAGGATTGCCTCCACAGCTGCACACGCCGGGCAGTCACAGTATTTCGCACCTGCTGCCTTGATTTCCTTTGCGTGAGCCGCTACTCCCGGAGCATTATCACCGAAGACTTTTGCGCCGTCCTCGGACTCTGCGAATGCGATCAGATTATCGAGAGGCATGATGTCCGCCTCAAGCTCTGCAATGTACTTCTCTGTCTCCTGCGCCTCGTTTTCCGTTCCCACTGCATCCAGCCATGCCTGTCCCGCTGCCTTTGCCTCTGCACTGCAGGAATGAGCTTCCATCATCTCGTGTGTTTTTTCCACAACATAGTCCAGTAAATCTTTCTTCATCACAAAACTCTCCTTTCCGTTTCTGATATCTTCTATTCTACCACACACAGGAGTAATTTCGTACTCCCATATAATGATCACTACCAACACTCACAGTGCGCGTTCACAGCCATTCCGAAGCTCCAGTGACCGCCACCGCACGCGCACCACATTCATTTGCAAATGCCGCGCATTCCTCCGGCGTCTTCCCCTCTGACAGCGCATAGAGAACCCCCGCTGCAAAACTGTCCCCGGCCCCTGTGGTATCAATGCACTTTACGCCCTGCACGGCAGGAATCCATGTTCCGGCTCTTCCTTCTCCCTGCATTCCGGCCATATAGCAGCCTCTGGAACCACATTTTATAACAACTGTCCCGACACCTGCCGAGATCAGATCCTCTGCGGCGTCTTCCACTGTATCTTTCCCTGTCAGAAGCATAGCCTCCTCGGCATTGGGGAACAGATAGTCTACATATTTAAGTGCACATGCCAGATCCTCTGTTGTCTCTGATTTCTTGCGTTTCGTCATATCCGCACATACAAGTTTTCCCTGCGCCTTTGCTGCAGCGAATATCTGCTCCAGCTCTGAAGGTCCGATTTCCGGAAATACAAAAATGCTGGCAAAACAGATGATATTCGCACTGTCCGGAAAAGGCATGTGGATATCTCCGGTTGTAAGCCTTCTGAGTGTACTTTTCGGGGCTGTCAGGAAATACCGCTCTCCGTCTTCGCTTACAAGTACCACATTTACACCTGTATCGATGCCGTCCCTTATGCAGTCTCCGGGGAGCTCTATCCCGCATTCCTCACAGTAGGAAATGACAAACCTGCCCGCCCTGTCATTTCCTATGATCGTCTCGAGCCGCACCCTTTTCCCGAGCTTTGACAGCACGGCCGCTTCATTGAGCGCATCCCCGCCCGGGGACAGAAGGATTTCCTCCGCCGGAGACGAACCTGTCCGGAAAACATCAGCATCTGCGGGCCGCACGAGTACATCCAGGATCGCAGCTCCGATAATTACGATCTGCGGATCATCATTTTTCATTAATATATCCTCTTTCTGCTATTGTATTCCCAAAGACGCCAGCTTCATATCTTCATCAAATGCAAACGTATATCGGATCTCTGCATTTTCATAGTCCGCCGTTACATATGCAAGGGCTGCCGTAACCCCGCGCTGCGTTACCTCTGTGGTGGAGATATTGGTGATAGACTGAAATTCTCCCCAGTCCTCGGATACACGGGCTTTTGCCTCGTCCATTCTCTCTTTATTCATAATAGAGGACATCTCATCGACAGACATTTCTTTTAATCCGTCGAAATTCTCTTCATTAATATACTCCACTACCTGCTCCGCAAGCGCTTCAACCTCTGCCTGATCGAATATGCTGCTCTGGGAAATATCTTTATTTTTCGGCATTGCAAAATAGCACGCCACTGCCGCGATCACCAGGACCACTGCCGTTATGATAATGTTTCTTATCCGTTTCTTTTTCTCTTCTTCTGTCTGCGCGGGCTGAAAAAATACCTGCTTCTTTTTCTTCATATTTGTATCCACCTTTTTTCTTAATGCAACAGAACAAGCTGGCTCATCCCATCTTATGATATTTTAACATATATTGTATAAAATAATAGGATGAATTTCCATTAACTCCGAATTAAAATCGTGGTAATATATCAGATAGAAGCAGGCTTCCGTCTCTACAGGCGCGGAGCAGACAGTAATCGGAAACAGATAAATAGAAAGGGGAATTACAGTATGGGCAGAGGCGGAGGTTCACACGGCGGAGGAGGCCATTCCGGAGGCAGGTCTTTCGGCGGACGTTCAGGCGGCGGTTTCGGCGGCGTCCGTGGAGGCGGAAGAGGTCCCGGAGGACCTGGATTTGGAGGGCCGGGATTCGGCGGTCCCGGAGGATGGGGCCCAAGATGGGGCGGCCCCCGCAGAGGATGGGGCGGTCCCATATTTCCGGGAGGCGGTTTCAGATGGGGAGGCCCGGGCGGCTGCTCTACGGTCATACTCCTGGTGGTGGTCATACTCGCGATCGTCAGCGCGATAGCGCCGGACCTTGGTTCTTCCCGGCAGGATATCGAAGTAACTGTATCCCGTACCGAGCGTACTGCTGTCACCGGAACAAATACATACGGCGACTGGTATCTGGATGAACTTGGATATATCGATCATGACACAGACCTGACCGACGGGCTGAAGTACTTCTACTCACAGACCGGCATTCAACCCTATGTGATGATGCTCGACTATGATGATTCCATATGGATCAACGGGAACTGGAATGAAAACGCTGCAGAAGAATATCTGGCGCAGGTATATGAAGATACATTCTCTGATAACGGGCATCTGATCTTTGCTTATTTTGCATGCGAGAATGATACCGAAGATATGGATGGAATGTTTTATTTCTATTATGGCTCCGCTGCATATTCCATCATGGACGATGAGGCTGAGACGATCTTCTGGAGTTACTTTGATATGAATTACAATAATCTGGATCTGAGTATCGCAGAATTCATCGGCCAGACATTTGAGGAGACTGCCGATAATATAATGCACGTAGGAAACGCAGGGAACAATACGCTTATAAGAGCAGCGGTCATCTTTGCCGTAATCTGTGTTGCTGCTATTATAGTGGGGATTGTTGTAGCGAAACGGGCAGGGAAAAAAGATAGAGATTTTTCGGATTTGATGTAAAACAACAGATAGAGTTCTTTTAGCTGGAGGTATTTGGGGGCTGTCGGGAAATAGATAGTCCAAATCAGGGGCAGATGTGACTCATACGAGTCACATCTGCCCCTGAAATTTATCCTATAAAAAGAGAAAAAGAAAACAAGATTATTATAACGACTTTTTTGAAATTGGGCAACAGAAAATTAACTTCAGTTTCTTCGAATTGAGTTTACCCGACGACGATCCAGTCTATACCCTGAAAAACGTGATGGAGGAATTAGATTTTTCAGGCCTGTTGACCGTATTGTAGACTTATGCCAGAGAGATCTTGCTTTTATCTGGCTGACCATAGGACAAAGACCTCAAAGAGATGTTTTTTATGATTTTAAAGGGAAAAAACTGACGGGAGAAGTCCTGGATGAATTGAATTACCAGTTCATGCGCCGTCTGGAAAAGGAAGGTCTTATCACGCTGAAAGAGCTCTATATCGATGGGACCAAGATCGAAGCAAACGCAAACAGATATACGTTCGTCTGGCAGGGCAGCCTCAACTATCATCTTGCCGGCCTGCTGGACACCATAGATGCCCTTTATGCAAAGTATAATACGTTTCTGCTCGAGAACGGTTATGGTCCTAAATATGATATTGGGGATGCCCGGATGTTTGTGATCGAAGGAATGGCTAAAGTCCGGAAGGTCATTGAAGAAAACAGGAAACGAAAGCTGACAAAGCATAAGAAACTC
>CAJFGR010000047.1 GCA_904377845.1 uncultured Ruminococcus sp. | reverse complement strand
CAATATTTTTTCACCCTGCGAGATCATGGAGTGCTTCGGACTGAATACACTCTCGATCGAGTGTCTTTCCTGCTACTTCAGCGGGTATCATCTGGAAGATTTCTTTATCGACTATGCGCAGAATACAGGAATCGCACCGACGTTGTGTTCCTACCACAAGACATTTGTGGGAGCCATCGACAGCGGGGCGGTTCCGGTACCGGAGTATGCAGTGACAACCTCGCTGTCCTGCGACGGTAACCTGAATACATTCCGATACCTGGAAAAGAAAAAAGGGGTACCGTTTACTTTCCTCGATGTTCCTTACAGGGATGATGAGGCGTCCGTGGACTATCTGGCGGAACAGTTAAAAGAGTTCACAGCTGAACTTGAGAGACGTTTCGGAAAACCATTTGACGAAGAAAAACTGAAAAATGCAATACGTATTGAAAACGAGACGAGAAAAGAACTGATGCATTTCTTCAAGCTTCAGAGCGAGCGGTATTATCCGGGAGAACTGATCAGTCATCTCTACATGATGATGGGAATGCATCTGCTCATCGGTACGCAGGAGTTTCTCGACCTGATCCGTTTCATGATAAAGGATATCGAGAACTATCCGAAGTTTGACGGTAAGAAGATCCTGTGGATCCATCTGCTCCCGTTTTATCAGGAGACGCTGCAAAGCTATTTCAACTCGAACCGGAAGTATCAGATCATTGCCAGTGATATCATCATTGATTCCATGGAAGAGATGGATGAGACAAAGCCGTTCCATGCGCTGGCGAAGAAAATCATCCGCAACCTGTACAACGGCTCTTACTCCCATAAGGCAGATATGGTCGGAAAGCTGGCGGATACACTCCATCCGGACGCAGTTATCCAGTTCTGCCACTGGGGATGCAAGCAGTCCTCGGGCGGCAGTCTTCTGCTCAAGGAAAAGCTGAATGAGATGAATATTCCCATGCTGATCCTTGACGGAGACGGCATTGACCGGAGAAACAGCCATGACGGGCAGATCAAGACGCGTCTGGAAGCGTTCCTGGAGATGCTGGAAAACGAAAACGGAACAGAGACAGACAGAAACGGCGGAAAGAACAGCGCAGGCCGGTTGACAGAGGAGGAGCAGGAGAGAGCATGTTAGGTTATATTTGTAAATACGCTCCGGTGGAAGTGTTCGAGTCCATGGGAGTTCAGATGGAGCGGATCGAACCGGATGTGACCAATTTTAATCAGGCGGAGATCCGGATGCATCCGAATATCTGCAGTTTTGCAAAGGGCGTGCTGGAAGAGGTCATGAGCAGTGATTACGAAGGTGTGATCCTGACGACCTGCTGCGACAGCATCCGCAGGCTCTACGATGTACTCAGAGAAGAATTCCCGGATAAGTTTATCTATATGCTGGATACGCCCCGGATCACAAAAGACGCCGGGATCACTCTGTATGAGCAGCGTATCCGCACGATGATAGAAGAATTCGAGAAGTTCTCGGGAAAAACATTTGATGAAGAAAAATTCTGTGCATATCTAAAAGAAAAAGAGGAAGCACAGCAGTATGCAGTAAAGGATGATGCCCTCAATATCGGCATCATCGGAGCCCGCGCCAACGAGAGCATCAAACAGATTCTGGCGGAGAACGGTGCGAATGTGGCATTTGACCTGACCTGCACCGGACTGGGCAGGAAGATCCTTGTTGACGAAAAGGATGTAATGACCGGATATGCGAGAGGACTTTTGAGTCAGTTCCCATGCATGAGAATGGAGCAGGCGTCCAATCGTGACGAGCTGATCCGCAGAAGCGCGGGAAGCGTAGACGGTATTATCTATCACACGGTGCAGTTCTGCGATAATTATGCTTACGAATACGCATGGCTCAAGGAATGGCTGGACCGTCCGCTTTTGCTGATGGAGACAGACTATACGAGACAGAGCGGCGGCCAGGTGCGTACGAGGATCGAGGCGTTTCTCGAGTCACTGACAGCGGAGCGGAAGAAGCCGGAAAGAAAGAGAAAGGGAGACGGGACAATGTATGTAATGGGAATCGACAGCGGATCCACATCGACCAATGCGGTCATCATGGACCAGGACAGAAAGATCAAGGCATTTTCCGTGGTTCGTACCGGAGCTAAATCGGGCGTCAGCGCGGATAAGGTACTCCATGAGGTGCTTGAGAAAGCGGGACTGAAGCGGGAGGATATCTCCTGGATCGTGTCCACCGGATACGGCCGCGTGAGCATTGAGTTTGCCGATGAAAATGTAACGGAGATCAGCTGCCACGGCAAGGGCGCACATTATTTCAACCCGAACATCCGCACGATCCTGGATATCGGCGGACAGGACAGCAAGGCGATCCGTTTAAGCGAGAGCGGCGAGGTGAAAGACTTCGTTATGAATGACAAGTGTGCGGCGGGAACCGGACGGTTCCTCGAGATGATCGCCCGGACGCTGGAAGTGTCTCTGGACGAACTGGGAGCAATCGCCCTGACGTCTAAGGAGAAGATCGAGATCACCAGTATGTGTTCGGTATTCGCAGAGTCCGAAGTTATCTCCCTGATCGCAAATAACAAGGAGAAAGCGGATATCGCGGACGGTGTCTGTCATGCCATTGCCAACAAGGCTTCCGGTCTGCTCCGCCGTGTGGGCATGGAACCGGAATTTATGATGACCGGCGGCGTGGCGAAGAATCCGGGCGTGGTGCGTGCGGTGGAAGAGAAGATCGGCTCAAAGCTCTACATCTGCGAGGAGCCGGAGATCGTGGGCGCCGCGGGAGCGGCAATTTATGCGCTGGAGAAGATGGGCGCTTAAATTTCAGTGTTCTTGGACAGAGCGGGCGTGTGTTTTATTCGCCTGTTCTGCCCGATAACTGCTCTTTCAGTTCATTTAACAGCAATTCTGCGATCGGGGTGAATACCTGATATTTTTTCCAGATCACATACATCTTTGTTTCAAGTACAGGCTCCAGCGGGCGGAAACACAGCCCGCTTTCGGAGTCTGTATTTACCAGCTTATCAAACGTCAGCATATATCCCAGTCCTGCTTTGACAAATACAGAACCGTTGTAGGAAAGATTCAGCGTACCTGTGAGATTCAATGTATCGGCCTTTTCTCCACACCATCTTGCAATATCAAATTTCATCCCCTGCTCCGAACAGATCAGATCGAGATCTGCGAGATCCGCGAAACAGATACTTTTCTTTCGGGAAAGAGGATCCTCCTTTTTCATGACCAGTCCCCACACATCTGTTTCCGGGCATGGATTTTCTAAAAAAATAGTTGTGTCCGCTACAAAATTGCGGTATAGTATCCATCCGGAACGGGAAATCCCCGTTCAATTCCAGCATCTGATAAATATGATAAGGAGGCGTTTTTGGAATGTGTGAGCATCGTTTTCCGGAAATGGGACGCTGGGTATCGATCTTTGACCGGCTCATGAAAATGTATTATGACCGTGGACTTTCTGAGTTTGAGATCGGCTGGGGACAGCAGTTCTATGTAGAGTACCTTTACACGCATCCCGGGGCATCGCCTCAGGAGATGGCGGAGCGATTCCGTGTTGACCGGGCCACGCTGACAAAGATGATAAAAAAACTGGGAGAAGTAGGTTACATCCAGGTTACCAGTGATGAAAAGGATCGGCGTGTGAAGCACTTGTATCTGACGGAAAAAGCTGTACCGGCGGCAGAACAGATCAAGAAAGTTCATGCGGATTTTTACGAGACCCTGAGTCAGGATATTCCTCAGGAGGAACTTGCGCTGACGGAACAGACTCTGCAGCGGATGGCAGATAATATTAACAAGAAAGTATGGCACAGAATGGAGGCACACCATGGAAAATAAAAAGAAAGTAGAATTAAGCAGCGGCAGGAGGACTATGATCTTTCTCTGTCTGGTCGTCTCAGGCATTGCTTCATCAATCTTATCTACAGCAATGACGACAGCCCTGCCGAATGTAGTAGATTATTTCGGGATCAGTACTTCCATCGGACAGTGGATCACCAGCGGGTACTCCCTTGCGATGGGAATGATCATGCCTCTGACCGCATTCCTCATTACGAGATTCCCTACGAAAAAACTGTATCTGACAGGAATCGCAGCGTTTATTCTCGGGCTTCTGATCAGCATTTTTGCCGGCAATTTCGGTCTGATGATGGTGGGGAGAGTCATGCAGGCGTGCGGCAACGGCATCCTGATGACGGCGGCTCAGGTCATCATTCTGACGGTTTATCCTGTTGAGAAGAAAGGAACAATGATGGGAACCTACGGGCTGGCTACCACAGCAGCTCCGGTGGTAGCGCCGACGATCGCGGGACTTATGATCGATGCATTCGGATGGAAATCGATTTTCTGGGTGGCCCTTGTGATCATGGCGGTATCGTTTATCATATCTAGCATCGTCTTTGATGATGTTCTTGAACTTCAGGACAAGAAGTTCGATGTGATCTCCTTTGTGGAGAGTATTGTGGCCTTCGGAGGCATTACGCTCGGTATCGGAAATATCAGCAGTTTCGGCCTGATCAGTATCGAAGGCGGTCTTCCGCTTGTGGTCGGTGCAATTGTATGCGTATTCTTTATGGTTCGCCAGTGCACCCTTGAGAAACCGTTTCTCGACGTTAAGATTCTGGCCAACTGGAAATATGCAGTCAGTGTGATCGCCAGTATGGTGCTTTACCTGGTTATGATGGGATCCTCTGTAATGATGCCGTTGTATGTCCAGAGTGTTATGGGATATTCGGCCGTTGTTTCAGGTCTTGTTACACTGCCGGGATCTCTTGCGACGGCGATCGTCAGCCCGTTTGCAGGAAATCTGTACGACCGGATCGGGATCAAAAAGATTTTCGTGGCAGGATCGGCGGCTCTGGTGATCAGTAACATTGGAATGTATTTCCTCACCATGAGCACACCGCTGTGGGTCGCAGCAGCATTTAATGTAATCCGCAACATTGCCATCGGAAGTCTTATGATGCCGCTCCTGACGTGGGGCACGAGCAACGTACATCCGACCAAAGTGGCGGATGCTTCATCGCTTCTCACATCGCTGCGTACGATTGCGGGCTCCATCGGGTCGGCTGTGTTTGTCGGGATCATGACAGTAGTAAGCACGGCTTCAGCAGACGTGTACGGCGACAATGCAATGATGCACGGTATGAACATATCTTTCCTGTGGATGACAGTGGGAGCGGTGGTGCTGTTCCTGATATCTATATTTGCAGTCCGGGAGAAAAAATAAAACAGAATATAGACCAATGGAAAACCACTTACAAAACCTAGAAAACCGCGGCAGGGGAGCCGCGGTTTTTTCATGCTTTCAGGGCATAAAGCAACATGAAAATTAAGTATTGGATATATTGAAATCAGAGAATTATACTTTAACCGTAAGAAATAGTAACTGGCGGTGAGTTTCAATGAGACAACTGATATACCGGCTCACAGAGCCGACGGCGTCCATACCGGATGCAAGAAAAATTTTTTCAAACCACGACCTGAAACTTCTGATCCTGCCGCTTTTTCTGGAGCAGCTTCTGGAAGTGCTGGTGGGTGTATCCGATACGTTTATGGTGAGTTATGCAGGAGAGGCGGCTGTGTCAGGCGTTTCCCTGGTCAATATGTTCAATACGGTATTTATCTTCCTGTTCTCCGCACTGGCGGCAGGAGGCGCCGTGGTGGGGAGCCAGTACATCGGCAGCAGGGATGAAAAGAACGGCAATTTGTCAGCCGGTCAGCTGGTGATGATCGCCGCAGTTTTTTCCGCGGCCGTGATGATCTTCTCCCTTGTCCTGAACCGGCAGCTTTTATGGCTCCTGTTCGGAGAGGTAGATCAGGATGTAATGGAAGCCTGTGTGACTTATCTCAGGATATCCGCTTACTCTTATCCGGCGATCGCGGTCTACAATGCCGGCGCCGCCATATACCGGAGTATGGGGAAGACAAATGTGACGATGAACATTTCCCTTGCAGCAAACGGGATCAATATCGTGGGAAATGCGATCGGTGTATTTGTGTTCCATGCCGGTGTGGCGGGAGTCGCATATCCGTCGCTGATCGCAAGAACCTTTTCCGCAGTGGTCATTCTGGTACTCTGTTTCCAGAAGGAGAAACATGAAACTCAGAAATGCAGGAAACGGAGAGGGGAAACTCTTTCCAATTCTGTCTGCGTCCGTCTTGAGTGGAGAAATATTTTCCACTGGGAAGGCAGCATGGTAAAACGTATCCTAGGGATCGCAGTGCCAAACGGAATTGAGAACGGCCTGTTCCAGCTCACGAAAGTGGCACTCAGCAGTATCACGGCTCTTTTCGGAACCGTGCAGATTGCGGCCAACGGGGTGGCCCAGAGTTTCTGGTCTGTTGCGGCTCTGATGGGAACTGCTCTGGGGCTTGCTTTTGTCACGGTGATCGGACAGTGCATGGGAGCGGGTGATACGGAAGCGGCCGAGTATTATATGCGCAAGCTTCTGCGGATTACATTCCTTGCATCCATCCTGTGGAACGGTCTGATCCTGCTGGCGGCGCCTTTTGTACTCCGGGGCTATGCGATTTCCGATGAGGCGGCGCATCTGGTGGTGATACTGGTAATCATACACAATCTATTTAATGCGTTGTTCTATCCGCTGTCGGGCGCGCTTGCAAACGGTCTGCGGGCGTCGGGTGATGTGAAATACACCATGTATGTCAGCATATTTTCTACGATCGGGTGCAGAGTTGTATTTTCAGTCCTATTCGGCATCTGTCTGAATCTGGGCGTAATCGGCATCGCATTTGCCATGTGTCTGGACTGGATGATCCGGGCTGCATTTTTCTGGATCCGTTTCCAAAGAGGCAAATGGAAAGAGTTCAGGGTGATCGGATAGAAGAAGGCGGGATTTCCCGTGTGTACTATCGGCTGCAACAGATGTACAAGACGTAAAACCAAGACGTACAGCCGCAGATGGCAGTACAGGCTGATAGAAACCACGGTTTATATAGATAAAAAATCATTACAGGAGGCAGACGACAATGTATAACTTTTTTGACCCTACAAGAGTACTTTTCGGCGCGGGACAGCTTGGTCATCTTCATGAGCAGACAATGCCGGGAAAGAAAGCAATGGTAGTTATTTCAAATGGTAAATCAACAAGAGAGAACGGAGCTCTGGACCGCACCATGAACGAGCTGCATCAGGCAGGAGTGGAGACGGTACTGTTTGATAAAGTCGGAGCGAATCCGCTGAAATCCGTAGTGGAAGAGGGCGGAAGATTTGCCCGCGACAACGGCTGTGACTTTGTTGTGGCACTGGGCGGCGGCTCTGTTATGGACGCGGCGAAGATCATGGCAATGTATGCCCTTCAGCCGGGAGATCTCTGGGATTATGTGGCAGGAGCTACCGGTGACAGCCGGAACAGGTTCTGAGGTTGACCAGTGGGGCGTAGTGACGAATCCGGAGACAAATGAGAAGATCGGCTGCGGCGGTATGGACAGTCTTTTCCCGGTGATCGCAGTGGTAGACCCGGAGCTGATGGCAACAGTTCCGCCGAAATTTACGGCATATCAGGGGTTTGACGCTCTGTTCCACTCCACGGAAGGATATATGTCTGGTGTAACCAGCCTGATGGGCGATATGGTTCAGCTTGCGGCAATCGAGAATATCGGAAAATATCTGGCCCGTGCAGTAAAAGACGGCAGCGATATGGAAGCCCGTGAGCATGTTGCATTCGCAAATACAATGTCGGGCTATTCTATGGTAGTCGGAGCCTGCACAAGCGAACACGCGATGGAACACGCCATGAGTGCATATCATCAGGATCTGCCCCACGGAGCAGGGCTTATCATGATCTCCAAAGAGTACTACACACATTTTATCAACAAGCACTGCTGCGACGAGCGGTTTATCCGTATGGCACAGGCACTGGGCAAGACTGATGCAAAAGATCCTATGGATTTTGTGACAGCCCTTGTGGAATTGCAGGAGGCGTGTGGTGTGGCTGACCTGAAGATGTCCGATTACGGCATTCAGAAAGAGGAGTGCATGACACTGGCGAAGAACGCGCGCGCCACCATGGGCGGGCTGTTCATGGCAGATCCGGTTCAGATGACGGATGAAGAGTGCGCGGCGATTTATGAGAAGTCTTACCGATGATAAAAATCGGAAATATAATATACAGAATTATATTTTGTTGATGTGACGTTTAAGCAGACAGGAGTCATTTCTTCCGAAGAAAGACTCCTGTTTTTTAATATGTTTTTGTTTGCCTGTTGCGGAAGTTGTAGTAAAATAAAGATGTTGTGGAATCAGATTTGGACTCAGAAGCGGAAATCTGTCTGGCGCTGATTAGGAGGTCAAATGATGGAGATAAGAGTGCTGAGATATTTTCTGGCTGTGGCAAGAGAAGAGAGCATCACGCGGGCAGCGGAAGTGCTCCATATCACACAGCCTACCCTGAGCCGCCAGCTCTCACAATTGGAGGAGCAGACGGGCGTGAAGCTGTTTATACGGGGAACGCGAAAGATAAAGCTTACCAATGAGGGCAATCTGCTTCGGCGCAGAGCGGAGGAGATACTGGAGTTGGTCGATAAGACAGAGAGGGAACTGACTGAGCAGGAGGAACAGGTAGAAGGAGTCGTCGCCATCGGATGCGGAGATCTGAGAGCTGTGCAGAGACTGCCGGAACTGATCCGTTCATTTCATGAGAAGTATCCTCTTGTAACATTTGACCTGTATACGGCGACGGCAGATCTGGTTACGGAACGGATGGATCGGGGACTGACGGATATCGGACTTCTGCTGGAACCGGTGGATCTGGAAAAATATGATTTCATCCGTCTGGCTGGGCTTGAGCGATGCGTGGTAACCATGCATCCGGATGCGCCTCTCGCAAAAAAAGAGTACATCACGCCGGAAGATCTGGTGGGGGTTCCTTTGATCATGCCGAGAAGAGCGAGCATACAAAGTGAGATTGCCAACTGGTTCGGGGAGTACTATGACAAGATACAGGTGCTCTTTACGAGTAATCTCCCTTCCAGCAGCGCGGTCATGTCAAATCAGCAGCTTGCCTATTCGATCAATACGTGCGGCTCCGTTGATTTCTGGGATCAGACCAAACTTACATACCGGCCGTTAAAGCCTGAACTGACAGCAACCTGCGCTCTTGCGTGGAAGCGGCAGCAGCCGTTCGGAATTGCGACGGAGAAATTTATACAATATGCCAGAAAAGCATTGCAGATGGATAAAGATTAAGTTTGACATAGAGAAAATCTTATGTTAGACTACACCTTGCTCGGAGGGCTGAGCATTGAGAGAAAACAGCGTCAGCCGGATAAGAGGCAGGCTGAGATGCCTGTCCTCGGAGGGAAATCATTCAGCAGAAATGAGGAACCGGATAAGAGATAAGTTGAGATACTTATTCCTTATCCGGTTTTTTTAATTTATCACAGGAGGATGAGAAAATGGATTTTCTGAGCGGAAAGATCAAAACAATCTACTTCAAGTATCTGTCGGCGGCATTTGGTAGTGCGCTGATTACTTCCATCTATTCCATTGTGGATATGGCGATGGTCGGGCAGTATCACGGGCCGGAGGGATCTGCGGCGCTGGCAGTGGTAGCTCCGGTCTGGAACATTATCTACAGTTTCGGACTGCTGATGGGAATCGGCGGGTCTGTTCTTTTCAGCACGATCAGGGGAAAGGCAGACGGAGATATTGGGAAGTCCAATGAATACTTTACAGCGTCTGTGATCGGCTCTGTTGTCCTTGCAGCGATCATCTGGCTGATTATTATCTTATTTGATAAGGAACTGCTGCTTGTATTCGGTGCGCAGGACAATACGCTTACACTGGCAAGAGAATACGTGCTTCCGATCAAATTAGAAGAAAGCAGAAGGTTTCTAAATGAAGAGTGGATCGGAAAGAAGAAAGCCGGTATTTATAAAAATACTGTATTCAATCTGGATCTTGTGGAAGCATACCAGCAGCAGAATGCAGAGAGATATAACGAACTATATGGCCGGGCCGGCAGGTCATTTAAGAAAAACAGGCTTTTTGGCGTACAGAAGCTGTTTCTTGAGCATCAGTATAAACAGGCTGTAGATGTTCTGGAGGGTTATAAGGTAAAGACCGTTTATAACAATGTGATAAGATCACAGCTCCTCGGCCTGTGCTATGATAATCTGGGAGACCGGAAAAGAGCAGAAGAATGTATGCGGTATGTACTGGAACACGGAAATACAATGCCCGCCAGAGCAAAGGCAGAGGACTGGCTTGCACATGACAGTGAACAGTCAGAAAGTAAATAACCGATACGGGACAGATCCATTGACCGGAAAACTCTCGCATATGGGACAATCGGGGCACCGGTGGATGCATCTGTCCGTTGACTGTAGTGTACTGGTGCCCAATGATGGGATAATCTTTTTGGTATGATTAGATTATCCCATCTTTCTCAAAAAATGAAATATCCGTCGGATATACATAGCTGTCGCCGATTTCTTTTAAAAGTACGATGTTCAGATGCCCGTTGAGGTTTTTCTTATCAAGTGTGATGGCTTTTGTCAGATCCGCAAGCGGAAGCCCGCAGGCGGAAGGCAGCCCGTATATTTCGAGCGCATTTCTGATTTTGTCTGCACTGCCGGGAGCAGTGAGCCCTTTTTCTTCAGCTAAGCGTGTAATCTGATACATTCCGATGCCCACGGCTTCCCCGTGGCTTTCCCGTTCGTAGTTATAATACTGCTCGATTGTATGAGCCAGTGTGTGTCCGAAGTTTAAGAGCATACGTTCTCCGGTATCGAACTGGTCCGCCTCCACTACGATCCGTTTGATATCCACACATCTGGCAATAATCTCCGGCAGCTCAGGCTTCAGGTCTTCAAAAGAACTGCGGGAGCAGAGTCTGTCAAAGAGTGAGGCGTCTTTAATACAGCCGTATTTGATGACTTCCCCCATACCGTCTTTGATAAAATGTTCCGGAAGCGTATTAAGAACCTCCGGATCGATCAGCACCATCTTGGGCTGGAAGAAAGCACCCACAAGATTTTTCCCCTGGGGAAGATCCACAGCTACTTTGCCGCCCACGGAGGAATCCACCTGAGCCAGCAGGGAAGTGGGAATCTGTACCAGCTTTACGCCGCGCAGATAGCTTGAGGCAGCAAATCCTGCAAGGTCGCCGATTACTCCGCCGCCGAGTGCAATGACAAGATCGCTTCTCGTAAGTTTTGCATCTAACATAGCTGTATAAATTTTCGGTAAAAACTGAAAACTTTTGGTCGGTTCACCGTGGGGGAGTACAAGGGAATGGCACTCGCAATCCTTAAGAGAATCCATGACCTGCCGCCCGTACAGAGGAAATACATTGTCGTCGGAGACGACCATGATTTTCTGACCTTTATATATTTTGGAAATATATTCTCCGGCGTTTTTGATGATTCCGGATTCAATATAAATGGGATAAGATTTTTTACCTAAATTAACTGTTAATTTCATAAAATTTCACTCCTTGCAGATACCATTCTTTTGTATGAATTAAAGAATTTTTCCGACTACTTCTGCGATCTGTTTTACCTGCTGAAGCAGTGTGTCGTATTTCTCCGGTTTCAGTGACTGTGCCCCGTCGCACAGTGCGCATTCCGGATTATTGTGTACTTCGATCATAAGACCGTCTGCTCCGGCGGCTACGGCTGCTTTTGCCATAGGCTCTACAAGCCACCATTTTCCGCCTGCGTGGCTTGGGTCTACGACTACCGGCAGATGAGTCTTTTTGTGGAGAACCGGAATGCTCTGGAGATCGAGGGTGTTTCTGGTAAATGATTCAAATGTACGGATTCCTCTCTCACAGAGAATGACATTTTCATTTCCGGATGCCATGATGTATTCAGCCGACATGATCCATTCTTCATATGTGGCATTCAGTCCGCGTTTTAACAGGATCGGACGGTCGAGCTGTCCGAGCTGTTTGAGCAGGTCGAAGTTCTGCATATTGCGGGCGCCGATCTGAATCAGGTCTACTTTCTCATTAAAAATATCAAGATACTGGGGCGACATCAGTTCTGTAACAATAGGCAGCCCAACTTCATCTCTGACCGCACAGAGGATTTCAAGACCTTCAAGCCCCAGTCCCTGGAAAGAATACGGGCTTGTGCGGGGCTTGAAGGCGCCGCCGCGGAGCATATTGGCACCGGAGGCTTTGACCGCCCTGGCTACTTCAAGTACCTGGTCGAACGATTCTACCGAGCACGGCCCTGCGATCAGCCCCATATGTCCGCCGCCGAACTTGACGCCCGAGACGTCAACAACAGAATCTTCCGGGTGAAACGCACGGTTGGCCAGTTTATACGGCTCCTGCACGTGCATGACTTTATCTACGGAGCTGTCAACCTCAAAAAGACGGGGATCGATCAGTGTGGTATCGCCGATACATCCGATGATTGTCATCTCGGTGCCGCGTACTACATGAGTGTCAAGCCCCCGGTTTTTTACAAGGTTTTCAACGCGTGTAATATTTTCTTCAGATGTATGTGGTTTTAATACAATAATCATTCTTGCTTTTCCTCCAGATTCATTTATAATAGAAAAGTATTTTGAATTGATATGATATCGGGCTGTAAAGAATATTCTAATCTGCCGCAGCAAAGAAGAAAAATGCCCGGTAACTTCGCACTGTAAAATTTTAGCTGTTTAAAGTGCGAAACCAATAGTATCATAAAACATAGACATAAGAATGTCAACAAATTTTCGGAGAAAGGAGCTGCAGTTTGGCCTGCTCTATTTCTGATGGCTGAACTGTTGCAGAAAGGAAATAACCGCATGAAAATTATCAAACAGATCGGGATCATTTTTACTGTATGCTGGCTGAGTATTCTGGTGGAGAAGGCGCTGCCTTTCTCCTTTCCGGCAAGTGTCATCGGCATGATCCTCTTATTCCTCTGTCTGCTTACGGGCATATTAAAGATCGAACATATTCAGGAAAAGGCAGATTTCCTGCTGGAAAATATGGCGTTTTTCTTTGTGCCGGCAGGAGTGAGCATTATCAATTATTTCGATGTATTGAAAGATACATGGGTGCAGCTTGTCATTATCTGTGTGCTTTCCACTGTAATTACATTCGCTGTTACTGCATGGAGTGTAAAACTGGCGATACGCCTGATGGAGAGGGGCGGGAACAATGAATGAGATATTTGCATCGCCCTATTTCGGGGTGGCCTTAAGCGTAATCGCATTCGGGCTTGGGGTAAAGCTGAATCAGAAGTTCAGAACCCCGTTCTGTAATCCGTTGATTATCGCTATCGTACTTGTTTCTGCAGTCCTGCTCATTTTCAGGATCCCCTATGAATCCTATAATAAGGGAGGAGAGATCATCAATATGTTTCTGGCGCCGGCGACAGCCTGTCTGGCGGTAGCAGTGTACACAAAGATACAGATCCTGAAGCAGTACTGGCTTCCGATTCTTGTGGGATGTGCCACCGGATCAGCAGCCTCAATGGGAAGTGTGTACCTGCTCTGCAGGCTCTTTGGTCTGGATGAGAGCCTGAGCGTCTCCCTGATCCCGAAATCCGTGACAACGCCGATAGCGGTCAGCATAGCGGAGCCGGCAGGAGGCATGGTGCCGATCACAGTAGTGGCAGTGATATTTACGGGGATTCTGGGAGGAATCTTCGCGCCGCTGCTGATCCGCCTGTTCCGTGTGTCCGATCCGGTGGCGGCAGGGCTTGCCATCGGGGCGTCCAGCCATGCCGTAGGAACATCAAAGGCTATAGAACTGGGAGAGGTGGAAGGCGCCATGAGCGGTCTTGCCATTGGAATCTGCGGGATCATTACAGTATTGTTTTCGATGCTGGTGCTGTAACAGATTTTGCTGTAAATCCTTTTGCATGGGTTTGGATATAAGGAGTGAGAGAAAATGAAGAAAGATACGTCACATACACTGAAACGTGCACAGCGATTTCCTGTTATTCTGATCGGGGAGGGACTGCTGGTAGGAGCTGTCTCAGGTGTGATTGTGATGCTCTACCGAATTGCGCTTACTTTTGCAGGACAGTGGCTCAATGAGATACTGGAATATATAAGCGGGCATCCCCTTCGGATCCTCGGCTGGTTCATCATACTGCTCCTGCTGGCAGTGATCGTTGGCCGGCTGGTGAAGTGGGAGCCTATGATCTCGGGCAGCGGTATCCCGCAGGTGGAGGGCGAAGTCCTGGGAAAACTCAGTCAGGATTGGAAGAAAGTCCTCCCGGCCAAATTCATCGGAGGCTTCCTCTGCCTGTTCGGCGGACTGTCGCTGGGCAGGGAGGGTCCGTCTATCCAGCTTGGAGCCATGGGCGGACAGGGAATTTCGAGACTTTTCGACAGAGGAAAGACAGAAGAGCGCTATCTCATGACCTGCGGGGCGAGCGCAGGGCTTGCGGCTGCGTTCCATGCACCTCTGGCGGGAATGATGTTTGCCCTTGAGGAGATCCACAAAGGATTCTCGGTAAGCCTGCTTATCTCCGTGATGACCTCTTCTGTTACGGCGGATTATATCTGTTCCCATATCATGGGGATTGATCCTGTTTTTCATTTTAGTCTGAAATACGTACTGCCCCAGGATTATTACTGGACGCTTCTTCTCCTCGGAGTGCTGCTGGGCATTCTCGGAGCATTCTATAATAAGGTTATGATAAAGGCACAGGAACTTTATAAGAAACCGAAAGGCCTGAATGAGACGATGCGGCTTGTGATCGCTTTTATGTCGGCAGGAGTGCTGGGGCTATTGATGCCTTCTGTACTCGGCAGCGGAGGAGATCTGATTGTATCTCTCACGGACGGGGATATGATGCTGCAGCTTGTGATCCTGACATTTGCAGTGAAATTTCTGTTTTCAGCTGTCAGTTTCGGTTCCGGGGCGCCGGGCGGCATCTTCTTTCCGCTTCTGATTCTGGGCGCGCTGATCGGCGGGGCGTTTGCTATGGCCGGGGTGCAGCTTTTCGGCATGGATCCGGCTTATATTAATAATTTCGTATTGCTGGCCATGGCGGGATTCTTTACAGCAATCGTAAGGGCCCCGATTACGGGGATCATCCTGCTCTTTGAAATGTCCGGTTCTGTAAGCCAGATGCTTTCTCTGGCAGTAGTTTCTGTTGCGGCATATATTACAGCCACTCTGTTGCGGTCAGAGCCGATCTATGAGAGCCTGTTAAACCGGCTTCTGGACGGGCAGAAAAAAGAAGACGGGGCGGCAGGAAACAGCAGGAAGCAGACAGTCGGGGCAGGCGGACAGAAAGTTTTAAGCGAATTTGTCATCATGAGCGGGTCAGTACTAGAGGGGCGTACAGTGATGGAAATCCACTGGCCCCACAACTGCCTTCTCGTTGCACTGGAGCGCGACGGAGCGGAAATGATTCCCCGCGGGAAGACAAGGCTTATGGCGGGCGACAGGCTGACTGTGATGACAGATGAGCGGGATGCAGGATATATACATGACAAATTGGAAAACTTATGCTATACTTCATTTTAGCAGACAAATCAAAGGAGCTTATCATATGAAAAGAGTATTACTTAAGCTGAGCGGGGAAGCCCTCGCAGGAGATAAAAAAACAGGATTTGACGAGGCAACCTGCATCGGCGTAGCCAATCAGGTAAAGAAGCTTGTTGACGACGGGATTCAGGTGGCGATCGTGACAGGCGGAGGCAACTTCTGGAGAGGACGTACGAGCGAGACGATTGACCGTACAAAGGCGGATCAGATCGGTATGCTGGCGACCGTGATGAACTGTATCTATGTATCGGATATTTTCAGATACGCGGGAATGAAGACGGAGGTGTTTACTCCGTTTGTGTGCGGTTCCTTTACATCTCTGTTCTCAAAGGATGCGGCCGTGGAAGCTCTTGAGCAAGGCAAAGTGATCTTTTTTGCAGGCGGCACGGGTCATCCGTATTTCTCAACAGATACAGGAGCTGTTCTGCGGGCAATTGAGATTGAAGCGGACGCCATGCTTCTGGCAAAAGCCATTGACGGAATCTACGACAGCGACCCGAAGGTGAACCCGAATGCTGTCAAGTACGATGAGATTTCAATTCAGGAAGTGATCGATAAGAAGCTTGCGGCGGTGGATCTTACGGCGTCGATCCTCTGTCTGGAAAACAAGATGCCGATGCTCGTATTCGGGCTGGGTGAAGAAAACAGCATCGTAGAGACGATGAGCGGTAATTTTACCGGAACAAAAGTAACAGTGTAGGAGGATTTCACCATGAATGAAAAAGTAGCTGTGTATGACACAAAAATGACAAAAACGATCAATAATCTTGACAGCGAGCTGGCTACGATCCGCGCGGGACGTGCTAATCCGCACGTGCTGGACAAGCTGACTGTCGATTACTACGGAGCTCCGACGCCGATCCAGCAGGTGGCAAACGTGTCCGTTCCGGAGGCGA
Organism: uncultured Ruminococcus sp.; assembly: GCA_904377845.1. Classification (GTDB taxonomy): domain Bacteria; phylum Bacillota; class Clostridia; order Lachnospirales; family Lachnospiraceae; genus Mediterraneibacter. The sequence goes on along the minus strand of CAJFGR010000047.1, from coordinate 25,641 downwards.
GGATGATCCAGATCCAGCCATGGGAGAAGAGTATGTTAAAGGCGATAGAAAAAGCGATCCTCACTTCAGATATCGGCATCAACCCGACTAACGACGGCGCTTCCATCCGCCTTGTATTTCCGGAGCTTACGGAAGAGCGGAGAAAAGAACTGGCAAAAGATGTGAAGAAAAAGGGTGAGGCTGCAAAAGTAGCTGTCCGCAATATCCGTCGCGACGGAAATGTGGCATTTAAGAAACTGAAAGGAAGCGAGATCTCAGAGGACGGAATCAAAGATCTTGAGGACGAGCTTCAGAAGATCACAGACAAATATATCACAAAGATCGATAAAATGGTCGAGGCAAAATCAAAAGAAATCATGACAGTATAGGGATATTGAGAAGGGGGCTTTGAAGTTTAAGCCCCCTTTACAGCGTATATAATAGTAAAGTGAGAGGAAGAGAATATGAAAGTACCTCAGCATATTGCGATCATATTAGACGGCAACGGCCGCTGGGCTAAGGCGAAAGGAATGCCTCGTAATTACGGTCATGCCCAGGGCAGCAAGAATGTAGAGCGCATCTGTGAAGAAGCATGGCGTATGGGAATCAAATACCTGACGGTCTATGCGTTTTCCACAGAGAACTGGAACCGGCCGGACAGTGAGGTGGCAGCCCTTATGACGCTTCTGCGTAATTACATGAAAACCTGTCTGAAGACGGCGGCAAAGAACGATATGAAGATCCGTGTGATCGGGGATATCGAGCCTCTGGACGATGATATCAAGAACAGAATCCGGGAGCTGGAGTCAGCCACAGTGAATAACGGCGGACTGAATTTTACCATAGCCCTCAATTACGGAAGCAGGGACGAACTTACAAGGGCGGCGCGAAAGATGGCCATGGACTGTGCGGACGGAAGATTGAAGGCAGATGAGATTGATGAAGCAGTGTTTGAATCTTACCTTGACACACACGGTATTCCGGATCCCGATCTGATGATCCGTACCAGCGGGGAACAGAGGCTGTCCAATTATCTTCTGTGGCAGCTTGCTTATTCTGAGTTTTATTTTACAGATGTTCCATGGCCGGATTTTACAAAAGAAGAGCTTGTGAAAGCAATTGAGGAATATAACCACAGACACAGAAGATTCGGCGGAGTAGAGGAGGCGTAAAGTTTATGTTCAGAACGAGACTGTTAAGCGGGATTCTGTTGATGATCATCGCACTTGTGACTCTGATCAGAGGAGGAGATCTGCTTTTCTTTGTTCTGCTGATCATCAGTCTGATCGGCATGACAGAGCTTTATAAAGTATTCGGAATCGAAAAGAAACCGCCGGGAACGGTCGGCTATATCGCTGCGATCGTATACTACGGCCTTCTGTACTTTGAAGAGCAGCTTCCGGGCGATAAGATGACCTGGTTTATGATGTTGTTCATGGCATTTTTAATCTGTGAGATGGCAACGCTTGTATTTGCTTATCCGAAATACAACACCCAGCAGATATTCGCGGCATTCTTCGGATTATTCTATGTGACAGTAATGCTGTCCTATATTTACCAGACAAGGCTGCTGGAGGGCGGTATCTTTATGGTATGGCTTGTCTTTGTGTGCTCCTGGGGATGCGATACCTGCGCATACTGTGTGGGGATGCTGATCGGAAAGCATAAGATGGCCCCGGTCTTAAGTCCGAAGAAATCAGTAGAAGGCGGCATCGGCGGGATTCTGGGAGCCGCGCTTATCGGGGTGCTCTATGCGCTGGCGATCAACCACTGGGGAAGTGCGGGGGCGGATGTTTTTTCCTATGCGGTCATCGGAGCCGTCGGAGGGGCGATCTCCCAGATCGGTGATCTGGCTGCATCTGCCATTAAACGTTATCACAATATCAAAGATTACGGAAAGCTGATCCCCGGACACGGCGGGATTCTTGACCGGTTTGACAGTGTCATTTTTACGGCACCGATCATATACTATCTTGCCATCCTTCTGTAAATGAGAATGGTATAGACTGAACTGTTACGAAAAAGAGGTTAAGACAGATGAAGAAAATTGCAATTTTGGGTTCCACAGGTTCCATCGGTACTCAGACACTTGAGATTGTAAGGACGAATAAAGATATTAAAGTAACGGCTCTTGCAGCAGGACGCAATATTGACCTTCTGGAGAAACAGATCCGTGAGTTTGAGCCGAAGCTGGCAGCAGTGTGGAGTGAGAATCTGGCTTCTGAACTGAAGAGCCGTGTCCGTGATATGCAGGTGGAAGTCCTCTCCGGCATGGACGGACTTCTGGCTGTGGCCGCGGAACAGGAAGCGGAGATCCTTGTGACAGCGATCGTCGGGATGATCGGAATACTGCCTACCATCGAAGCGATCAAAGCAGGGAAAGATATTGCTCTTGCAAATAAAGAGACACTTGTGACAGCAGGACATATTATTATGCCGCTGGCTGAGCAGCATCATGTGTCGATTCTCCCGGTAGACAGCGAGCACAGCGCTATTTTTCAGTCGCTGCAGGGCGGACAGAGAAAAGCGCTGCACAAGATTCTTCTGACCGCATCGGGCGGTCCTTTCAGGGGAAGGAAGAGGGAAGAGCTGGAGAATATACAAGTGGAAGACGCCCTGAAGCATCCGAACTGGGAAATGGGGCGCAAGATCACAATCGATTCTTCTACCATGGTAAATAAAGGTCTGGAAGTGATCGAGGCAAAATGGCTCTTTGGAGTCAATGTGGATCAGATCCAGGTAGTTGTCCAGCCCCAGAGCATTATCCATTCGATGGTGGAATATGAGGACGGCGCGGTTATTGCACAGCTCGGTACGCCGGATATGAAACTGCCGATTCAGTATGCCCTCTATTATCCGGAGAGAAGATATCTTCCCGGAGAACGGCTGGACTTCGGAACTCTGACGCAGATTACATTTGAGAAGCCCGACATGGAGACATTCTACGGGTTGAAACTGGCGATCGAGGCAGGAAAGAGAGGGGGATCTCTTCCGACTGTGTTCAATGCCGCCAATGAAAAAGCGGTGGCACTGTTCCTTGACCGGAAGATCCGGTATCTTCAGATACCCGAGATCATTCAGGAATGTATGGAAAATCATAAGAATATTTCAGACCCAAGTGTGGAAGAGATACTAAAGACAGAGCAGGAAACATATCAATTTATTAAAAACAGGTGGTAATACATGGGTATAATCATAGCGATCCTACTATTCAGTTTTATAATCATCTTCCATGAGCTGGGACATTTTCTTCTTGCAAAGGCAAACGGCATCCGGGTTGATGAGTTTTCTCTTGGCCTGGGACCGACTCTGATCGGAAAGAAGATCGGAGGAACATTTTTCTGTATCAAACTGCTCCCGTTCGGCGGGGCCTGCATGATGGGCGAGGACGATACGGATGATATGTCAGAGGGAAGCTTTAACAGCAAATCTGTCTGGGCAAGAATATCGGTCATTGCAGCGGGTCCTCTCTTTAACCTGATTCTGGCATGGATATTCTGTGTGATCCTGATCGGTGCGACAGGATATCAGTCTACTAAGATCACGGAAGTGAATGACGGCTATTCGGCGCAGGAGCAGGGGCTTCAGGCGGGCGATGTGATCAAAGAGATCAATGGGCGGAATGTCCACATCTGGGATGATGTGCAGCTCTATACGCTGACTCATCCGGATGATACGCCGTATGAAGTTGTATATGAACGTGACGGAGAAGAATACACGGCGCAGATTGAGCCGAGGCAGCTGGAGGGGGACGCATCCCCTCTGCTGGGAGTGACCGGCGGTGATTTTCAGCGTCCGGGTATATTCGGCTCCATGCAGTACGGGATTTACCGGTTGAAATACTGGATGAACTACACGGCAGACAGCCTGCGTATGCTGGTGACGGGCCAGGTGGGATTAAAAGATATGTCCGGCCCGGTGGGGATTGTCACAGTAGTTGATGATGTATATGAGTCATCTGCCCCGGCAGGTCTGGCGGCAGTGGTCTTAAGTCTGATGAATTTCGGAACATTCCTGTCGGCAAATCTGGGAGTGGTGAATCTTCTTCCTATACCGGCTCTGGACGGCGGCAGGCTTGTGTTCCTCATTGTAGAGGCTGTACGGCGCAAACGTGTGCCGCCGGAGAAAGAGGGAATGGTTCATTTTGCCGGATTTGCACTGCTCATGGTTCTTATGGTTGTGGTTATGTTCAATGATATTATGAAACTGTTCTAAAGATTGTCTTCCGCATATATAATTAATAGATCATTTTTATGCGGGAGACATTTTTTATGCCGGATATAAGAGCAATGCAGGAAGAAACTTCGGGGAAAGGAGAACTTCAGATCAATGTTACCTCCACGCTGGATTCCCGTCCCATTGCAGAAGCGCGGATATCCATCTCTTATACAGGAGTGCCGGAGCAGACACTGGAGCAGGTGACGACAGACTCATCCGGTCAGAGTGAAGTGCTGACCCTGGATGCGCCCCCGGAGGCGTGGAGTCTGGATCCGAATAACGAGAGACAGCCTTATTCCGAGTACACACTGGATATCAGTGCACCGGGATTTGAACCGGTGAGTATCGCCGGGACAGAGATACTTGCAAACGTAAAGGCCATCCAGAATGTCAGGATGCGGCCGAGTGATACGGGCGGGGAGGAAGAGGAAGTGTTTGTCATTCCTGCCCATACTTTATATGGGGAGTATCCGCCCAAGATCGCGGAGGACGAGATCAAGTCTGCCAATGAGTCGGGGGAGATCGTCTTAAGCCGGGTAGTTGTGCCGGAGTATATTGTTGTCCATGACGGCTCACCAAGAGATACGACAGCCACAAACTATTATGTGAAATATAAAGACTATATCAAAAATGTGGCATCCAGTGAGATTTATGCTACATGGCCGGCGGACACAATCCGGGCAAATGTGCTGGCCATTATGTCCTTTACTCTGAATCGTGTATACACAGAGTGGTATAGAAATCGCGGTTATGATTTTACGATCACTTCATCCACGGCTTTTGACCACAAGTGGATACCGGAACGAAATTTTTATGACACCATATCTGTGATTGTGGATGAACTGTTTGCAGCTTATCTGTCCAGGCCGAATGTAAGACAGCCGATCCTGACCCAGTACTGTGACGGAAGGCGCGTAACATGTCCAAACTGGATGACACAATGGGGGTCCAAGGAGCTGGGAGACAGAGGATATTCCCCTATTGAGATACTGAGGTATTTCTACGGGGATGATATGTACATCAACAGCGCGGAGGAGATCTCGGGTATACCGGCGTCGTGGCCGGGATATACTCTGGAGGAAGGCTCAAGCGGGGCTAAGGTGAGACAGATGCAGGAACAGCTCAATGTGATTGCAGAAGCATACCCGGCGCTTCCGAAGATAACTGCAGACGGAATTTACGGGCCGGTCACGGCGAATGCCGTGAAAGAGTTTCAGTCAGTATTCGGGCTGCCTGCTACTGGAAAGGTGGATTATCCTACGTGGTATAAGATTTCGGAGATTTATGTGGGCGTGTCGAGAATTGCGGAACTGACATAGGATGCTGCACGGGTTCAGGAAAAGTAACGGAATCTGTGGAGTATAGCAGGGATACGAAAGATGCGCAGGGAATATCAGAGAGGAGTTCTATGACACAAAGAAGAAGGCGAAGACGGAAGGAAAAAAGAAGGCGCAGGGCAGGGTGTGCAGCCGCACTCATTATAATGGTGATGCTCGGCGCGGGGGCTGCATACGGGATCCCGTGGGCTGTCAGCCGGTTTGATGGACAGGTGCATGAGACTTTCAGCGAGACGGTGAAGAAAGCGGTGAATACACTGCAGGCAGAAGATGCTGACTTCCCGGAACTTAATGTGACCGAGGACGAAGTATCAGATCATTATTATTATCAGCAGCTGACGGAAGCGGAACAGACTGTCTATCGGGAATTACTGCAGGGAGTAACGGGTATGGAGGAATGTATCCTGATCCATGCGGAAAAAGGCGATCAGCCGGAGAAAGCTTATGAATATCTTCTTTATGACTGTCCGGAACTCTTCTGGTGTGCCGGAAGTTCAAGAATGACAGTGTATGACACTTACACAAAGTTCTGGCCGGAATACACCTGCACGTCCGGGGAAAGGGAGACAAGGCAGGATGAGATTGATTCCGCTGTCGCAGAATGTACAGCGGGTCTGGATTTATCGGCCGGAGAATATGACAGGATCCGGTACGTATACGAGTATCTTGTCAATACAGTGGATTATAACGAGAATGCTCCTGATAATCAGAATATCTACAGTGCGCTTGTGGGGAAAAGTTCTGTGTGTGCGGGGTATTCCAGAGCGGCTCAGTATCTCCTTAACAATATGGGGATCGAGTGCATTTATGTAGTGGGAACTGCTCAGGGACAGGAAGCCCATGCATGGAATATTGTGAACTGCGGGGGAAAATATTATCAGATGGATGTGACATTCGGCGATCCGGTCTTCCTCTCTTCTGAGAGCGGGGAAAACCTTCCGGGAAATATTATCTATTATGATTATCTGTGCTGCACGGATGCAGAGATCCTGGCTGACCATACGCCGACGGATGAGGTCGCATATCCGTCCTGCGAATCGGACGATCTGAATTACTACAGAATGAATGGTATGTACTACGAGTCCTATGATCCGCAGATCCTTCTGGGAGATATGAACGACAGTATCTATGAAGGGCAGGAGATGTTTGAGTGCAAATTTTCCTCCCCGGAAATCTATCGGGAGGCCCGTGATGCCGTGATCGAAGAGCTGTTCCCGAAGGCGGCGCAGACGCTGGGATCGGTGTACGGGCTGGAGCAGGTAAAGTACACATATATCGAGGATGTGACCCACAATAAGATCATGGTTTTCTGGAATTATCAGTAATAGTTTTGAATATTTAGAAGTAATTCTGAATATTTTTGCAGGATTTATCAGTTGAATTATAAGCTCAGTTGTAGTATAATCTTTACAATTTGAGAAAGAGGGCGCTCTGGGATCAAAAGACTCCAAGAGTGCCTTTGCTATGTAACGGGGGAAAGGGTGAACAGATGAAGGCGTTTCTAATATTGGAAGACGGTACAGTATTTACAGGAACAAGCATTGGTTCCACTCGTGAATGTATCAGCGAGATCGTTTTTAATACTTCTATGACGGGTTATCTTGAGGTGCTGACGGATCCTTCTTACGCAGGACAGGCAGTCACCATGACATATCCCCTGATCGGAAATTACGGCATTACACCGGATATGGAGTCAAAGAGGGCGTGGCCGGACGGGTATATCGTGAGAGAGTTATCCCGTATGCCAAGTAATTTCCGCTGTGAGGGAACAATTCAGGATTTCTTAAAAGAACAGGATATTCCCGGTATTGCAGGAATCGACACACGTGCACTGACAAAGATCCTGAGGGAAAAAGGAACCATGAACGGTATGATCACAACAGATGAGAATTATAATCTGGATGAGGTCATTCCAAAACTGAAAGCATACACAGTCGGAGACGTGGTATCCAAAGTGACCTGCACAGAAAAATATGTCCTGAAGGGAGACGGACTGAAAGTCGCGCTTCTGGATCTGGGTGCCAAAAATAATATTGCGAAGTCTTTAAATGACCGCGGATGTGAGGTGACCGTATATCCGGCCCACACAACAGCAGAGGAGATCATCGCATCAAAGCCGGACGGCATTATGCTCTCCAACGGACCTGGAGATCCGGCGGACTGTACTTCCATTATAGAAGAGATCCGGAAATTGTACGATACAGATATTCCGATCTTCGCCATCTGCCTTGGCCATCAGCTTATGGCTCTTGCCACAGGCGCTACCACCCATAAATTGAAATATGGACACCGCGGCGGAAACCATCCGGTGAAAGATCTTGAGACCGGGAGAGTATATATATCTTCCCAGAACCATGGATACGTGGTGGATGAAGAGTCCATTGACCCGAATGTAGCAGTTCCGGCATTTCGGAATGTAAACGACGGAACAAATGAAGGACTTGCCTATATCGGAAAGAACATCTTTACTGTTCAGTTCCATCCGGAGGCATGCCCGGGACCGCAGGATTCCGGTTACCTCTTTGACAGATTTATTGACATGATGAAAGGAGCGAAATAATGCCAAGAGATTTAAGCATAAAGAAAGTACTGGTTATCGGTTCCGGTCCGATCGTTATCGGACAGGCAGCAGAATTTGACTATGCGGGAACACAGGCGTGCCGTTCCTTGAAAGAAGAGGGAATTGAAGTTGTCCTGTTGAATTCCAACCCGGCAACTATCATGACAGACAAAGATATCGCAGACCGCGTATATATCGAGCCGCTTACTGTAGAAGTAGTGGAGCAGCTGATCAAGAAAGAAAAGCCTGACAGCGTGCTTCCGACACTTGGAGGACAGGCCGGGCTGAACCTTGCCATGGAGCTGGAAGAGGCAGGATTCTTAAAAGAAAACGGCGTGCGCCTGATCGGAACGACTTCCGAGACAATTAAGAAAGCGGAGGACCGCCTGGAGTTCAAGGCAACTATGGAGAAAATCGGCGAGCCTGTTGCAGCTTCCCTTGTCGTGGAAAATGTAGACGACGGTCTTGCATTTGCAAATAAGATCGGCTATCCGGTGGTGCTCCGTCCGGCATATACGCTGGGAGGAAGCGGCGGCGGTATCGCCCATGATTCCCACCAGCTTGTGGAAATCCTTGAGAACGGTCTCCGTCTTTCCCGTGTGGGACAGGTGCTTGTGGAGCGCTGCATTGCGGGATGGAAAGAAATCGAGTATGAGGTGATGCGCGACAGCAAAGGCAACTGTATTACAGTATGTAATATGGAGAATATCGACCCTGTGGGCGTGCATACAGGAGATTCCATCGTTGTGGCTCCGTCCCAGACTCTGGGAGATAAAGAATACCAGATGCTGCGTACTTCGGCACTGAATATTATCAGCGAGCTGAATATTACCGGAGGATGTAACGTACAGTATGCACTGAACCCGGATTCCTTTGAGTATTGTGTAATCGAAGTTAATCCCCGTGTGAGCCGTTCTTCCGCACTTGCTTCCAAGGCTACAGGATATCCGATCGCCAAGGTGGCGGCAAAGATTGCTCTGGGTTATACGCTGGATGAGATTAAAAACGCTATCACTCAGAAGACATACGCAAGCTTCGAACCCATGCTGGACTATGTGGTTGTAAAGCTTCCGCGTCTGCCGTTTGATAAATTTATCAGCGCCAAGAGAACGCTGACTACTCAGATGAAGGCGACCGGCGAGGTTATGAGTATCTGCAATAATTTCGAAGGTGCGCTGATGAAAGCGATCCGCTCTCTTGAGCAGCATGTGGACAGCCTCATGTCTTATGACTTCACGGGCCTTTCCGAGGATGAGCTTTTAGACCAGCTTGCTATTGTAGACGATATGCGTATGTGGAAGATCGCAGAAGCGATCCGCAGAGGTATCGACTATGATACCATTTACAATATTACAAAAGTAGACCGCTGGTTTATTGATAAATTCGCTATTATTGTTGAGATGGAAAACGCGCTGAAAACACAGGAACTTACAGTGGATCTTCTGAAAGAAGCGAAGCGGATTGAGTTCCCGGACAATGTGATCGCGCGCCTGACAGGAAAGACAGAGCGTGAAATTCATGATATGCGCCATGCAAACGGCATCGTAGCATCTTATAAAATTGTTGATACATGTGCGGCGGAGTTCGCGGCAGAGACACCGTATTACTACTCTGTATACGGAAGTGAGAACGAAGTGGAAGAGACGACAGGCAAGAAGAAAGTCCTTGTCCTCGGATCCGGCCCGATCCGTATCGGACAGGGAATCGAGTTCGACTTCTGTTCTGTGCACTGTACATGGGCATTCGCCAAGGAAGGTTATGAGACGATCATCGTCAATAACAACCCGGAGACGGTAAGTACAGACTTTGATATTGCGGACAAGCTGTATTTCGAGCCGCTTACACCGGAAGATGTGGAGAGCATCGTTGATATCGAGAAACCGGACGGAGCTGTCGTACAGTTCGGCGGCCAGACGGCCATCAAGCTGACAGAATCCCTGATGAAGATGGGCGTGCCGATCCTCGGTACTTCCGCGGAAAATGTAGATAAGGCTGAGGACAGGGAGCTCTTTGACGAGATCCTTGAAGAGTGCGAGATTCCGCGTCCGACAGGCGGAACCGTATTTACCGCGGAGGAGGCGAAGGAAGTTGCAAACCGTCTCGGCTATCCGGTACTTGTACGTCCGTCCTATGTGCTTGGCGGACAGGGTATGCAGATCGCTATCAATGACAATGATATCGACCAGTTTATCGGCATTATCAACCGGATTGCGCAGGATCACCCGATCCTCGTGGATAAATACCTGCAGGGCAAGGAGATCGAGGTAGACGCTGTATGCGACGGGACAGATATCCTGATTCCGGGTATCATGGAGCATATCGAGCGTGCCGGTATCCATTCCGGAGACAGTATCTCCGTATATCCGGCCCAGAGCCTGACAGACAGTGCAAAAGCAAAGATTGCCGAGTACACGAGAAGACTTGCAAAATCTCTCCATGTCATCGGTATGATCAACATTCAGTTCATCGTCTGCGGTGAGGAGGATGTATACGTGATCGAGGTTAACCCGAGATCCAGCCGTACCGTACCGTACATCAGCAAGGTGACGGGCATTCCGATCGTGCCGCTGGCGACACAGGTGATCATCGGAAAGAAGATAAAAGATCTGGGATATACACCGGGACTGCAGCCTGAGGCAGATTACGTGGCAGTGAAGATGCCGGTATTCTCCTTTGAGAAGATCAGAGGCGCAGATATCAGCCTCGGACCTGAGATGAAGTCCACAGGAGAGTGTCTCGGAATCGCGAAGACATTCGACGAGGCTCTTTACAAGGCATTCCTCGGCGCGGGAATCAAGCTGCCGAAGTTCAAGAATATGATCATGACTGTCCGTGATGAAGAGCATCCGGCCGCAGTGGAGATCGGGCGCAGATTTGCAAATATCGGCTACCATATCTTCGCTACAAGCGGAACAGCGAGAGCACTCAACGAGGCAGGGGTAAAGGCTACGCCTGTGCGTAAGATCGAGCAGGAATCACCGAACCTCCTCGACCTGATCTTAGGACATAAGATCGACCTTGTTATCGATATCCCGGCACAGGGAGCAGAACACTCCAAAGACGGATTCGTTATCCGGAGAAATGCCATTGAGACAGGTGTGAACGTGCTGACGGCCATTGATACGGCGGAGGCGCTGATTACCAGTCTGGAGAATACAGATATTAAGAAACTGACACTTATAGATATTGCGACAATATAGAAATCCTGATTTTTCGTACTGGCAAAGTATCCGCCGGGAGACAGACGCAGCGGTACATAGGAGCGCAAAAGACGCGCTCCAAGTGCCGGCGTTACTCTACGGTGCGTACACAATACCTGTCTCCCGGCTGCTTTCTTTCCCAGTCAGGAAATCGGATCAAAACGGAAGGATCCGTTCCGTAACTTTTCAAACTGAGATTTACATAAATTTTTGTTGATCTTTCCCCTCTCGACCGGTTTCTTTATTTCCCGATTTTCCGGAGTGACTGCCGAATTCGATGAAGCAGAAAACGGACGGAGATGAGGTGCAGGAAGACTTAAAAAGAGATGAACGGTATGTGAGGAAGGCGACTTCGGAGTAATCTGCCGGAAAAAGTTAAGGGTCCGGAAGCTGATGTTAAGCCGCAAAATGGATTGTCTGAGCCAGAGGCGAGTTGTCCATTTTGCGGCTTTGCTTTTAATCAGCTTCCAGACCCTTTAGTTTTTCCCAGATTACGGAGCGGAGCCTGAAGCACATACCATTCATCTCAAAAAAGTATTTCCGTGCCTCATCTCCATCCGTTTTCGGACCTCATCCTTGTCGGTATTCAGTCCGGAAAATCAGGAGTTACTTAAAGTTGTCTTCCGTTGGATTTTTGCTTCTATCTGTATTATAATGATTGCATCTGGCAGGCTGATCATGCGGGCCATATGGAAAGATCAGAACAGGAGACGGAGATGGCTATGGATATCAAGCTTCACTATACAGAACAGGGCTCAGGCCCACCGCTTATTCTCCTCCACGGCAACGGAGAGGATGGCAGCTATTTTGTACATCAGATCGAATATTTTAAGGACAGGTATCGGGTGATTGCTCTGGACACCCGGGGACACGGACAGTCGCCCCGCGGGGAGAAGCCGTTCACCATCCGGCAGTTCGCCGAGGATCTGCATGATTTTATGGATGAAAAAGGTATCAAAAAAGCGCATATCCTGGGCTTTTCGGACGGCGGAAATATCGCGCTTGTCTTTGCCCTGAAATATCCGGAACGGGTGGATCATCTTGTCTTAAACGGGGCGAATCTGGATGCATCGGGCGTGAAGCCGTCCACCCAGATCCCCATCGTTATCGGATACCGGATGGCGTCTGCTTTCTCCTCTTTTGGAAAAAAACTGTCCGTCAAAAAGGACGGGGAGAAAGGCGGCGGAAGCTCATTTGCCGAAAAGGCGCGAAGAAATGCAGAGGTGCTGGGGCTGATGGTAAATGATCCGAATATCCGGCCGGAAGAGCTTTCTGAAAATAAAAATCCCGATTTTATAAAAATGAAAAAGCTGGTCATTGCCGGGGATAAGGATATGATAAAGGACGAGCACACAAGGCTGATCTATGCGAATCTTCCGAATGCGGAGATCCGGGTACTGCATGGCACGCATTTTATAGCGAAAGAGGAGTATCAGGAGTTCAACCGTGCGGTGGAAGAATTCCTTGAGATTCCTTGAGACACGGCCAGCGGCACGATATTGGTTGTCGGTGAGGTACGGTAATAGAACTGTTGGAGAGTGCATATTCGGAAAGGAGAAAATGCTTTATGTACAGTATCTGTCATTACAATTCGCCACTGGGTGGAATCACACTTGCCTGTGATGAGGAAGGTTTAACCGGCCTTTGGTTCGATGGACAGAAGTATTTTGGCGGTGGAATACTTAAAGGTGGAGCCAAGAAAGAACAGGGAGTAGAGGAAAAAGAGGGAAAAAGATCGCCTGTGCCGGAACAGACAGTGAAATGGCTGGATATTTATTTTTCGGGGCGAGAACCGGATTTTACACCGCCACTGCATTTGACAGGAAGTGAGTTCCGGCTCGCTGTCTGGGAGCTGCTGCTTGGGATTCCATATGGACAGACGACTACATACAAAGAGCTTGCCGGCAGGATTGCGGAACAGCGGGGAATAAAGACTATGTCAGCTCAGGCGGTTGGAGGAGCAGTGGGACACAATCCTATATCTATTATCGTGCCATGCCACCGGGTGCTGGGAACAGACGGCAGTCTGACCGGTTATGCCGGCGGAATTGATAAAAAAATCAGCCTCCTCACATTGGAGAAGGCTGCGTTCACAAAGTAACAGAAAAGCGGTTCCCTTGGGAATCCGCTTTATCCATATCCGTATGTATGTTGACGAGCGGGGAGAGTTTATAATTTCCCTGTGAACAGTGTGCCGGCTTTCCCGCCCTTGACAATGTCATAGAGTGCTTCAGGGCGTTTCCCGTTAGTCACGATGGTATCGATTCCGTTTGATGTGGCGAGCTGCGCCGCCTGAAGTTTTGTGCGCATACCACCGGTACCTCTTCTGGAACCGGCGCCTCCTGCCAGAGAGTAAACGCTCTCGTCTATAGTGTCGATCTGTTCGATAAGCTGTGCGTTCGGGTGCAGTCGCGGATCACTGTCATAGAATCCGTCTATATCGGATAAAATGACCAGACGTTTTGCGCGGCAGAGAACAGCTACGACTGAGGAGAGCATATCATTGTCTCCGAACAGTCGGTCCTCAGATTCAATCTCGGTATAGCTTACGGAATCATTTTCATTAACGATCGGGATCACACCCATCTCGAGCAGCGCATTAAATGTGTTTGTCAGATTTTCTTTCTTTTCTTCCTGCTCGATATCCTCTGCGTTTAGAAGAATCTGGGCAACGGTTTTATCATAATCCCCGAAAAATTTGTCATAGAGATACATCAGGCTGCACTGCCCGACGGCTGCCGCAGCCTGTTTCATACGCATGCTGTCCGGTTTCGTGTGCATGTTCAATTTATTTCTTCCTACAGCAATAGCTCCGGACGATACAAGAATAACCTCATATCCCATATTCTGGATATCTGCCAGCGTGCAGACAAGCCTGTCCGTGGCGCGCAGGTCGCTTTTCCCTGCGTCATTGGTGAGCGTTGAAGTTCCTACTTTTACTACAATCCTGTTATTATAAAGTGCCATTTGTGCTTACTCCTTTAGAACTGATCTGCCGCTGCAGCCAACCGTGTAACGGCCTGTCCGCGCAAGATGTGCGGACACTTACTGTGATATCGTAACACAGAAATGACTTTTGTCAAGAATAATGGGAAAAATCTCCATTGCAGGCACCAGGTATATCAATTATAATAGGTCGGCATATTATGATGAAGGCGTCAAAAGGTCCTTAGATGCCTCTGATCGTGATCGTGGGGCATTACCTCTGGATGGCTGTGCTCTATATCGCTGCGGGGATCTACTCCCGGAGCAACCCGCTGGATGTGGTAAAGAATTACGGACCTGCATACATTACCGCTATCGGCACGATGTCTTCGGCGGCAACGCTTGCGGTCGCGCTCCGCTGCGCGAAGAAGTCAGAGCCTCCGCTCAGGGATGATATGGTGTATTTGCCATCGGAGCGCCGGGAGTGCCGGGCGGGACGGTTATGGCGTCGCTCGGTCTGATTACGGGTGTGCTTGGTTTCGATGAGACCGGAAGCGCCCTGATGCTCACCATCTTCGCGCTCCAGGACAGCTTTGGTACAGCTTGCAATATTACCGGAGACGGTGCGCTTACAATGATCTTGTCAGGGTATGCTGACAGACATAATATCAAAGAACAGAATCTTAAGATTGACCTTTAGCAGAGAGAGGTGTTTTCCGCGTTCAAGCGGAATGCACATGAAAAAAACGGAGATCCATACTGCCATTTCAGGCTATGGACCTCCGTTTTTTATCTCTGCTTTGCGTTCGGATAGATCTTCTGCATTGTATTGTCGTCAAAATTTTCATCTATGATCTGCTGCCATCCACTTTGGGCGGCGGGACCTCCGGCTCTCTGATCATAGCGTATCAGTGCGGCGGATGAGACGAGAATATCCGCGGCCATGAAGACGACCAGGATCCAGGTCGTTATGTATCCTGCAACCTTCGGGATACGTTCGATCCATCCGGAGAACCTCGGATACAGGAGCTTGATCCAGACAACAGCGGCAATCCCCCAGAAGAAACAGTAGAGGAGATTAACTCTGCCGCCCAGGTTGAACGGGATTTTACTGTAATCCCAGAACACCTGTCCGAATACAAGCTCTGTAAAGACGCTGCACACATATTCATAGGCTCCGCCGAGCAGGGCGCCGATCAGGAAGATGTGCCGGTCCGGCTTGTCTTTGTCCTTGTACAGAAGCGATGTGGCAAGGGCGATGGCAAGTCCCCATACAATACTGAAAGGTCCCCATACGAGACTGCTTCTGCTCATCCAGACGCCTGAGGTCAGGCGGCAGAAGATCGTCTCTGTGATATCGCCAAGAAAAGCGCCGATGAGAAAGAGCCAGAACAGTTTGTAAAAACCACAGCCTTCTGCAAATTTACCTTTTTTCAGGATCTCTTCGGATTTCTCCTCTATGACAGGATACGCTTTTGCCATACGGCGCTCCACATATCTGATGACAGCGAGAGCGGCTTTGTACAATTTCGAAGACAGACTCCTGACAGGGCTGCCCGCCTTTTTGTTTTTGCTTCTGCGTAAATGGAATACAGCAGCCAGGGAAACTGCGGAATCAAGCACTACGAATCCTGTGATTATCCATGTGAGGACTGCGGGAAACGGTTCGGGGATGAGTTTATACAGAAAAAGGAAAAATGTATTTCCGTATTTTACACTGACAGATCCGAGGACAGCCCAGAGCAATGTGTATTCCAGACAGATATATCCGTCAAAATTCCATTTCTTATTTGAATAATCCCACCATTTGCGCCGGTTTATGAGTTCCAGTAATTTCCCTGCAAACCATTCAATAAATGTAGCCTGTATACCGCACCCGATAAACAGAAAGACGGGATTATCCATCAGATCTGCAAGCGTGACCTGCATTGTGACAGCTGCAATACCGTAGACAATACAGAATGGTCCTGTGGAGAATCCGCGGTTTGTGAATCTTTTGTTCTTTATAGTTCCGACAACTGCCTCAAAGATCCATCCGAGAAAAGAGTAGATGAGAAAGAGCCAGAGCAGCTCAGTAAATGTAATGTTCATAAAACATATTTCCTCTCTTTTGTAATGAAGTAGACTGGGATAGTTATAGTCGGTATGATATCACATTTTCTGAGGAAAAGGCAACACGGCGACGCGTGTAATGCAGCGTTGCTTAGAAAAATCTTAATAATTCTACACTCTAAATCGTCATAATTTCATTAAAAATCATTAATCCGCCACTGCTATCATTTCCTTATCGGACAGGGATGACCGGATGTTTTACAGGTAACAGCCGGCATCTTAAAGAAAAGAAGGAGAGAAAGAAAATGAATGATATCAGAATAACAGAAACTGGAAATGAGAAAAAGAAAAGGATTGCCGTACTGTTTGGCGGATGTTCTACAGAATATGAAGTGTCCCTCCAGTCGGCATATGCTGTGATTGAGAACATGGATACAGACCGTTATGAACAGATCCTGATCGGCATCAGCCGTCAGAGCGGGCAGTGGTATCTGTATCATGGAAATATCGATGATATACCTGAGGACAGATGGTACAGTGAAAAGATATGCACGCCGGTATGGGTATCCACAGATAAGACGGTCCATGGTATCTGTTATCAGGGAACAGATGGAATCCATGTTATATCACTGGATGCGGCATTTCCGATTCTGCACGGGAAAAACGGGGAAGACGGCACTGTGCAGGGTGTGTTGGAGCTTGCCGGCATTCCGGTCATCGGATGCGGAATGCTGAGTTCTGCCGTGGGGATGGACAAGGAACTCTCACATCGTATTGCGGCAGCCGCGGGCGTTCCGGTGGCAGAGACAGTGACTGTAACGAAACCGTATGATGCGCATGAGATACAGAAATATGCGCGCAGGCTGGGGTATCCGCTGTTTGTAAAGCCGGTCCGTGCCGGATCTTCCTTCGGCATTACGAGAGTCTGCAAAGAGAATGAGCTGATCCCCGCTGTGGAGAGTGCATTTGAGCATGATTCGGAAGTGATCCTGGAAGAGCAGATCCGCGGGTTTGAGGTGGGATGCGCTGTTCTGGGAAACAGGGAACTTACCATTGGAGAAGTGGACGAGATCGAGCTGTCGGAAGGTTTCTTTAATTACGAGGAGAAATATACGCTGAAGACATCCAATATCTATGTCCCGGCAAGAATCCCGCTTGAGAAAGCAGAAGAGATCCGACACATGGCGGCAGTCATCTACCGGGCATTAAAGTGCAGGGATTTTGCAAGAGTAGACATGTTCCTGACACCTGAAGGGAAAATTTATTTTAATGAAGTGAACACGATCCCGGGCTTTACCGCCCACAGCCGTTATCCGGGAATGATGAAAGCCGCGGGAATTTCTTTTCAGGAACTGATCAGCCGTCTGATCGAGATGGAAGTGTGAATATAATGAAAAATTATCTTGTACTTGTAAATGCAGAGCATCCGCTTTTTCACCCTGTTGATCCGTCGGAGCTTGTATGTGCGTTTGATGAATATCCGGGAATCTTACTGGAGCGGACAGCTTCAAAAGCGCTGAGAAAGCTCTTGGCGGATATCGGGAGCAAAGACGAGATTGTCCCTGTCAGCGGCTGGCGATCCAGAGAGGAGCAGAAGAAGATCTGGGAAGATACAGTGGCAGAACGGGGGATCGACTTTGCAAGAAAATATGTGGCTCTTCCCGCGTGCAGCGAACACGAGACCGGACTTGCTATCGATCTTGCCTTGAATGCACCCGACATCGACTTTATCTGTCCGGAATTTCCGCGGACAGGCATTTGCAGAAAATTCCGGGAACTGGCGCCTTATTACGGGTTCATCGAGCGCTATCAGAAGGCAAAAGAACCGATTACCGGGATCAGTGAAGAACCGTGGCATTTCCGTTATGTGGGTACCCCTCATTCCGTAGTCATCGCAGAGAAGGGTCTGTCTCTTGAAGAGTATATAGAACGCAGGATGAAAAATATGCAGGCGAATTCAAGACAATATTTGTTCTGCGGCAATGCAGGCGGTGCCGGAAATATAAGCGGCGTCTGCAGGGGAGAAAGGAAGGCAAGATGAGCGGCAGAGGACACGCGCAGACGGTGAATTATGCCGGGGTTGATTACTTCCGTATCGTGGCTGCTGTTATGGTAATTGGAATCCACACAGCTCCATTTTCAGGAATCAGCAAAGCTTTTGATTTTCTGTTGACCTACTGTGCCGGAAGAGTGGCGGTCCCCTTCTTCTTTATGACGACCGGATATTTTGTACTTGGCTCATGGAGAAAAAACGGAAATGATGCGGGCAGTAAAGTGATTCGATTTATAAAGAAGACACTGTTTTTGTATGCAGTATCAATTGTGCTTTACCTCCCAATTAATTTTTATTCGGGAGGACTTCCCGGAAGTGCCGGTGAATTTATCAGGATGCTCATTTTTGACGGGACATTTTACCATCTATGGTATTTCCCGGCGGTGATCATCGGATGTTTCGCGGTCATGATGCTTTTGAAGAAATTCCCCGCGAGAACAGTTTTTGGCATTACTATACTGCTTTATCTGATCGGAGCAGGCGGGGACAGTTGCTACGGGATTGCAGCCCGTATTCCTGCTCTGGAGCATATGTATGATGTGATTTTTGCTGTGAGCAGCTACACACGAAACGGTATTTTCTATGCTCCGATTTTCCTGCTCATGGGACGGCTGCTCAGGGAGAGAAAGGCAAGCATAGAAAAGACAGAAAATACAGAAAATACAGCAGGTACAGCGAGGACAGACAGCCGTACAGGACGGAAGAACAGTACAGTGCGGGATATCAGTACGGGATGGAATATTGCAGGTTTGTGTATAACTCTTACCCTGATGCTGATCGAGGGATATCTGACCTTCAGTCTGGATCTGCAGCGTCACAACAGTATGTATCTGTTTCTGCCGCCAGTCATGTACTTCCTGTTCCGGCTGCTGCTTTCTGTTCCGGGATATGCGCCGGGGTGGACGCGGGATGTCTCGATGATCGTGTACATCATACATCCGGGCGTGCTGATCATGCTGAGAGGAATCGCGGGTGCCGCCGGTCTGGATTGGCTTCTTGCGGAAAATGCACTTGTCCAGTTTATAACTGTTTCTGTAGCATCTTTTGCTGCTGCGGTACTTATTGATCTGGTTTACACGCGTATCAGGATACGAAAGGAGGCGCATGAAAATGCGTGAGACAGACAGGGCATGGATCGGTATAAGTAGAGAAAATCTGCTGCACAATACGGAGAAACTGCAGAGACTTTCCGGCGCCGGATGCGCCCTTATGCCAGCGGTAAAGGCCAATGCCTACGGCCATGGGGATATTCTCGTGTCCCGGATCCTCCAGGATGAAGGGATCCGGGACTACTGTGTGGCATCTGCAGATGAAGGAATCCGGCTCCGGCAGGCAGGGATATCCGGACAGATCCTGATCCTCGGGTATACTCATCCGGACGGATTTGCGGAGCTTATGCACTACAGTCTGACACAGACAGCGGTGGATCTTGACTATGCCGGCAGGCTGTCGGCATATGCCGGAAAAATCAACTGTGGGAGAAATGCAGGGAGTTGTGATACGATTGCTGTGCATATCGGCGTAGATACAGGGATGCACCGTTTGGGAATCCCCTATGACAGGCCGGATCTTATAGAGAAAGTATGGGCGCTGCCGGGGCTCAGGGTAACGGGGATGTTTTCGCACCTCTGTGTATCCGATGGGCGCACGGATGCAGCGGAGAAGTATACACGGGAACAGATACAGAGGTTTGGGGTGGTCAGAGATTATCTGCACAAAAACGGCATCCGGGGATTCAGATGTCATATTCAGGGGAGTTATGGCCTTCTGAACTACCCGGAAGAATCTGTATGGATCAGCTTACGCTGGATGTGACAGATGTGCCGGAAATCCTGCCAGACGATGAGGTGGTATTTATCGGAAGCTCGGGAAAATACAGACTTACAGCGGAGAATATGGCAGAGAAAACCGGAACTATCACAAATGAGATCCTGAGCCGGCTCGGGAGCAGACTTCACCGTGCGGTGATATAGCAGTGCAGCAAAGAGTCTAAGGAAAGACAGGACTGATAAAAAATCAAAAAAGACACCGGATTTTGTAGTTTTATTACAAAAACTGCACAGATCCGGTGTCTTTACTTACATTTAACATTTTTATCATCCCAACGTTCAGGACTTTATTATAAAATAGACTACATATAAAAATTAAAAACTGAAACTTGAGAGGAAACTGTATGGTAAAGATTTATGTAGTAGACACAAATATTCTTCTGCAGGCGCCTTATGCGATCGACAGCTTCGAAGATAATCTTGTCGTGTTGCCCATGGTCGTACTGGAGGAGCTGGATCACTTTAAGAAAGCGGAAGGAGAGACAGGAGCCAATGCCCGCAGGGTAATCCGTTATCTGGAACAGCTCCGTCAGAAAGGAGACCTGCTGAAAGGAGTGAAGCTGGATGGCGGCGGGACCCTTTGCGTGGAGAAGAATTTTGTCAATGTAAAGCTCCCGGAAGATCTGTCAGATGAAGTGGCAGACAACAGGATCCTGAGAGTCTGTGTGGGGTTATCTGAATCCCGGGACGAGCAGGTCATCCTTGTGACAAAAGACCTGCTCCTGCGGATCAAGGCCCAGATCCTGGGAATCTGCGCAGAAGATTTCACCACAGATCAGGTGTTGGAGCATGAGAATCAGTACAGCGGCAGAAGTGAGGTGTACGTACCGGAAGAATTATTTAAGGAGTTTAAGAAAAAAGGTGTGCCGACCGACCGGACGTATGTGCTCGGTGAAGACGGGGAAAGCTATGTACCGAAGCTGGAGGAAAATCAGTTCGTCATCTTAAAGGCGGATCAGTCGGCGAAAAAGACACAGCTCGGACGTGTAGTGAACGGGGTGATCCGCAAGCTTGAGTTCCGTAAAAGCGCTCCTTACGGTATCTCTCCGAGGAATGCAGGACAATATTTCCTTCAGGAGGCTCTGATGCAGCCGGCAGAGAAAGCACCGCTGGTCATTGTCAAAGGAATGGCAGGCACCAGCAAGACATTTTATTCCCTTGCAGTAGGACTTGAGAAACTGCTGAATCATCCGACCGGGGAGTACCGGCGTATTCTGGTCTGCCGTCCCAACGCCCAGTTTGACGATGATATCGGATTCCTCCCGGGAGATGAGCAGGAAAAGATATCGCCGCTGATGCGCCCCATCATCGACAATCTGGAGCAGCTCATTGATTCAAGTGAAGAGGAGCGGTATCAGGACGAGGAAGAGCTGAAAGGGAAGGTCGACGAGATTTTCGGCAGGGGCATCATCCAGGCCGAAGCGCTCAACTACATAAGGGGACGCTCCATCGTGAAAACCTATCTGATCATTGATGAGGCTCAGAATACAACGCCGGATCAGATCAAAGGGATCATCACCCGGGCAGGGAAGGATACAAAGATCATCCTGCTGGGTGACCCCAACCAGATCGACCGTCCGTTTCTTGACGAACGGACGAACGGGCTGAGCTATGCATCTGAACATATGAAAGGGAGCCCTCTGTGCTGGCAGATCACCATGACCGCACAGGAATGTGAGAGATCAGCCCTTGCCATGGAGGCAGTGAGGAGACTGTGATGAAGATGGATTACAAGCAGATCAGGATGAACGAGGAGATTAATCTCCTGATCGAAAAAGGAAACGCTACGCTCAATGAGCTGGGGTATACGGAACATTCGAAAAAGCACGCGTCAAAGGCTGCTGAAACCGCGGGAAAGATACTAAAGGAACTGGGGTATGGCAAGCATAAGACAGAGCTTGCGAAGATCGCCGGGTATATGCATGATATAGGCAACAGCATTAACCGGCACGACCATGCGCACAGCGGCGCGATCCTCGCATATCAAATCCTGAAAGATACAGATATGCCGCTCAAGGACATCCTCGTCGTGACGACAGCCATCGGCCATCACGATGAGGCCACGGGGGCAGCGGTGGACGGCGTGTCTGCGGCGCTGATCCTGGCGGATAAGACGGATGTGCGGCGCAACAGAGTGCAGAACAGGAAGCGTTATCTTCGAAGTTGATTATTCAGAAAGAAAAGCGTATTATACAAATGGAGCTTGAATTAGATGATTCCATCTGTACGGTGATGGATTATTTTGAAATATTTTTGAAGCGCATGATGATGTGCAGGAGAGCCGCGGAACGGCTGAACTGCAAATTTAAGCTGATGGCAAACGGAAACAAGTTGTGTTAGTTACAAAGGAGGAAAAAATGGAAAATATTTATATGAACAGGGAACTGTCCTGGCTGAAATTTAATGAAAGAGTGCTGGAAGAGGCGGAGAATAACGAAGTGCCGCTCTGTGAGCGCATGAACTTTGTCTCGATCTATCAGAGCAATCTGGATGAGTTTTTCAGAGTCAGGGTGGGATCTCTTCAGGATCAGATGCTGGTCAACAAAAAGATCAGGGATAATAAGACAAACATGACGTCAGAGGAGCAGATCAAGGCTATTCTGAAAGTGGTGAAAAAGCTCAATAAGAGAAAAGACGCCGCATATAAAAATTTGATGGATAAGGTTGCAGAATATGGCATCACACTGATCGACTTTACTACGGCTAAACCTGAGGAAAAGAAATTTCTCGAGCAGTATTTTAATCATGAGATCGTACCTTTAAGTTCTCCGACCATAGTGGGTAAGAGACAGCCGTTCCCGTTCCTGAGAAATCAGGAGATCTATGCGGTTGTTGTTCTCCAGACAAGGAGCGGAAAAGAGAGGATCGGTATCATTCCGTGTACAAACAACATGATAGAGCGTCTGATCGAACTTCCGGGAGGAAAGGGAAGATATATACTTTCGGAGAACATTGTGCTCCATTATATTGGAAAAGTATTTAAAGGATACAAGGTAATCGGCAAGTCTCTGATCCGTGTCGTGAGAAATGCGGATATCGATGCAGATGCGCTGTATGATGAAGATCTGGACTACCGCGAATTTATGGCGGACCTGATGAAAGAGAGAAAGAAACTCTCACCGGTGCGCCTTGATATGTCCCGTGAGATCGACGGCTCGGTGGTGGAATCTCTGTGCCGGTATCTGGACGTTTCACCGGAGCGTGTGTTCCGCAGTGAAGCTCCTCTGGATCTCTCCTTTGTCTTTACGATTCAGGATCATCTCCGCATGAATCCGGAATTATTCTACGAGAGGAGAGTGCCGCAGAAATCCGCATCCTTCCGCGATGGCGAGAGCATTTTAAAGCAGATCGAAGAAGAAGACAAACTGCTTTCCTACCCATACGAGTCGATCCGTCCGTTCCTGCGTATGCTCAATGAAGCTGCAGAGGATGACAATGTTATTTCTATTAAGATGACATTGTACCGCCTGGCAAAACAGAGCAAGATCGTTGAGGCGCTCTGTGAAGCAGCAGAAAATGGAAAGGAAGTTGTGGTCCTTGTGGAACTTCGTGCCCGCTTTGATGAGGAAAACAATATCCGCTGGTCACGTATGCTGGAGAAGGCAGGCTGCCAGATCATCTATGGCCTTGAAGGATTCAAAGTACATTCTAAGCTTTGCCTGATCACGAAGAAAGGAAAAGACGGAATCGAATATATCACACAGATCGGAACCGGAAACTACAACGAAAAGACGGCGAGACTCTATACGGATCTGTCGCTGATGACAGCCGATGAGCAGATCGGTATGGATGCAGCAAGAGTGTTCCAGGCGCTGACAAAGGGTGAGACAGTGGAAGAATCCGACCATCTGCTCGTAGCGCCGAAATGCCTGCAGAACCGCATTATCGATATGATCGGGGAAGAAATCGAACACAAAAAGAATGGCGAGGATGCCTATATCGGACTGAAACTGAATTCCCTGACAGACAAGAGGATCATCGATAAACTTGTAGAGGCATCTCAGGCAGGCGTTCCTATTGATATGATCATCCGGGGAATCAGCTGCCTGATTCCGGGAGTGAAAGGACAGACAGAGAATATCCGCATAATCAGTATTGTGGGACGTTTCCTCGAACATTCCAGAATCTATATCTTCGGCTGCGGCGAAAGAAGGAAATATTACATCTCCTCTGCTGACTTTATGACGAGAAATACAGTGAAACGTGTAGAGGTTGCGGCTCCGGTCTGCGCTCCGGCGATCAAGGAGCGTATTCAGGGCATTTTTGACCTGATGCTCAGCGACAATAAGAAGGCAAGAGAAGAAGATTCAGAGGGAAATTATACTCTTGTAAAATGTGAGGGAGAGCCGATCAATTCCCAGGAAGCTCTTTATCAGGAAGCCTATGATAAGTCAGCCCGGAGAAATGCAGGTCAGACATCGGACAACGCGGACGAAGAGTAATAAGGAGAAGAATAAAAACGAACAGGTGATAGGATGATTTACAGATTTGGCGAGCAGCTTCTCCCGGTGACGGAGGAAGAGTGGGAGACGGATCAGGCGCCGGCTGTTTTTGTCACAGACTCAAAACACGCCGACGCAGTTCTCGCAAAAGCGGGGATCATATATGAAAATGAGATTCAGGTGGCAAAGATCGGATTCTGCAGACTTGAGAATCAGCAGGATTGCGTGGTAGGAACGCTCTGTATACCAAAGCTTCTGGATGTGCTCGGGAGCAGATACCGGATGTACTTCTTTGTCAACCGGAGTAATGTGGTGATCGTGGATGATGACGAGTTTTCCCAGCGGCTGATCCGCCGTATCCAGCGGAAAAAGACACATCAGGGAGAGACGAAGGAGCGTTTCCTTTATAATTATATTTCTGAGTTTATAAGCAGAGACTTAGAGATGCTCGTAGCATATGAGCGCAGGCTCCTGCGGATGGAAGAGGATGTGAGCCAGGAGCATACCGCCGACTTCCAGACAAAACTGATGCCCCTGCGGCGCGAACTGTTAAATCTCCGGAGCTATTACGATGAGATCATGGATTTGACAAAAGAGCTTGAAGAAAATGAAAACGGATTTTTCTTAAAGAAGCACCTGAAATATTTCGGTACTCTGACTGACCGGGCGGACCGGCTCATGAGCCGGACAAACCACCTGCTCGAATACGCCCAGCAGGTAAAAGATTCATATCAGGCGCAGATTGACGCAAAACAGAACAGCAATATGCAGTTCCTGACCGTGATATCCACGATCTTCTTCCCGCTGACCTTGATCACCGGATGGTACGGGATGAACTTTAAGGATATGCCGGGTCTGGACGACGGGTTCCCGTTTGTTGTCGTGCTGAGTATCGTGGTTATTGTCGGATGTATCATTATCTTCAAAAAGAAGCATATATTGTAAAATAAATTCCGATTTCTCGTATCGGCTCAGGAGTAGAAAATCATCTGAAAAGTGGTTAAATACGGAATGATCGACTCACGTATCCGCGGACAAAGGAAAGG
>CAJFGR010000046.1 GCA_904377845.1 uncultured Ruminococcus sp. | reverse complement strand
CTCTTCAAAGAAATTTTCAAGGGTTGTTGTCTATTGTTCAGTTATCAAGGTTCCTGTCGTTCTCTCTCAAGCGACAGCTTTGATATTTTATCAAATCCGTTTCACTTTGTCAAGAACTTTTTTATTTTTCTTTGTTTTTTGCTGTCTCTCACGAGTCAGCTTAGATATAATACCATTCCATGTTACTAATGTCAACCATTTTTTACAAGTTTTTTCAACTTTTTTCTCATCGACTGTTTTAGTACTATATCTGGTGTTTTAACACAATATTATCCACAACTTTACTTTAAGTATACAAAAACTACTGGGTTGCTCCAGTAGTTTTCGTGGATAATATCGAGCGGAGAAAGAGGGATTTGAACCCTCGCGCCGGTTTCCCGACCTACACCCTTAGCAGGGGCGCCTCTTCAGCCTCTTGAGTATTTCTCCTGATTCTGAATTGGACTGTGGCTTCCACAGTGTTTTTATTCAGTTCTGCACTAATAGTGCGAAATTTATTATACTAAAGGCTCCCGTTAATGTCAACGGAAAATTTAAAAACTTTTTGATAAAATGCTCCATCTCCATATATTATGCGTTAGCATCTATTACCTGCTGTATTCTCTTCTGAACTTCGGCAGCAATTTCCGTAGTCTTCTTATCTTTATACTCTTCATAATATATCGGTTCGAGGAAATGCACCTGCACGGTTACAGGACGGATCGTATTCGTATCAAACGGCTTAAAGGAGTCCACCAGTGCTACCGGCACAATCGGGCACTGCGCCTTAGTCGCAGATTTAAAACTTCCGCCTTTGAATGTCCCGACATGATTACCATTTTTCGAACGGGTTCCCTCTGCAAATATAAGATAATTTCTGCCCTTCTTCACTTCTTTTGTCACATTAATGATAACCTGCATTGCCTGCCGGACATCTTCGCGGTCAATCATATATGCTTTCATACAGGCAAATACCTGTTTTAAAAAAGGAATATTACCAATTTCTTTCTTTGCAACAACCGAAAACGGTC
Organism: uncultured Ruminococcus sp.; assembly: GCA_904377845.1. Classification (GTDB taxonomy): domain Bacteria; phylum Bacillota; class Clostridia; order Lachnospirales; family Lachnospiraceae; genus Mediterraneibacter. The sequence continues at coordinate 17,916 of CAJFGR010000046.1, read as the reverse complement.
TCGGACACGCTTCAATAATGGCCAGAACATCGTACAGTCCCTGGTGATTAGGGAAAAACATAAATCCGTTTTTCTCCGGAAGATTTTCTACACCGTGAACATCAATATGCACATTTCCTCCGCGGTTTGCATGGAGATCAATCCACTGAAGAAACGAATACATATCATCCTCACTGTATTTTTCCACATGGGCCGCTCTATAACACAGCCGTACCCATCCATACGGAACTATCAACAGATTGCGAAGCACCATCATTAAGATACGTTTCATAATAAAGTTCCTCTTTCTTTCGTATTATTTTATGCGCAGAAATGCTCCCCTCCGGGAGCATTTAAATCACAGATCAATTTCGATCTTCCGATGTGTTCTGTGATACTGATGATACCGAACGCCGGCTGCATCCATCATGCGTTTTGATGCCTGAACACCGGCGGTATCGGCATATTTGTCACAGTCGTAGATTACTTCCTTTATTCCCGACTGTATAATTGCCTTGGCACATTCATTGCACGGGAAAAGCGTAACGTACAGCTTTGCTCCTGCAAGACTGCCGCCGCTGTAATTTAAGATTGCATTAAGTTCGCTGTGTGTTGAATACACATATTTTGTTTCGAGAGGATCCTCTCCCTCTCTGGCCCACGGAAATTCATCATCCGAACATCCGATTGGGAATCCATTATACCCCATAGAAAGTATTTTATTATCTTCGCTTACAATGCAGCACCCAACCTGCGTGTTAGGATCCTTCGATCTCATTCCGGACAGCATTGCCACTCCCATAAAATATTCATCCCATGACAGATAATCCGTTCTTTTTCCTGACATTTCACTATCTCCTTTGCGCCGCGGACAGCATTGGCTGATTTTCCGCGCAGACTATTTAGTACCGAATATACGGTCTCCCGCATCTCCAAGCCCCGGAACAATATAGCCGTGGTCGTTCAATCTCTCATCCAGAGCTCCTATATAAATGTCAACATCCGGATGTTCTTTCTGCATTCTCTTCAGACCTTCCGGTGCAGCTAATATACAGAGAAAACGGATATGTTTCACCCCTTTATCCTTCAGCATACGGATCGCCGCCGTACTGGATCCGCCCGTAGCAAGCATGGGATCTACCACAAACACTTCTCTTTCGCCGCAATCCGCCGGAAGTTTGCAGTAGTATTCTACCGGCTCCAGTGTCTCAGGATCCCTGTACAGACCAATATGCCCTACTTTTGCAGTGGGAATCAGAGAAAGCATTCCATCCACCATTCCAAGACCGGCGCGAAGAATCGGTACAATCGCGAGTTTTTTACCGGTAAGCATTTTTCCCGTCATCTCCGCAATCGGTGTCTTAATCTTCACATCCTCCGTCTTGAGATCTCTCGTTGCTTCGTAGCACATAAGCTGCGCAATCTCCCCGATAACCTCTCTGAATTCTTTCGTCCCGACATTCTCCTGACGAATATAGCTGATCTTATGCGCAATCAGCGGATGATCCATCACGACTGTTCTTCCCATTTTCCTTCCTCCATAAGTGAATTTAATTTATCCGCAAGTTTTTTAATTATTCTTTCCAGTACTTCCAGACATTCCCCATAGGCTGTCAGAGGCTTGCCGTAAGGATCCGGAATTTCTGTATTGTCACCGGTAAATTCATTAAGCGTATATACATTTTCTGACGCATCGCATTCCGCAAGTATTTTTTCCTTTTCGCTTTGATCTATTGTAAGGATTAATGTATCTTCCTGGATTTCTTCAGGATCCAGCTGCAGCGAACTATGCCCCTCCAATGTCATCTGCACACTTTTCATAACAGCTTCCGCCTTCTGATTTGCCGGTTCAGGAAAGAGTACGACCATCCCTCTGGAGTCAATCACATATTCCTGTTTCAGATCACAATGCCTCAGAAGTTCCGCGCACATCGGCCCTCTGGCTGAATCCGTTCCGCTCACAAAAGTTATTCTTCTGTATTTCTGAAGCTTTACAACCTCTGATGCAGATATTCTCAGATGCCCTGCCGCTTTTTCCAGCCGATTCATAATCGCGGTTCCCATTCCCTGTACCGCAAAAGACTCGCTGTAAATCGTATCCACATTTTCCTCATCAAATTCCCGCAATACTCCGTACAGATTGCGTGCGATGCTCTTCTCATTTTCCCTTGTGCCGATGTTTTTCACAATTCCGTGATTATAAAAGGGAAGCGTCTCGCTCGTGGCAATAATCCCGACCGGATGTCCTTTTCTGTCCGCCTCATATGCCAGCTGACGTATGGCAAGTATCTCTTCTCTGAGATCCCCTTCTACAATCATCAGTTTTGCCTTTGGCGCGTAATGCCTGTATTTCATGCCCGGCGCTTTAGGCGCCTGTGTACTGTTCTCACTTAAAAGCGTCTGATCGACGTTTACCGGACCGATCACTTTTTCGAACATCTCTTCCGTAATCGCTCCCGGTCTCAGGATCATGGGCGGCGAAACAGTCATATCCAGTATAGTGGATTCCAGTCCGATATCCACGGTTCCACCGTCAAGTATCATGTCAATCTTTCCGTTAAGGTCCTCCTCCACATGCTGCGCTGTCGTAGGACTCGGCCGCCCGGAAGTATTGGCGCTGGGAGCCGATACAAATCCGCCCGCTTCCCTGATCAGCGCCTGAGCTATCGGATCAACCGGCATTCGGACAGCAACTGTATCCAGTCCTCCCGTTGTTCCATACGGCACTATATCGCTTTTTTGAAAAATCATCGTCAGCGGCCCCGGCCAGAAATGCGCTGCCAGCATATCTGTCTCCGGAGGAATATTTATTGCAATCTTTTTCAGATCATCATAGTCGGCTATATGCACGATAAGCGGATTATCCGATGGCCTGCCTTTCGCCTCATAAGTCCTTTTTGCCGCCTCTTCCTGAAGCGCATCCGCCCCCAGGCCGTACACTGTCTCCGTCGGAAATGCAACCAGTTTTCCTTCTCTCAGAAGCGCTCCGGCTTCCTTGATTACCTCTTCGTTTATTTGATTTTTATCTATTTTTATAATTTTTGTTTCCATAAATTTTATTATACCATCATTCGTACTAAAAAAAAACTATTTTGTAGGCCGGGAAATCACTGGGAATTTTCGCGTATGTATTGTATAATCCCGGCAGCAACAGCCGATGCAATTTTTTCCTGATATTCGTCGGTTACAAGCTTTGCCGCCTCCTCCGCATTACTAAGAAAACCACATTCAACAATAACGACAGGGACCTTCGCGTGCTTTAATATATAGTAGGAACCGTTAGACTTCATATCTCTTGCATTAGACGGATCAATCTGATTCAGTCCCGCCTGCAGAATCTCTGCAGCAGTCTTCCCCTCCGCAGAATCCGTATAGTAAAACACCTGCGGTCCTTTCACATCAGACCCTTGAAAACTATTCTGATGTATGCTTACAACAAGTGCCGGACGAGATTCATTCATAATTTTTACCCGTTCTTTCAGATCCTTCGTCTGTGTATCTCCAAGCCTGTCATCGCTCTCGCGTGTCATAATAACCGGAATATCTTCTTCTATCAGCATTCTTTTTGCTATCAAAGCAATTTTTAAGTTTATTTCCTTTTCTTCTGCTCCATTTACTCCTGTCTTTCCCGCATCAATGCCTCCGTGCCCCGGATCCAGGACAACTAATTTCTCCGAACCTGAAACTGATGTAGCCGCCGCCCTGTCAGCCTTAATATAATCTCGCAGTCCTCTTCCCGCATATTGGCAGAGAAAAATTATTCCAGCCATTATCAGAATAATTACGGCGTATTTCATTCTCTTTTTCACAAAAAACATCCCCTTTCCTACATATAATATATATGCGGAAAGAGGATGTCTCTTTCTGAAGTATCTTATTTTACGGCACAACTGTATCAAAGTCTGCAATAAACTGTTCTGTCATCACCCTGGTAGTACATCCACAATCAGTTCACATATTGGAGAATCAGGTCCCAAACCGATGAATTCTCCATACCAAGGCTCCACTCCGCAACTCCGGCAAGATCATTGGATTTAATAACTTTCAGTTTCTCTTCAAGGGACTGATTGTCTTCCAGCCATATCTTATACGTTCCACCGTCAGCCTCCCACTGGGCATAATTCTGCTTGGTTTCTGAATCCCACTGAGCCTGTACACCCGCATCTTCCACAACCCGCGCCGCTTCGTCCATTCCATATGCCGAGCTTGTGACTTTGTTCGGGTAAGATGCCGCCTCCGTGCCCGCTTCCTGAGCAAGCTCATCTTCAGTCTTAGGCGTTTCAAACCAGAGTCTGGTAAAAAACGGTACTCCGGCAATCAGTTTATCAGCCGACACAGACTTCAGGGCATCTGTTATCCCATTCTCAAGATAACCGATTGAAGCAACCGAACCTGCTTCATAGGAGCCGTCGGTATGTTCATCATATCCCATAATCACTACATAATCGGCCACATTTCCCTGCTCTTCTATATCATAATGTTCGTTGTACGGCTGCGGCACATAGTTATCAACAGATAACACAAGACCATTCTGTCTGCATCTGACTGACAATTCCCGCACAAACTGGATATAATGTTCTCCACAGGCAGCTGACACCAGCTCAAAATCAAGATTAATCCCGTCAATGCCGTTCTCAATAGCCTCTGCAACCACCTGGTTGATTACCCTTGTACGTTTGGAAGTATAACTGAGCACTTCATACGTCTCATCATAAGAATTGATTCCCCCATGGAAATCACGAAGCACTGCCCAGACTTCTAAATTGGACTGATGGGCATAGTTTACATAATCCGCATCCGCAAGAGATGTGACATTTCCTTCCGTATCCGCGAGGCTGAACCATGTAGGCGCAATCGTTGTGAGCCCCTTTGTCTCCGCAATCGTCTGGAGAATATATCCGTTCGCATCGGAGTTTGAGACATTATGCCACGCCATATTAATGGTATAATCTTTGGAAATATTTGTATATACAGGTTCATCAAATTCTCTGGAGGTTGTTTCTTCATGAATGTCGTTTAAAAGTCTTGTCCGGACATAACCGATAAACCCATCTTCTGTCCCCACTTTCATCCAGTCATTTTCATCCTCGAGAACTGTAACTTTGCTTCCCTTCTTTATCTCTGTAAGAATCGGACTCTTCACTCCACCCTGATACCGTACCTCAGTGTCTCTTTTGATTTCCGCCGTCTGTATCTCGCCCCACTCGGATGTGATTACAGCTCTGACCGGATCATCATACACTTCATAGTCCATATTTGTATACTCCTGGATGAACGGAAGTGCAATATATGCCGTACTTCCTTCTGTCTTCAGGATCGTATAATCCGCGCTTTTCTTCTCCGCAACATCTGTATATTCATTACTTCCGACCTCTACCGCAACATTGCCCTCCGGTAATGTATACAGCAGGATATTCTCATTCGGATCCCAGTAAAACCGACTATTAATCCGGTCTCTCACAACTGAATATTCTATATAATACTGTCCGTCGTAAACTTTTCCCGGTGCAGGCGAGGTCTCTGATTCTTCTGCCGAAGAGTCCGCCTCATCTCTGACAACTTCATTATTGACCACAACCGCAATTTCATCTTCCTGATCCAGTCCATAATATTGTTCCCGGTCCGCTCTCTCATTTGATGCACCGTATCTATGCCAGATCAGGAAACCTCCTGCCGCTGCAAGTATCAATATAATGAAGATCAGCCATCTTATCACTGCATTACGCCGTCTTCTTCTGGCTCTGCTGCTTCTCTTCCCCGATCCCGGTCTGACTGCCCGTCTGCGGCCGGAACCTCTGTCTGACGGTCCGTGGGCGTATCTGTCAGGACGCTGTTTCTGCGGTCCGGCTGTTTTGCTTCGCTTCCCGCGTGCGCCCTTTCTTTCTCTTTCGTCCATTCCGTACCTCCTATCGGTAATTATTATACCACGTGCACAGAAAAGGAAGCGGCGCTTTAGCGCTATTTACTTTTCAAGCCGTGGGGTGCCGGTATAATCCCTGCGCAGCAGGGCGGACCGTTTTTCACCGGCCCGAATTGCACATTGTGCAATCATTATACCACATATTCATTTCCAGTCATTAATAATTTACCTGTTTGAGAAGAATTTAAACAGCCTAATGAAAATACATCAGTAATTATTTTCTGTCCGGCAGGTCAAGGGGTATTTCCCGCCTGATGATTAATATCAGTAAATGCCAGCGCCTCTATATTTCCTTCCCGACTCAGAACATAATCACGCATATATGTACCTTCTTCTTTTGTCATATAAGCTGTTACAATCTGCAGGGGACTTGCGCGATATCCGTCAATTGAAATATCAATTCCCTTCTGTTCATAATTTTCCAGTTCTGTAAACAGCTCTCTGTAAACTGTCTCATCCATTTTCATTGTATACTCCTTCGCCCGCCCTGACCGCGATAAATAGAATAAAGTTAATCAGATTGCCATAAGGAAGTATCTGTGACATACTGTCGGCATTCTGAAATGCAAAAGACAGCCGGATCTTCAGCGGGAACTCACCATTCACTTTTTCGTTTCCGTACTCCTCCCTTCCATGCATTTACTTATCGGCAATGCCGTCTTTTGTAAGTGCCATTATATGAGCCCCGCATACAGTTTGCAATGTGTTTATTGTTCATAACCTGTGTTGATTTGTTGATAAAGCGCCTCACGTACCAGACAGAGTTTTCCACATACTCTCCAAAATATACAACATACAAAATGCCGCAGGAACGATCAGATATTTTTTCTTTACATTGCCATATTTTTTGTTTATACTAATCATGAGAATATGTATCTAAATCTATTTGATGTGCATATTATCTTATATAGTATAAGGATGTGATTATATGAAGATTGAAAAGCTCAATGAAAATCAGATTCGTTGTACGCTGACACACGCTGATCTGGCAGCGCGCCATCTAAAACTGAGCGAGCTTGCCTATGGCACTGAGAAAGCAAAATCTTTATTTCGCGATATGATGCAGCAGGCCTCTTTTGACTTTGGTTTTGAAGCGGATAATATACCGCTTATGATAGAAGCAATTCCGTCTTCGGCCGATTCCATTGTTCTTATCATAACAAAGGTCGAAGATCCGGAGGAACTTGATACACGCTTTTCCCGCTTTACACCTGCGGGTGAAACTGATCCGATTAATGTCGAAACACTGGAGAAGCTTGAAGGCGCGGATGAATTTCTTAACCTCCTGAACAAAGTAAAAGAGGCGGCAGCGGGAACCACAACCGGCAAAAAGGAAAAAGAAGAAACTGGTGCGCCGGTATTTTCTGTACGCCTGTTTTCCTTCGAATCACTTGACAGCGCAATCAAAGCGGCACGCCTTATCGCACCGCTTTACAGTGGCGCGAACACATTATACAAAGATACTTCCGAGGGAGTTTTCCTGCTTGCGCTTGCACCATCGGAACACATGACCAGCGAATTCAACAAGATCTGCAATATGCTTTCCGAGTACGGCACTCCTGAAAAAACAGATTCCACTATCCTTGCTTTTCTGGAGGAACACTGTGATATTATCGTATCTGCAGATGCCGTGCAGAAGCTATCCTCACTGTGAGAACAACTAAAAAAACCCCGGAGAACGGATCATCTTTCAAAGATGCCCATTCTCCGGGGCTTTCATTTTACTCTTTCTACTGTTCTGCCGCCATAGCAGCGTTGATCTTCTCTACAAGAAGAGCGCTGTCAATACCGTGTACCATAGCCGCTTCCTCCAGCGTCTCCATCTGGGATGCCGGACAGCCGAGACAGTGCATTCCTATCTCCATAAGGATCGGTGCAGACCCCGGAAAAATGTTGAGAAGTTCTCCGATTTTTGTATCTTTAGAAACCTGTGCCATTTCTATTTCCTCCTTAAATTAATTGAATTTCTTCAGTGTTTCTTATTATAATCCCTGCCAATTAAATTATCAACCGTGTTTTTCCATTTTATACAGTATATATTGTCTGCCGCTATGTATTTAACAATCTTTTCTGAATTTTCTGAAATGTTTCCTCAGTATTTTTTGTTTTTTTGAATACTTAAAAGTCAAGAATGAAACCGATTTTTTTCGACAATTTTACATTTTCATAACAACTCACCAAAACGTTCGTTCTTTTTTCGTTCCCGAGTAATTCACCAAAAACATATGTTTTTGTGTGGATAATGTGGATAACTCAGTAAAAAACCTTACTTTTTCCACGTTTTTCATTGTTCGGAGTGTGGATAAGTTGAAAACTTCCTGATTTCCGATTTCGACGGATTTTTACAAATAAAAACATTTTTGTGCATTTTGCTTATTTTATCATATATAATGTCGAAAACGGGAAAACTGCATTTTCAGTAAAATACAATCTTCCCGTTCTTATTATACAACATTCTCGTTTTGTATTGCGTGATGTGTCAGAGAACACGTCTGACCGCGTAAATGTTTGTATATGTGGCGCTGCATATGCAGATACCTTTGTCTGAATTAAGAGCATTTACTATATTGCCGTCACCCATATAAAGACCTACGTGACTGCAGTCGCCATACAAAATCAGATCTCCCGGCTGTGCTTCTTCATAGCTTACAGCATATCCCGAATTTACCATATCGTATGTTGTTCTCGGAAGACTGATTCCGAAATGTGCATAAACTGACTGAACGAATCCCGAGCAGTCCGCCCCGTCTGTAAGGCTTGTTCCGCCCCAGACATAGGGATTTCCGACAAACTGACAGGCGTAATCAATCACAGCCTGTCCCACAGTTCCTGTGCGGCTCCCCGCCGATGCTTTAGCTGCAGCCTCCTGCGCGGCTTTCCGCTCTTCTGCAGCTTTTTCTTCTGCGATCCGTTCCTCTTCTTCCTCCTTTGTCTCCCCGTAGAAATAAGAGGTTTCCTCCGTCACGTAACTGCCGGATACCCAGCCGTCAATATCTCCCACCTTTACAGGATACCAGCCGTCCACCGGATCGCCCGTCACCTGATACTGCTCATTCTCCATGATCTGTGTCAGTATCTGCGCATCCGTCCCCTGACTGTCTCTGACATTGAGAACCGAAGCAGTAACCGTAACCGTATTATTTTCATACTCACCGGCACGCGCTTTTGCTTCAGCCCCGGTTATAAGAGCATCGGCAGGAACATATCCCTCCGCTGTTCCTGAACGGATCTTCGTCCAGCCATCCAGATACTCCAGCACCTGAGCCGCAGAATTCTTGTACAGCTTGCCGACCCAGTCGCTGTCTTCATCCGGAGCACTTCTGATATAGGTATAATCTCCCGTATCAGAAAATGCCATATTCAAATACTCTCCCTCTTCTGTTGGCACCAGATAGAGATCAATATTGTCTTTTAACTCAGTCTCATAACATTCTTCCAGTACCGATTCAATCCCTGATGCCTGTATAAACGGCTGCTCTTCTGTTTCCTCTGCAGCTGATACACGAAGCACACTCCCCGGGATCATGATCACCCCTGCAATAGCAGAAAGGACCACTTTTTGCCTGATGTGTGTTTTGCCCATATAAAACCTCCCTGACATTTGTGTCTTTATCTTTTGTAGGAAGTTCTAAATGTTACACAATTGTTAATTTTGTTACGGTGATATTATATCAGGAGCATCCTCCTATGTCAACTGATTCTACAGTATTTCCTCCAACACATCTCGACAAACATCCGTATTTATGTCCTGATATTATATCTGATTTTATATTTTCATTAATTATTTTGTAACATATTGTCACTAATAATTCTTCATATATAAATGTTTAATTATAGTTTATTATTTTTATTGTTTTTTTGATTTTTTTAATGAATAAAGGTTGACAAACAAAAGAAAAAGTATTATATTCTAATTACAGTAATCGTTATCATTATTATTTTAATAACGGTTCTCATTTAGCAATGAAAGGGGGATTCCCATTGACAACTTTAAAATATAGTAGACAACGAGAATCCATCAAACATTTCCTGATGACAACCAAAGAACATCCTACTGCCGATGAGGTGTATATGCACGTAAAGAAAGATTTTCCGAATATCAGCCTCGGGACCGTGTACAGAAACCTTAATCTTCTGACAGATATCGGTGAGGCAATTAAGATCTCAACACCCGATGGCGGAGACCGGTTTGATGGAAGGACAGAACCTCACAATCATTTTTTGTGTACCAGATGTGGACGATTACTGGATCTGGAGCTCGATATGAAAAGCATCGAGGAAGTTAACCGCCTCGCAGCGGAAAATTTTGACGGACTGATTGAATCCAGTTCTACATTATTTTATGGTGAATGCAGTGACTGCATTAAAAAGTCTTAATAATACATTTTCAAGAAAAGGAGACAGGAATTATGAAAAAATGGGTATGTACAGTATGTGGTTATGTTTATGAAGGAGAAGCTGCACCGGCTGAATGTCCGGTATGTCACGCACCGGCAGAGAAATTTCAGGAGCAGTCAGGAGAGATGACATGGGCTGCTGAGCACGTTGTAGGTGTTGCACAGGGTGTAAGCGAAGACATTCTTGCAGACTTAAGAGCTAACTTTGAGGGTGAGTGCTCTGAGGTTGGTATGTATCTTGCAATGGCAAGAGTTGCTCACAGAGAGGGATATCCGGAGATCGGTCTCTACTGGGAGAAAGCTGCTTACGAAGAGGCTGAGCACGCTGCTAAATTTGCCGAGCTGCTTGGTGAGGTTGTTACAGACAGCACAAAGAAGAACCTTGAGATGCGTGTAGAGGCTGAGAACGGCGCTACAGCTGGTAAATTCGATCTGGCTAAACGTGCGAAAGCTGCCAACCTTGATGCAATTCATGACACAGTTCATGAAATGGCAAGAGACGAGGCTCGCCACGGAAAAGCATTTGCTGGACTTCTGAAGAGATACTTCGGCTAATCCGGAAATATAATTACAACTGTAGAATAAGCGATATATTTGAGACTGTCTTTGAGAATTTAATATAATTTCCCTGAGACAGTCTTTTTTATTAATTTAAATTCACGAAAAGGAGGCTCGTTATTATGTCTAAATACGCAGGAACAAAAACAGAACAGAACCTGATGGAAGCTTTTTCCGGTGAATCACAGGCACGCAACAAGTATACCTACTACGCTTCTGCTGCAAGAAAAGCAGGATTTGTACAGATGGCAAACATCTTTGAAGAGACTGCTAATCAGGAAAAAGAGCACGCGAAAATGTGGTTTAAAGAATTCCACGGAATCGGAAATGTAGAGGAAAATCTTGCCGATGCCGCAGCAGGCGAGAATTACGAGTGGACAGATATGTATAAACGTATGGCTGAGGAAGCAGAAGCTGAAGGATTCGCCGAGCTGGCTGCAAAATTCCGCGGCGTAGCTAAAGTAGAAGCTGCTCATGAGAAACGCTATCAGAAGCTGCTCGACCACTACCGCGAGGGAAAAACTTTCAAAGATGAGGCTCCGCTCGGATGGAAATGCAACAACTGCGGATACATTTATGAAGGCGACGAAGCACCGGAAGTATGCCCGGTATGCGCACATCCGAAAGCTTATTTTGAAAGAAAAGCTGAGAATTATTAAATTTTGTGTTCGGCGGGAGAGACATCCTATGATAAAGCGTCCGAAAATCAAACAGATACAGCCGATATGATGCATCTGTTTGATTTTCTGTGTTCCTCCAATTGGAAGTGTCTCCCCAACAATCGCGGAATTTACAAAAAACAGGTCGAAAGGATCAGCTTTATCGACGAAGTTCCGGTCTCTTCCGATTTGTATGTCTTTACTATTACAGCGGTGTTTCTTCAATAAACACGAATTTTACTTTAGAACGGTCCATAACCGATTCCGTATGCAATCATGACAAGCACGAATGCGCTGACGATAAATCCAAGGTATATCTTCCAGCAGAATTTGATCCAGGAACCGTAATCCACGCCGCACATAGAGAGCTGGACGAGGGAACTTCCGGGCCAGAAGCTGTTTGTAATACCGTCGCCGTACTGGTAGGTAAGCACAAGCACCTGCTGATTAATATTCAGTATCTTTCCGAGAGGCTGAAGGATCGGCATAACGATGACGGCCTTTCCGCTTCCGGATACCACAAGAAAGTTAAACAGTGTCACAAATACAAAGATAATGAGAAGCGCGAGGATGGCACTTCTGTTTTCCAGGAGCTGTGACATACCGTGTACAATCGTATCCATGATGCACGCCTGATTCATGAGTACTACAACCGACTGGGCAAGTCCTACCGCAAAAGCAGCTGCGAACACACGAACAGCTCCTTTACAGAAGAGCTGACAGGCCTCACTTGGTCCGATCCGGAAGATAACAGAAAGCAGGATTCCCATGATCACATAGATTGCCGCGATCTGCGGGAAGGACCATCCAAGCCTGATACAGCCAAATCCCTGTACGATAATGATACCGAGAAATACAAGAAGTCCGAGGGCTCTCCGTATATTCATCTCTTCCATTCCCTCTGCGTGCTCTTCTTTTTTCTGATTCATATATTCCTCACTCATAAGGCTAAGCGAAGGATCTCTCTTGATCTTACGACAGTATGTATATAATCCGATCAGACCGATAATATAGAATACCACCAGACCGACCGCACGGAAACCGATACCTGAAAACAGAGGCAGTCCTACAATCTGCTGTGCCACTCCGGTTGTAAATGTATTCATCAGGCCGGATGTAAATCCGACCGTGCTGCCTACAATGGCGAGCGCCGTTCCCACCATACGGTCATATCCCAGTGCGAATCCGATGGTAACCGCAAGGGGATAGAACGGATAAGCCGCCTCGCCGTATCCGAGTACTCCGAACACGACAAAGATCGTATAGAAAATGCATACGACAGAGAACTCTTTTCCTTTTGTCTTTTTCAGGATCATATTGATACCCGCACCGAACGCTCCGCTGACTTCCAGCAGATAGATGACGCCGGAGCTGATAAAAAGTGTCCCCATGATCGTTGCGCCGTTGACAAATCCGGTATATACGGCCTCAAAATAATCCATAAATGTAATGGGCGTTTCATTTTCCACATACTGGAACGTGTCCGGATTAATCACCGTGATTCCTGAGCTGTCCTCGATCCGCTCATATGCCCCGCTGGGGATCAGATAAGAGAGAAGTACGACAAAAAGCATAATAACAAGTAATATAATGAAGACATGAGGCATATGAAAGCCTTTCTGCTTCCGGGTTTTTCCGTTCATTTTAATGTTTCTCCTTTCCATGTTCCTCAAGCCACGTGACTGCCACGTTAGCATGGACTGCTGCCCCGAGAGGCAGCACTTCCTCATCCAGTATCATCTTCGGACTGTGAAGCGGTGCATTGCCCGGCTTTCCCGCTCCGATGAATGCAAACATACCAGGGACTTCTGTTGTCACATATCCGAAATCTTCCGTTCCTGTCATCGGGGGGATCTGATGTACCTTTTCATCTCCTACGATCTCACCGATATGGGGGACGACCGATCTGCACAGTTCTTCATTTGAAAATGTACATGGAGTGTGGAATATTGTCAGGTCATACTCCCCGTTCCACGCTTTTACATAATGATCGATCACTTCGGGAATGCGCTGTTTTAAATGCTCAGCTGCATCTACATCCAGCGTGCGAAGCCCGATGTGGAGTTCTGCCTCGTCAGGAATAATATTGACTGCTGTGCCGCCCTTTGCCACACCGCAGGTCAGAGCCACCATTGCTGCGGGATCGGCTTCCCGTGTTGCCAGCAGATTAACCGCCTGATAGACCTGATTCATGATCATCAGCGGATCAGTGCAGAGCTGAGGCTGGGAACTATGCCCTCCTCTTCCGTGAATCTTGAGGATAAAGGAATCCAGCGATGCAGAATTCACTCCCACCGCATAGCCGACTTTCCCGGTTTCATCCGTAGGCTGGACGTGCAGCCCGAACGCCGCATCCACCTGAGGCGCCTGAAGAGCGCCGTTTTCTACCATAACGCGCGCGCCTGCTCCGGTCTCCTCACCCGGCTGGAACATGAGTTTTACAGAACCTTTCAGCTCGCTTTCCATATCCTTTAAAATCTGTGCCGCTCCGAGGAGCATGGCCGCATGGCTGTCATGCCCGCACATATGACCGGCTCCATTGCATGATTTATACTCCAGATCATTGTCCTCTCTGACCGGCAGCGCATCCATATCTGCTCTTAAAAGGATACACGGGCTTCCGTGTCCGATCACTGCGGTAATGCCGGTCTCCCTCTCCATTCTGGGGAATCCCGCTTCCACAAAGTCATCTGTCATCTTAGCCGGGAGCGGACCTCCGCAGTCTTTCCACGAAATTCCCATCTCATCCAGACGCTTTTTGATGTATGCACTTGTCTTTGGCAGATCTGTACCAATCTCCGGAATCTGATGCAGACATCTCCTGTCCCGCGTGATCTGATCCTTTATCGCATATGCCTTTTTCTTTATCTCTTGCGCCGATACCGCCATATCTTATGCCCCTTTCCGCCATTTCCTTTTTCATATGTTCCTTATAAAACGAAAAAACTCCGGACATCTTCTTGTTCCAGCCTCGGAGTCTTTTGTTCATAATTATAAATCCTGTCTGCATAAATATTCTTTATGCTAACATTTTTCACCGGATTTTACAAGGTTTTTCGGGATTTTTCCTGACAAAAACCTGTCATTCTGCTATCATAGATTCTGAAGGAGTGTAGAACAGCATGAAACAAACTCAAAAACATATCTTTATTAATGGAAAAATATTTACGGCAGATGACACTTTGCCTTTTGCAGACAGTATGGTAACAGAAAACGACCGCATCGTCTGGATCGGGGAAAAGAGCTGTATGCCGCAGGAGTATGCAGAATTCATTTCAACACAGTCAGGCAGCTCTGACGTAACGGATCTGAACGGCAGGCGCGTTATACCCGGCTTTGTAGACGCCCATATGCATCCGGTCATGCTGGCAGACTTTCGCAAAAAGATCACCGCCATGCCTCCTGAGATCAATTCTATAGAAGATCTTGTCGAGGCAGTCAGAAATCGCCGGGAACAGCAGGCTCCTGGAGAGTGGATTGAAGGTTGGGGCTATGACGAGCAGGGGCTCCTTGAAAGACGCTCCCCTACCCGTTATGATCTTGACCGGGGATGCAGCGACTCTCCTGTATCCATCATGCGTACGTGCGCACATATCCGCTGCGTCAACAGTATGGCGTTAAAACTGGCCGGTATCGACCGAAACACACCGGATCCGCCGGGAGGTGAGATCGAGCGTGATGAAAACGGCGAGCCTACAGGAGTTTTGAAAGAAAATGCCCGCAATCTGATCGCACCGCTGATGCCTCAGGAATCTGTAGAGCAGCACGTAGACAATCTGCTGGAACTCGGCGAGGTGCTAACCTCCCAGGGAATTACCACGATCTGCGATATGGGAAATCTTGATGACAGTGATAATATTCCTGTCTATGAGACTGCCGCTGAGAAAGGCTTTCACCAGAGAGTCGGCGTCTATTATATGTGGGATTTCTTCGCAGACAATAAAGACTTCCGGATCCCGGAGGAGAGATATGACCGAAGCCGCCAGATCTTCGCAGCAGGTCTGAAACTCATCGGGGACGGCAGCATTTCCGGAAGAACAGCGTGGATGAACCGCCCTTACTTCGGCTCCGAAAACGAATATGGCATCTCCGTGTGCAGTGATCACTTAGTCGAAACCGCTATTGCATTCTGTAAAAAAAATCATTGTCAGCTCTCCATGCACGCTATGGGCGGAAGAGCTATTTCTAGAATGATCGACCGAGCCTGTATGGAAGACCCCTGGACGTCTCCGGAGATTCCTTACGTAAGAGTAGAACACGTTACCGATCCTTCAGAGGAAAGCATCAGAAAAGCAGCGGAACACGGCATCTCTTTCGTTTCCCAGCCAATCTTCCCTTACGCCGAGAGCAAGAGTTATCTCTCCAATCTTGGGGAAGAATGGATGAAGCAGTGCTATCCGTATAAAAAAATGCTGGATGCAGGCGTAACTTTAGGATTCTCGACAGATGCCCCGGCTACATTCTGGTCGGATCCGTCTGATCCTTTCCCCGGCCTGAAACTTGCCGTAACCCGTACCTCTGCAGACGGGGCAGACTGCGGGAAGGACCAGGCTGTCGATATCGCCGCTGCTGTAACATTATACACAAAGGGAGCCGCTCTCGCCGCCGGCTTCCCCGATACGGGAATGCTGAAGCCCGGCTATCATGCGGACTTCGCTGTACTGAGCGACGATATTCTGAACATCCCGGCTGAAAATATTGATAAAGTCAAAGTCGTACAAACCTATATCGGCGGCAGATGTGTCTATGAACGGTAAATATTTTCGCTGCTTTTAATGGCGCAAGCGCCAGTATGTTCTGATAAAAGAGCATCATCAGCCAGAGCACATGACAAGATAAAACAGAAGAGAGGAATGATATCATATGTTTCATTTACCAGAATACAGGGAACCGGATTTTACAGAAGAAAAATTTGTCAAAGCGCCGGACGCGAAATGGGAGGAGGTAACGATCAAAGGCGTTGCACCTGAGAACTACCACAGTACTTCCATGTATCCGGAATATTTTAAAATAGGCGGAAAATGGATTCTTGCAAAAGAAAGCCGTATGGACTCCAGCGTGGTAATCGGCGACAATGGAGAATTAAAAGTCATAGAGAACCGCAATCTGGAGCTCGGTGACAAAGTCATCCTGGGGCGCTCTGAAAACGCAGAAGAAGGAATCTATCTGCATTCCACCGGATTTGAAGATCCTGCGGAGACCGGCGGCGACCAGTTCGTCTTCCGGCAGGGAAGAAGCCGTGAGACTTCCTTTGCAAGGGATTATGACCGCCTCTTCGAACTTTTAAAATATGAAAAAGAGCACGGAAATATCCTGTGGGTAATGGGACCCGCATTTTCCTTTGATGCAGACGCACGCCGTGCAATGCAGGTTATGGTAGAAAACGGCTATGTAGACGGGCTGATGGCGGGAAACGCGCTGGCCACTCACGATCTCGAGGGCTCCATGTTCCACACCGCACTCGGACAGGATATCTACACGCAGAAATCCCAGCCCAACGGGCACTACAACCATCTGGATGTTATCAACCGCGTAAGAAAAAGCGGTTCCATTGCTCAGTTTATCGATGACTATCACATTGACAACGGAATCATGTACAGCTGTGTGAAACATGATGTTCCATTCGTCCTCACCGGATCCATCCGTGATGACGGTCCTCTTCCGGAAGTGATCGGGAATGCGTATGAAGGCCAGACGGCAATGAGAAATATGGTCAGGAAGTCCACCACCGTAATCTGTCTTGCCACTATGCTGCACACCATTGCTACAGGAAATATGACGCCTTCCTACCGTGTCCTTGAAGACGGTACAATACGTCCTGTATTCCTTTACACGGTGGACGCCGATGAATTCGTAGTCAACAAACTGCTGGACCGCGGAAGTCTTGCTGCTACAACAATCGTCACAAACGTACAGGACTTCATCATGATTGTAGCAAAAGGCCTCGGATTGATGTAAGAAAGACTCCGGTATACATCTTTATACACCTCATAAAAAGAGGGATGATCTCAGTTTTTTTCTGCTGAGATCATCCTCATCTTTTTCTGTCTGCTCATCTGTTTGATCTCCCACTCCCGACGCATGGCTTCTTCTCTGGTCTGAAATTCTTCATAATATGCCAGCACCACCGGTCGGCGGGATTTCGTATATTTTGCACCCTTTCCATCATTGTGTGCTTTGATGCGTTTCTCCAGATCATTCGTCCATCCGGTGTAAAGGGAACCGTCACTGCATTCGACAATATATGTATAATTCATAAACAACACCAGAATTATTTTATTCCATTTAACGGGGTTTGGCAATGAAATTCCGATTTTTCGTATCGGCTGATGTTACGCACAACGTCTGGACACAGTCACCTACTGCAGTCTGACTCACGTATCCACAGACAGAGAAAAAGATT
>CAJFGR010000045.1 GCA_904377845.1 uncultured Ruminococcus sp. | reverse complement strand
GTTATTTCCCGTAACCGGAGCCGGTATTAATCTTTTTCTCTGTCTGTGGATACGTGAGTCAGACTGCAGTAGGTGACTGTGTCCAGACGTTGTGCGTAATATTAGCCGATACGAAAAATCGAAAACTTATTTCTTCAGTACGATTTCTTCTTTGATCTTCTCTACAAACTCACCGAGTCCGCACTGACCTTCATCACCGTTTACTCTGCTTCTGACAGATACTTTTTCTTCTTCCTCTTCTTTTGCTCCGACCACGAGCATATACGGAATCTTTTTCATCTGAGCCTCACGGATCTTGTATCCGATCTTCTCGGCCCTTGTGTCGATCTCCGCTCGAATACCTGCTGCCTGCAGCTCTTCCAGTACTTTTGTGCCGTACTCCATATGCTTGTCGGAAATCGGAAGTACTTTCACCTGTACCGGTGCAAGCCATGTTGGGAATGCACCGGCGAAGTGCTCGATCAGAATACCGATGAAACGCTCGATGGAGCCAAATACAACACGGTGGATCATGATCGGTCTGTGTTTCTCTCCGTCTGCACCCGTATACTCAAGGTTGAATCTGAGCGGGAGCTGGAAGTCGAGCTGGATCGTACCACACTGCCATGTTCTTCCGATGGAATCCTCCAGATGGAAGTCGATCTTCGGTCCGTAGAATGCACCGTCTCCTTCGTTTACAATATACGGAAGTCCGATATCATCCAGCGCTGCCCTGAGTGCGTCTGTTGCCATTTCCCAGTCTTCATCGCTTCCCATGCTGTCATCCGGACGTGTGGAAAGCTCTACGTGATATTTAAATCCGAAAAGGCTGTATACCTCGTCGATCAGTTTCACAACGCCTTTAATCTCGTCTTTGATCTGCTCCGGAGTCATGAAAATATGCGCATCGTCCTGTGTAAAGCAGCGCACACGCATCAGCCCGTGAAGCTGTCCGGATTTCTCGTGACGGTGTACCAGACCCAGTTCACCCATACGTATCGGAAGATCACGATAAGAGCGCGGCTCTGACTCATAGACAAGAATACCGCCCGGGCAGTTCATCGGTTTGATGGCGAAATCCACATCATCGATCACCGTTGTATACATATTTTCCTTGTAGTGATCCCAGTGTCCGGAAGTCTCCCACAGATGGCGGCTCAGCATGATCGGCGTACTGATCTCCACATATCCGGCTTTGCGGTGAATCTCTCTCCAGTAGTCCAGAAGTGTGTTCTTAAGCACCATTCCGTTCGGAAGGAAGAACGGAAATCCCGGTCCCTCCTCGCGCATCATAAACAGTCCGAGCTCTTTGCCCAGCTTTCTGTGGTCACGTTTCTTTGCCTCCTCAATCATGGTCAGGTACTCTTCCAGTTCCGCCTTTTTCGGGAATGCAGTTCCGTAGATTCTCTGGAGCATCTTGTTGTGCTCGTCACCTCTCCAGTATGCCCCCGCAAGGCTTGTCAGCTTAAATGCTTTTACCGGTTTTGTTGTCATAAGATGAGGACCTGCACACAGATCTGTAAATTCGCCCTGAGAATAGAAACTAATGGTTTCATCCTCCGGCAGATCCTCGATCAACTCTACTTTGTATGGCTCCTCTTTTTCTTTAAAGTATTCAATTGCCTCATTTCTCGGCATTGTGTACTGTTTAATTTCAAGATTCTCTTTGACAATCTTCTTCATCTCCGCTTCAATCTTCTCCAGATCTTCTGTTGTAAACGGAATCTCTCTGTCCACATCATAATAGAATCCGTCTGCAATGGACGGTCCGATGGCAAGCTTTGTCTCCGGGTACAGTCTCTTGATCGCCTGAGCCATAATATGCGATGCCGTGTGGCGGAATGCTCCTTTGCCCTTTTCATCGTAAAATGTCAGGATATTCAGCTCACAGTCGTGATCAATTACTGTACGGAGATCCACTGTCTCTCCGTCCACCTCGCCTGCTGTCGCCACTCTGGCAAGGCCTTCACTGATATCAAGTGCAATTTCATACACACTCTTCGGTTCCTGATACTCTTTGAATGAACCGTCTTTCAATGTAACTTTCATCTTTTTTTCTTCCTTTCCTCTTAATTTATACAATTCTTCTCATGCTGTCCGCAAATAACCGGGAATGTCAAAAGGCAGATTCCGGAATTATAAGCGGTCGCCAAGGTCCCGGGCAAACCCGGACTTTGCCTCGTTGCAACCGCCAAAAAAGAGACACCCCGAATGGAATGTCTCCTGATACTCTCTGAAAATATGCGGCCGCATGGAAACACTCCGCACAGGGACGGGAATACACCCGCGGTTCCACCCTGCTTGTTTTCCATGGAAAACCATCTTAATTCATGTGATGATAACGGAATCACCGTGCCTGATTAGGGCCGCTCCGAGGTGGTCTTCAGTCATGCCGTACAACAGGATCTTTTCAGCCTTCAATCCCTCTCTGTCGATGCACAGACAGCTTACTGTCCTCTTCAACGCTTTCTCTACATCGGTTATTCTACCTCACAAAGTCTGGCTGTGTCAAGCAGGAATATCCATTTTAACTGCCGGCTATTTATACAGAATAACTGCCTCATACGGTCTGAGATTTAAAGTCCCCTCATCCCTGTTTGCAGACAGTCCGCCTTCATAATTGTGGATCAGCACCTGTGCGCCTTCCCATTCTTTCAACGCAGAGCACTGTGCAGGCTCACCGGTAAAGTTGGCGGTCACAAGCAGCTGATGATCTCCGTCGGTTCTTGTATAGGCAAAGATCTGCTCATCTTCCGGAAGGAGCAGCTCGAACTTTCCATCCACAAATACGGGATACTCTTTTCTGAGACGGATCAGCTTCCGATAGAAATTATATACGGAATCAGGATCCTGCCTCTCGCTGTCCGCATTAATCTCCTTATAATTCGGATTCAATACGATCCACGGCTTGCCTGTCGTAAATCCGGCGTTCTCGTCCCCGTTCCACTGCATGGGAGTGCGCGCATTGTCACGGCTCTTCGCATAGATCGAGCGCATGATATCCTCTCTGGCATATCCCGCCTCCATCCTCTCACGGTACATATTGAGTGTCTCAATATCTTCATAGGAACTGATATCCGGGAACTTCACATTTGTCATTCCCAATTCCTCGCCCTGATAGACATAAGGTGTCCCCTGCATTCCGTGCAGTATCGTTGCAAGCATCTTGGCAGACTCCTTGCGGTATTTTCCGTCATCTCCCCAGCGTGAGACGATTCTTGGAAGATCATGGTTGTCCATAAACAGACTGTTCCATCCTTTTCCGTAAAGTTCTGTCTGCCATTTTGCAAGGCACTTTTTCAGCCTGACAAAAGGCAGCGGCGCAAGATCCCACTTTTCCTTTCCGGCCTGCTGATCCATCACCATGTGCTCAAACTGGAAGACCATGGAGAACTCACTTCCGTCCGGATTACTGTAGAGTTTTGCGATCTCCGGGGTCGCTCCCCAGGCCTCTCCCACAGTGATCAAATCACCTTTCTGGAAGGTCTCCCTGCTCATCTCCTGAAGGAATTCATGAAGTCTCGGCCCGTTGTTTGTAATCTTCTTATCCGGCTCTTTTGCAATCTGGTCAATTACATCAAGGCGGAATCCGCCTGCACCTTTGTCCATCCACCAGAGGATCATATCATAGATCTCCCTGCGTACTTTCGGGTTCTCCCAGTTCAGATCCGGCTGTTTTACGGAGAACTGATGGAAATAATACTGTTTCAGTTCCGGCACCCACTCCCAGGCCGGACCTCCGAAAGCAGCCTTCATGTCATTGGGATACACTCCTTCTTCGCCGTCTTTCCACACATAGTAATCGTGATACGGATTGTCTTTTGACTTCTTCGCCTCGAGAAACCACCGGTGTTCGTCCGAAGTGTGATTCAGTACCAGATCCATTATGATCCGAATATTTTTCTCTTTTGCTTTTGTGATCAGCTCTTCCATATCATCCAGGCTGCCGAACATAGGATCAATATCCTGATAGTCCGAAATATCGTATCCGTTGTCGTCCTGAGGAGAGCAGTACATGGGTGAAATCCACACTGCATCGATTCCCAGTTCTTCCAGATAATCGAGTCTGCTTATAATCCCCTGAATATCGCCGATTCCGTCCCCGTTGGAATCCTGAAAACTCTTCGGATAGATCTGATAGACAACTGCATTTTTCCACCACGGTCTTTTTATTTCTGTCATAATAATATTCCTTTCTCCTAGTACTTTCTTCTGATCAGCGTACCGTTCTTCTTCAGTATTCCCCGTTCGTAATTTCTCGAAAAAAGGGTTTCACCGGCTTCGCCCACATCCATTGCATCTACGGAACAGTTCAGCACTACCTCCAGACTGCGGTTTTCCGAATCAATTTTAATATACTCCACACACCGTCTGTCCGGATACCGGTTCGGGAAATGGAAATGCGGACTTCTGCAAGTCTCCTCTGTACGGCGCATCCGGATCAGCTGTTTCATAAGACTGATCTTCTCCTGATTTTCCTCCGTGCCGATCTCATTCCAAGGCATACATCTCCGGCAGTCCGGATCAAATCCACCCTCCATGGCGATCTCCGTTCCATAATAGATGCAGGGGCTTCCCGGCAGAGTAAACAGAACTGCCAGCTGCTGGTAGAAAATATCCAGATCGTGGAAACGGTTCATCAGCCTCTCCGTATCATGGGAATCCAAAAGATTAAACAGTACATTGTTATTCTGCTGCATATACATAGTATAGCATCGATTGACCATATACTCAAACTCTTTCTTGTCCATTGACGCATCCAGAAAATAGTCGTGAATGCCGCTCATCAGCGGATAATTCATCACCGAATCATACTCATCTCCTGCAAGCCACTGGCTGGCGTCATGCCATATCTCTCCGAGAAGATAAATATCAGGCCTGATCTTCTTCAGGCGCCGGCGTATCTCCTTTAAAAACCGGTGGGAAACTTCATTTCCTACATCAAACCGTATCGCATCGATATCAAATTCACGGATCCACTGTTCGCACACACCGCAGAAATAATCGATCACTTCCGGATTATTTGTATTCAGCTTCGGCATCCAGTCTGCAAAAGCGAAGGAGTAAAAACGACCGTCCCGGGTATTCCCCTGTTTTGAAATCTGCGACCAGTCATTAACCATAAACCAGTCCGCATACCGGGAGGCCTTTCCCTTTTCCTGTACATCCAGCCACGGTGCGAATTTCCGTCCGCAATGGTTAAATACCGCATCTACCATCACACGGATACCCAGCCTGTGCGCATCATCCACAAGACGGCGCATCCCCGCATTATTTCCGAAAGATGGATCAATCTTCGTATAATCTTTTGTATCATACTTATGGTTGGTCTCCGCCTCCATGATCGGGTTCAGATAGATTCCGGTAATTCCGAGATCACTTAAATATGGCAGCTTAGATCGGATTCCCTCCAGATCTCCACCGTATTTTTCCCGGTTTGTCACCGGTCCGGTCTGCCAGGGAAGGATATCCGTATCATTCCGGTCCGGCGTACCGTTACAGAAACGGTCGGGGAAGATCTGGTACCATACCGTATCGTTGACCCACTCCGGTGTACAGTTCACATCCGCAGGATTCATCCACGGTACAATAAAATACTGAAGCAGGCGTCCCTGCATATTAACCTGTTCTTCCGTCAGGAAGCCGTCCTCGAAATAATACCAGACTTCATCTTCCGTATGGAGTTCAAAATAGTATTTGCACCGTCTGTAAGGCGGCTTAAGGGTCGTCGTCCACCAAAGCTGATGGGGCAGTCTTTTCTTATAAACTATCTCCTCCCTCTTCCCGCTCCATCGCTCGCTGCCGCCCAGTATGCCGGCATCAAAGGGATCTCCATGTATAATAAACACCTGTTTTACGTCGTATCCGGTCTTCAGATTTATGACCAGCCTTTCCTCATCAAGAGCGTAACTCATCTGTTCCGACGTCTTATGATATACTGCTGCAAAATCCATGTTGTTTCCTCCTGATTATATCAGTTTTTCTCCAGTGCCTCGTATACTCTGAGTATCTCTCCCACACTCCACGCCTGGGCAAAGCATCCTTTTGACATGACAGGTACTGCCCCGTCGTAGATCTCCGGGAGCTGTCCGATACAGCCTTCCCGCAGGGCGCTGTACAGCACCTCAAGCTGAGAGCGCACCTCATTCTTTGCACTCTCACTGTATCCGTTCACTTTCAGGTATGCCAGATAATACGCCCCAAGGGGATAAACCCATACTGTTCCCTGATGGTATGCCAGATCTCTTTTGAGCACTTCTCCGCCGTACTCCGGTTTAAACTCCGGATCAGCTTCTTCCAGAGTCCGCAGGCCGTACGGGGTGTACAGCTTCTCAAATACCGTATCGGTTACCTGCCGCTCCTTTTCGGGATCCAGCATGGTAAACGGCATTGAGACCGCCCAGATCTGATTACATCTGATCTGGCAGTCTGCTTTTGTTCCCGACAGCACATCTTTCAGGCAGTGTTTATCTTCCATCCAGAATTTTTCTGTAAATGACTGCTTTGTCTGTTCCGCCGCCGCTTCATACCGGATTCCCGGATCTTCAACAGCCCCTCTGCGCAGCATCCGTGCACACTCAGCCATGATCCTGAGCGCATTGTACCAGTATGCATTGATCTCCACCGGCTTTCCGTGTCTTGGCGTGGGAAGGATCTCGCCTACCCGGACGTCCATCCATGTCACCTGATCCATCCCGCTTCCTGCAGTAATCAGACCGTCGCTGTCCATACGAATATCATAGTCTGTTCCGTTCATATAAAAATCGATGATCCGCCCCATAACCGGATACATCTCTTCAATCATTTTTTCATCCCCGGACGCTTTATAGTACAGCCAGACACAGTTGATAAACAGAAGCGCCGCGTCCGCTGTGTTATACATCGGTTCACTTTTCCCTTCCGGAAATAAATTGGGCATAAGTCCGTTCCTCTCATAGCGGGCAAATGTTCTTAAGATGGAAGCCGCATCGTCAAATCTCTTTGTAGACAGACATACTCCCGGCAGGGCAATCATTGTATCCCGGCCCCAGTCCTCGAAGAAGGGAAAACCTGCCAGAATTGTCTCTTTTCCAGTGGATTCTCTCTGTGAGATGAACTGGCGGGCACTCTTTACCAGACATCGTGCCATATCATCTCTCAGCCCGGACTGCTCTTCCAGCATTCTGCGCGATTCTTTAAGCTCTTCTATGACAGTTTCTGCCAGTTTTCCCGTATTTCCGGCTTCTTCTGTGTCCTTCCCTTCAGGACTGTATATGGCTGAATACTTTTCCTCCAGAGAAAATAAGATGGAAAGAGTCTTCTCACAGCCGCTTTCCACAGACATGGAAATCCTGTGGCAGGATTTCGCCCGCCCTGTACTGCGCCGTCCGTCACAGATATCATACGCATAATAACAGATCTCCTCCGTCTCAGGCATCTTCTCATTGCAGCCGTCTGTCATACAGTAGAGCTTCATTCCGGCGCTTTCCACACAGCTCATGCTCCCATCTTTTTTTGACAGATACGAAATCCTGCAGTCGGCAGCCGGCTCCTCTCCTTTCGGACAGAACTGGTAAAACGGTGTCACACTCAGGCAGGCCTCACAGCGGCTTCTATTCTTCACCCGGTAACAGACTGAAATTGTATTCTCATTCTGTCTGACTGCCGCTTCTTTCTCGATCTCCACCCCGTTTACAAGGTACCGCCAGACCGGCGTATCCTCATAGGAAAATTCTGTCAGATACCGGTACCCCTCCTCCTGAGTTCCGTCTGCAAATTCCTGGGAAGAAAGTCTGTAATCCCTGATATCTCCGTCGCTTTTCATCTCCAGCATCTCCGACAGACGGTGAATGATATTATACCGGTTGTTGGGCGCTTTCGTGCACGCCATCAGAAAAGCGTGGTCATTGCGCGCCGCAGATCCTGTTACGGTAAGTGAGGAAAATCCTCCCAGCCCGTTTGTCATAAGATAGCAGTTCTCCTGCCCTCTTTCCAATGTCTTCCAGTCCTGTCTTCCGTAGATCCATCTTATGCCCATACTTTTTCTGTCCTTTCTCCTCTATCTGCTGTTCTTCCGAGCACAAGCACGCTCCGTGGCTCGATCAGCATTCCTTTTTCCGCCGGTATATGTTTCTTCCACATCCAGCTGTCCTCACCGCTGCAGAGGATCTCCCATGCTCCGGATCCGACCATGACAGAACGGGCTGATCTGCTGCCGTTATATATGATTTTCAGGCAATCCCATCTATTATATTCTGTCTCAGAATGATTGTCTACAGCAAAGCTGATAAGACTGTCCGCCCGCTTCACATCTCTGATCCGTTCCGATGCATTCGCTGATTTGTCACATAGTCCCGGCAGCTGAGAACGCAGAGCAATCAGTCCCCTGTAATAATCCACGAGAGACCGGTTTTTCCATGCCTGCTCCCAGTCCAGGCGATTCAGCGTGATCGGCGCATTGTATGAATCTTCCATCCCGTTCTTTGTCCGGGCAAACTCTTCGCCGGATAAAAAGAACAGCGTTCCCTGACACGTCATATACAATGCAGCCGCCATGCGGTTCAGGCGCATTCGCTCCCTCTCATCTGCCCCGGGCATCGTCTCTGTCAGTTTATCCCACAGAGTCTGATTGTCATGAGCGGAAACATAAGTAATAATCTGCGATGGAGCCTTGACGCCCGTTCCCGTCCATGCACGCACACTTTGGATAATATCCTCCTCTTTTCCGGATGCGCCGTTAATAAATCCCGGTCTCTTAATCTTCAGTGCCGATCCCTTTACAGCATCTCTCGTGTCATCACTGAACATTCCGATATTCTCATCCAGAAGATCAATATTCTTCTTAAGAGCAGGCACAGCATTTCCTTCCATAGCAGTCTCCGCTGCTGCCCACGGTTCACCAAAAAGGATCTTCTCGCACTTTCCATATCTGTCGTCGAGCGCCCTTCGGATCCGGTTCATCAGATCCACATCCAGAAGTCCCATCAGGTCAAACCGGAATCCGTCTATATGATATTCCTCTGTCCAGTAGAGCACAGATTCCAGAATATATTTTGCACACATTTCCCGTTCGCTTGCCACATCATTGCCGCAGGCGGATCCATTGGATATCCTTCCGTCGTCGAACACCCGGTAGAAATACCACGGCGCTGTCCTCTGGAACCAGGAATCCAGGGAATAGGTGTGATTGTACACCACATCCATAATGACCCGGAACCCCTGGGAGTGGAGAGACTGAATCATCTCTTTCATCTCCCGGATACGGACTTCCCCGTGCTCCGGATCCGTTGAATAAGATCCCTCCGGCACATTATAATTCACCGGATCATATCCCCAGTTAAACTCCGTATCTTTGCCCGCCTCATCTACAGAACCGTAATCATACGCAGGCATGATCTGTATATGGGTCACGCCGAGATCTTTCAGATATCTGATTCCCGTCGGATGAATTCCGTCATTATTCAGCGTAGTATCCGTGCAGGTAAACGCCTTATATTTTCCTCTGTATTTCTCCGGAAATCCGCCGGATGCATCCCATGAGAACTCCTTAATATGGAGTTCATAGATAATCTGCTCCCGGGTCTTCTCAGGCGCCCTGTCCAACTCCCATCCTTCCGGGTCTGTCAGTTTAAGATTCACTGCCATACTGCGCTGTCCGTTCAGCCCACAGGCCCTTGCCCATGGATCGGCTGAACGCACCGTCTCCCCTTCTATCTCAAGAACGAAATCATAGTATACGCCGTGCAGTCTTTCCGCTGTACTCCACTGCCAGACTCCTTCTTTCTCTCTTTTCAGCGGCACTCGGAAAAAAGCCTTTCCGCTGCTTCCGTCCTGATACAGATTAAGGGTGACACTGTCTGCTGAAGGACTCCAGAGCTTAAATGAGGTCCCGCTGTCCGTACAGCTCACCCCCAGATCATTTCCGTTATATATATAATTGTTCCGAAATTCCGGACTTGAATAATATTTTTTCCATTCTAAAGCTGTCTTCATAACATCTGCCTTTCCATATACTATCCTTAGGTGTAACAGTTCAGACCGCACTGTTTACAAAGCCGTACTGATACTTTTAGATGCCAAAATCTGAGACGGGCAGTTCCGTACCCATCTCAGATTCATTAAGGATTCGGGAATTATCCTTTGACGGCTCCCGATAATCCGTCTACATAGTATCTCTGCATATACAGGAACAATGCTGCGATCGGTATCGAAATCAGCACCGCGCCCGCCGCGAAACAGGTATACCAGTTATCTATATATTCCTTCTCAAGCATCTTCCACAATCCGATTGCAATCGTATACTGGTCAGAGTTCGCACGGCAGATAACCTTCGCGAAGATAAAGTCAAGCCACGGGGACATAAACGCAGTCAGCGTCGTGTAGATGACAATCGGCTTGCTCAGAGGAAGCGTAATCTTTGTAAAAATCTGCCATCTCGTACATCCGTCCAGAAGTGCAGCCTCATCCACCGCGATCGGAATCGTGTCAAAGAATCCTTTTGCAATCTGGAAACTCAGCGCCGCTCCTCCCGAATAGACAAGGATCAGTGCAAGTTTGATCAGGTTTCCTTCTGTCAGTCCGATCGCTTTCAGTATAAAGTACACAGCAATCATGGACATGAATCCCGGGAACAGGCCGAGAATCATCGCCATGTTCATGTACGGTTTTCTGAGCTTAAAGCGCAGTCTTGAAAGACAGTAGGACACCGCCAGCACATAAAATGTAGAAAGAATACAGGAGCAGATGGCGATAAGCAGCGTGTTCAGGAACATCTGCGGGAAGTTCAGGATTGTTGTATCGGTAAACAGTTTTACGTAATTGTCCAGTGTATACGACTGCGGCAGGAAAGTGGACACATAGGAGCCTTTCTCCGCGCGGAAACTTGTCAGGACAACCCACACGATCGGGAATACCCAGATCACAGCGAGGATTGCCAGGATCACGTGGACGATCGAATTGTTAATAAAGCGTTTTCTTTTTGCAGAATGCATTTTCTGTCCAGCCATGCTTAGAATCCTCCTTCTTCTTTATAAGATTTGCTGTTGCGGTAAGTAATCAGCGCTCCGATGGCAAGGATTACAAAGGTCAGGATACCAATAACCGCACCGATATTGTAGTACTGCTTATCGATAGTCAGCTTGTACAGCCATGTCACAAGCAGATCGGTCTTTCCTGCAGTAGATGCAAGGTCCGTGACCGGATCGCCTCCCGACAGCAGGTAAATAACGTTGAAGTTGTTTACATTTCCCGTAAACGTAGTGATCAGATACGGTGTTGTCACATACAGCATATATGGCAGCGTAATCTTGAAGAAGATCTGCACCGCATTTGCTCCGTCAACTCTGGCAGCCTCGTAAAGTTCCTCCGGAATATTCTGGAGAACTCCGGTAAGCTGAAGCAGAGTATAGGGAACGCCGACCCATACATTGATAATGATAACCGTCACTCTCGCCCAGGTCGGATCTGTAAAGAACGGAAGACTTGCATCCGATGCAATCAGTCCGAGATTTCTTAAAAGTACATTGATCGCCCCTTCCGGCTGAAGCATGGTTCTCATAATCAGCAGGGAAACGAACATCGGCACCGCACATGAGAGAACAAAGCAGAATCTCCAGAACCCTTTCGCTCTTGTTCCTTTCCGGTTGATCATCAGTGAGATAATCATTCCGAAAATGTAGTTTGAAAATGTTGCAAAGAATGCCCACACCAGCGTCCATCCGAGTACAGACCAGAAAGTGCTTCCCAGAATACTGCTGGAATCAAACAGTGCCGCAAAGTTATCGAGTCCCACCCAGTCAAACAGCATAAGATGGTTATCGATCTTACTGTAGTTTGTAAACGCCATACAGATCATGAAAATCAGCGGAAGTACAGTAAATGCAAAGATAAAGAATACCGGCGGCGTCATAAGCAGTCTGTGCAGATTCTCATGGAGCAGTGACTTTAAATCCTCCACGAAATTGTTTACGTGCCTGCCTTCTTTTGCCAGGCACTCAGCCTTGTACGCACTGCGCAGTGCACCTCTCCATGCAAGGAACATAAGCACCGTCACAAAGACTGTCGCCACGCCATAGAGCAGGATCAGGATCGACTGGTCTCCCTTTGTGTACATATAAACCTGCTTTGCCTCATCCCAGACCTCTTCCTGAGGAACTGAACCAAGGGACGGAAGCATCCCGAGAAAACCGATTCCGTTTACAACCATGAATACAACATAGATTACTTCCAGCGCCAGGTACAGAAGACCTTTGATCCTCTGTCCGTGCACGATATTGCCGAATCCCATGAGCACCATGGAGAGTTTCGTCTCTAAGCTTCCCTCTCTTATTGCTCTTGTGCATGTATAGGGAGTCGGAAAATCATTTACTCTTTTTTTGAAAATTCCCATCCTCATCACCTCATCTTAGATTCCATCACTGTTCATTGCCTCGTTCATGCCTTCTGTCTGCTCCTTTGCGTTATCATGGGTAATGCTTCCGTTCCGGATTCCTTTACCCAGATTTTCCACCGGAGTCCAGCAGTTGTTCATCTTAGAAACAAAAGGCTGCAGAATAGATGTATTGTTAAATGTATCATTCTGTGCAGTTACGACCGGATCGGAACTGATTGACTCGTCAGCAAGAAGTTCTGTGTTACAAGGTATTGTTCCGCACATTTCATAATGTGCCCTCTGCGACTCTGCAGATCCGAGATACACGGCAAGTGCAATAGCAGCTTCCATATTCTTGCTGTTCGGGTTGACGCCGATCGCCTTTGAGCCCGCATATGCCTTCATCTGATGTTCTTCCCCGTTCAGTGTAAATGTCGGCAGAGATGTAACTCCCATATTATCTCCCAGGATCTCCTTAATAGAGTTGGCGTCCCAGGAACCGGTGAACATAGCATTAATGCTTCCATCGCGGAGTCCGGCAATACCTGAACCGAGATCATCAATCTTAAAGTTTTCATTCTGCTCCAGATCAATCAGATAATCAGTAACCTCCACAGCATTCTCGCCGCCGAAATCAACGCCTGCCGATTCATCTGTTCCGTCTCCGAAAAGGGTACAGCCGTTTCCTATGTAAAATGCAGGCAGATACCATGAGTTAACAAACGGGAATGATACAACGCCCTTCTCAAGCATCGTATCAAGATTCTTCACATCTTCCTCTGAGAACACTCTCTTGTCATAATACATAAACCAGGTATTTGTCGTAAAAGGCACTCCGTAAAGATCGCCGTCCATAATCAGGGAATCCAGAACTTCCTGTGTATTTGTCGCTTCGATCTCTTCCCTGTACTTTCCGCCGAATTTTGCAAGGGCGTTTGCATCTGTCATAGTGGTCAGAGTGTCATTTGCAAACATAAATACGTCAGCGCTCGCCTCAGAATCCTGCGCCACCTGCCCTGCCGCACTTGCCTCATCCGCTACTCCGTAGACAAATGTAATGTTCCATTCCGGATGTTCTTCAGCAAAATTGTTGCACATAGTCTGAAGCCATTCGCCGTTGTCTTTCGACTGATCATTCTGAGGCGACCATACCATCAGACGAACGTTTTCTGTTCCTCCCTCTGCCGAATCGTTTCCGCATCCGGTCAGACCGGTAGCCGCAAGTCCAAATGTCATTACTCCGGCAAGCAGCACCGCAACTGCTCTTTTTTTCATTCTCCATTCCTCTCTTTCTTTTGTTTCGTAATGTTTCGGTGCTTCACATCATACTCCTTTTGTTCTTAATCGTCAATTGAATTTCTATTTTTTACTTTGATTTATATTAACTGCACAAAAATTGCAACATTTTTTTGTGCATTATTATTTTCCGCATAACATTCTTGCTTCTATTCGAAACTTTTCTAAACACATTTTTCCCTTCTATTGCATCACTTCTTTGGCAAAGTTGATTTTCATATCCATTTTTCGTATAATATTTTTAGATTTCTTCAGAATTCAGGTGAAAAACTATTATGACAACAATACAGGATATTGCTGATAAACTCGGGATTTCCAAGAGCACCGTATCAAAAGCTCTGAACGATGCTCCTGACATCAGCGAAACTTTGCAAAAACAGATACTTGAGACAGCAGTGGAGCTCGGGTATACAAAGCTGCGCCGTTATAAGAAGCCTTTAAAGAAGCTGTGTGTCATTATACAGCGGGATAATATTGAGTATGAGGAACCTCATCACTTCGCCTATGACATCGTCATGGGATTCCGCCAAAGCGCCGAACCTGCCGGGTATGAGGTGGCAGTTGTCCCCGTGGATGTCAATCTGCAAAGAGAAATCACCTATGATGTGTTTATGCTTCAGAACGATTTTTCCGGATCTTTTCTCCTCGGTTTCTCCCTCGGAGAGCCCTGGATGAAAGATCTTCAGACAAGCCGGACACCCGCCGCGCTCTACGACAATCATATTGTCGGCAACCCGATGACCTCTTATGTAGGTATCGACAACGAAGAAGGAATGTATCTCGCCATCAGCCATTTAAAAAAACTGGGGCATAAAAAGATCGGCTACATCAGCAGCGCCCTCGGTTCGCATATCATGCAGATACGCCACAGGGCGTTTTTCCAAGCGATGAGAAGCCACGGGCTCAAAGCTGACCCTTCTTTTGCCGGCTGTTCCTATTATTTGTCTGAATGCATGGAAAAGCATCTCCCCCGTTTTCTCGATATGGGAATGACCGCAATTATATGCTGTCAGGATACCTTTGCCAGCGCGGCAATCACTCAGTGTAAACAGCTGGGATATCGTGTTCCTGATGACATCAGCATCATCGGCTTTGACGATATTCCTCTGTCAGCCTATACTTATCCGCCGCTTACCACCGTACGACAGGACCGCGTGCAGCTCGGCAAATGCGGATTCAGTGCATTAAGCGGGCTGCTTAACGGAGTTCCCCTCAGCTCGGTTCAGCTCCACGCCGACCTTATCGTCCGGGAATCTACAGCCGCCCCGCGAATACTTTCTGAGGATATAAATCTATGAAAAAAAGTTTTAGAATACTTATGATTTTGTCCGTTTTCTTTTTCTGTGCCCTTGCACTGTCAGGCTGCGGTCATTACAAGCGCAACGAAGCCGCGGCATGGTTCAAAGAAAACATCGCAGACGAGACAATTGCTGTCTCCAGAGATTACCTAGAAAGAAAAAATGAAAACGGTTATACAGACCGTGTCTGGAAAGCGCATTTAAAAGACCTGCCTGAAGTGGAGTTTGAACTGATCAGTCAGGCAGGCTACAGTCTGTTTCCCACTTACAATATGAAGACTACCTATCATCTGGAAATGGGAAAGTATTATCTGAGTCGTTACCTCGATGATAATCCCGGGGCCCTGGACAGTCTGGAAATATCAGAGAGCAGCTACAACTCCATAATGTATATAAGCGCCACCTATGACACCTGGAATGAAATCGCAGATTTCTGCAGGCAGTTAGAGTATCTGGATAATTATCTTCTGGATCAGGAGTATCCCTGCCAGATTCAATATGGCCTTGCCTATCGTGAACCACTTACATATCCCGAAGGTAATAGAACCGGTAACCTTCTGTATTATGACACTTATGTATCGGAAACGGGCGGTACGGTGCAAAGAAATGACAGTACAGACAGCGGGGATGACAGTTTTTCCGGGAGTCCGTCCGAATCTCTCTGCAGGCGCGCAGAGGATGCATTTGCACATTACGCCGCTGTATACAGACTGAATCTGGATCAGTTTACAGAAGAACAGCTCAAAGACGCTGTCAATGCAGACAGCGATTACCGCTTTACAATCACTCGTCCTGACGGCACACAATTGTGCTATCCTGAACTGCTTCTCCGGTATTCTGATGAGATGTCCTTTGGGACACTGTACGAAGTCCTTCTCCGGGAAAGGAACTATCAGGTCACAGGAACCCCGGAGCATTTTTCGTTTACATCAGTCAACGGATCGATATGCTCTTTCTCCTATTCTAATTACAGGACATCGGGGAAAGGAACAGAAAGCACAGGAACCGGCAGTTCAGGATATTTTTACTATCAGTCAGACGGTATGGAAGTTAATCTTTCTGCCCAACCGCTCATAGACAGTGAACTTCTCACCGAACTGACCGGATTGACCTTTGCACCGATCTCCCGCTAAGATTCAGTCCGTCAAAGAACACTATGTCCTGCCGGGCAGAAAGGAGTTGCAAGATGACAGTTTTACGAATTGCCCAGGCGCAGTCCCCTGTATATACCGACAAAGAACAGATCAATGACTTTCTTCTCCGTATTTCCGAACAGTCAGCACAAAAAGGCGCTCATCTGCTTGCGCTTCCCGAGATGTTCTGCTGCCCTTATGATATTGCTTCTTTTCCGGATTATGCCGAGGAAGAAGGAGGACCCGTATGGCAGGCCTGTTCCCGTGCCGCCCGTTCTTTCCGGATCTTTCTCTCAGCCGGAACCATTCCCGAAAGAGACCCTTCCGGGCACATCTACAATACTGCATATGTGTTTGGTCAGGACGGAAATCAGATTGCAAAACACCGCAAGATGCATCTGTTCGACATCAATATAGAAGGCGGACAGTCTTTCCGGGAGTCTGCAGTACTCACATCCGGAGATGAAATCACTACATTCCGGACGGATTTCTGCACAATGGGACTTGCAGTCTGCTATGATATCCGTTTTCCCGAACTGTTCCGTCTCATGGCTCTCAACGGCGCCGACATCATTCTCGTCCCCGCGTCTTTCAACATGACAACGGGCCCCATGCACTGGGAACTGCTCTTCCGTTCCCAGTCGGTATTCAATCAGGTATTTATCATCGGCACCGCTCCCGCGCGGGACGAAAATGCCTCCTATGTGTCATGGGGACACAGCATAATCACAGACCCGTGGGGAAATATCCTCTCACAGATGGATGAGCGCGTGCACCTGTCCGTCACCGAAATCAATCTGGACGAATGCAGAAAAGTCAGGGAACAGATCCCGGTATTCCGGCACAGGCGCACAGATGTATACACATTAATCACCGGAGATTCGCCACAAAAAAAATGCTGAGATTCCATTCGGAATCCCGGCATTTTCCTTTTTATTACAAATATGTCAGCCGCCTGTCAGTTCTTTTGCTTCGCCTCATGCACATATCTGACAAGCCGCCTTTCCAACTCTTCCATCGTCTTCTTTGTATCCGGCTGTGTATACGGTATCCGGCGTATAATTCTGCGCACATAATCGTTTTCTTCTACGATATCCAGACTCTCCCGGAAGTTCATATCATAGAAATACGCCAGATATGACACCCAATAATCCATAAGCGTCACTCTGTCCGCCGAAAGGATACTTCTTCCTTCAAAGGAATCCTTCCTGATTTTCTCTGATATGGCAGATGCTCCGATCTCCCGGGCATCCGCCCCCATAAAAGTCTCCAGGTCGTCAGTTAGCTTTACCCTGCAGTTGTCAAGCTTATCCGCGTCCCGGATAATGCGGGCATGAAGCAATGCGCGCTCATCCGAAATTCCTTCCAGGATAAAATCACTGTGTCTGGCAACAGCAGTCTCAATGACCTCATCCCATGTGTCCTCAGGAACAAACCTGCGTATCATTCCCTCGCGGAATAAAATGTGCACGCCAAAAGAGGCATGGTCCATCGTATCCGGCATAAAACTGTCATACCGCTTCAGCTGTTCAAAACGACCGATATCATGTAAAAGGGCAATAATCCGTGCCAAAGACACATCCTCTCTGTCAAGTCCCAGTCTCTCTGCAATCTCCGTACTCATTTCCACAACACCGTATGTGTGGATGATCTTCAGCCGTACCTTGTCATTATCCCTGTCATAACCATTCAGGTAGTTTTCAAACACAGTTCTTGCAGCTTCATAATCAATCATTTTCATCTTTTATACGGAATCAATCCTCAAAGACTTCTTTCATTTTGTCCATGAAGCCTTTCTTTTTTTTCTTATCGCCTTTTTCTGCCTTATCGCCTGCATCATCGTTCTGGTGCAGTGTATTTCCTGTCAGCTCATCGAACCTGCGCAGCGCTTCTTTTGCCTCCGCGCTCAGTCTCTCAGGCGTCTGAATTACAAGTGTGACATAATGGTCACCTCTTACCTGGGAATTGCGAAGCGACGGCACGCCTTTTCCTTTCAGGCGCACTTTCGTATCTGTCTTAGTTCCAGGTTTAACAGTGTAGATCACATCGCCGTCTACTGTCTTGATGCGGATATCTCCACCCAGCGTGGCAACAGCGAACGAGATCGGCACAGTTGAGAATATATGAACATCCTGTCTCTGGAATACCGGATGATGAGATACATTCACCTCAACAAGCAGATCTCCTCTCGGACCGCCGTTTACGCCCGGCTCACCCTTATCACGGATGCGGACGCTCTGTCCGTTGTCAATACCTGCCGGAATTGTAACCTTGATTCTCTTTTTACTTGATGTATATCCTGTACCTGCGCATTTCGGGCATTTTTCTTTAATCACTTTACCGGAGCCGCCGCAGTTCGGACAGGTCTGCACATTCTGTACTGTTCCGAAGAAAGACTGCGAGGTGTAAACCACCTGTCCCCTGCCGCCGCATTTCGGGCAGGTTTCGGGAGATGTACCCGGCTTTGCTCCTGTACCGTTACAATCCTCACACGGATCCTTTAAGATCAGATCGATCTCTTTTTCGCAGCCGAATACAGCTTCCTCGAATGTAATGCGGATACTTTTTCTGATATTTGCGCCTTTCATCGGACCGTTTCCTGCACGGCCGCCTCTGCGGCTGCCGCCAAACAGATCGCCAAAGATATCTCCGAATATATCGCTGAAATCGGCACCGCTGAAATCAAAGCCGCCAAATCCGCCTGCACCGCCTGCGCCGCCTTCAAACGCGGCATGGCCGAACTGGTCATACTGACGCCGCTTTTCGGCATCACTCAGAACGGCATACGCCTCAGAGGCCTCTTTATCAGCGTCTCTGCTTACTCCGAGCACCTCATAATAATCTCTCTTTGCCTCTGCCATAACTGGAATACTCTACCTTTCACGAAAAAATCTACGAAACCACCCAGTGGTTCCGTAGAATTTTTCTTATTCTTATCATGAAACAATGGGAAGATTCCCTATGCTCTATTCAGATCTGGTGATTTAGACTTCTTTATAGTCTCCGTCTACCACGTCATCGCCCTGGAAACCGTCCGGAGCGGGACCTGCACCTGCTCCCGGATTCGGACCTGCGCCTGCTCCCGGATTCGGGCCGCCTGCTGCTCCGGCGCCTGCTCCAGCCTGCTCATACATCTTTGTGAACAGTTTCTGTGCGCTTTCCATCAGTTTCTCTTTTGCAGCCTTGATCTCTGCAACATCAGCATCTGCTGCTGTCTCAGGAGTAGATTTTGCAAGCACATCTTTCAGCGCCTGAACATCTGCCTCTACTGCTGCCTTATCGTTTGCATCCAGCTTGTCGCCTACATCTTTGAGGGCTTTCTCTGTCTGGAATACCATTGCGTCTGCTTCGTTTCTCGCATCGATCGCTTCTTTTCTCTTCTTGTCCTGAGCCTCGAACTCAGCAGCCTCTTTAACCGCTTTGTCGATATCTGCATCAGACATATTGGAGCCTGCAGTAATCGTGATGTGCTGCTCTTTACCTGTACCAAGATCCTTAGCGGATACATTTACGATACCGTTTGCATCGATATCGAATGTAACTTCGATCTGCGGTACTCCACGCGGAGCCGGCGGAATTCCGTCCAGTCTGAACTGACCGAGTGACTTGTTGTCTTTTGCGAACTGTCTCTCGCCCTGTACTACGTTGATATCAACGGCTGTCTGGTTATCAGCAGCTGTGGAGAAGATCTGGCTCTTCTTTGTCGGGATCGTTGTATTTCTCTCGATCAGTCTTGTAGCGACACCGCCCATCGTCTCGATGGAAAGTGACAGCGGAGTAACATCCAGAAGAAGGATATCGCCTGCGCCTGCATCGCCTGCAAGTTTACCACCCTGTACGGAAGCACCGAGTGCAACACACTCATCCGGGTTCAGAGATTTGCTCGGCTCTTTGCCTGTCAGTCTCTTAACCTCTTCCTGTACAGCCGGGATACGTGTAGATCCGCCGACCAGAAGTACCTGACCGAGATCTGCTGCTGTGATTCCCGCATCAGAAAGTGCACGTCTTACCGGTTCTGCTGTTTTATCTACAAGGTCTCTTGTGAGCTCGTCGAATTTTGCTCTTGTAAGATTCATATCAAAGTGCTTCGGTCCCTCAGATGTAGCTGTGATGAACGGAAGGTTGATGTTTGTTGTTGTTGCGGAAGAAAGCTCTTTCTTCGCCTTCTCTGCTGCTTCTTTCAGTCTCTGGAGAGCCATCTTGTCGCCTGAAAGATCTACGCCCTCTTTTGCCTTGAAATCTGCCAGCATATAGTCTGTGATCTTCTGGTCGAAGTCATCACCGCCCAGTCTGTTGTTTCCGGCTGTGGAGAGAACTTCGATGACACCGTCGCCGATCTCGATGATAGATACATCGAATGTACCGCCGCCAAGGTCATATACCATGATCTTCTGTTCTTTCTCATTGTCAAGTCCGTATGCCAGTGCAGCCGCTGTAGGCTCGTTGATGATACGTTTTACATCAAGACCTGCGATCTTTCCGGCATCCTTTGTAGCCTGACGCTGTGCGTCATTGAAATAAGCGGGAACTGTGATAACAGCCTCTGTTACTTTTTCGCCAAGGTATCCTTCTGCATCTGCTTTCAGTTTCTGAAGGATCATTGCGGAAATCTCCTGCGGAGAATATTTCTTTCCGTCAATGTCTACCTTATAATCTGTACCCATCTCTCTTTTGATAGAAGAGATTGTTCTGTTTGCGTTTGTTACTGCCTGACGTTTTGCAGGTTCTCCTACCAGACGCTCGCCTGTCTTTGTGAATGCCACAACTGACGGTGTTGTTCTTGCGCCTTCTGTGTTCGCGATGACTGTCGGCTGACCGCCTTCCATAACAGCCACGCAGCTG
>CAJFGR010000044.1 GCA_904377845.1 uncultured Ruminococcus sp. | reverse complement strand
AAGAAAGCAGCCGGGAGACAGGTATTGTGTACGCACCGTAGAGTAACGCCGGCACTTGGAGCGCGTCTTTTGCGCTCCTATGTACCGCTGCGTTACGGCTCGAGCGAAAGCGGGTGCGCTAGCAATACCTGCCTCCCGGCGGATACTTTATCAGTCCGGAAAATACGGAATTTTTATTTGCGCTTCAGCCGGTTCAGTTTTTCCTTTTCTTCCCTGCTCACCTGATATGACTCTCGTATCTTCTGTATTGCCTTATTATGAGTGAAATCATCCATACAGTTATTTTCAAGCAGACGTCTTGTTTGCCCCGGAAATTTCACATAACATACCTGAAGCGTCCACGCCACTGCCATCTTTACATAATATCCGTCATGGCAAATTACGCTGCAGATGGACAGGATCTCATCAATATGATCCTCATCCACAAAATGATTCATCATGGCAACGATCATAAAGCGCAGCTCAAATTCTTCTTTGCTGTTTCTGTACGTCTTCAGATAATCAAACCAGTAATCCGGATCTTTTCTCATGAATTTAAAACTATTGACACAGCTGTCACAGACAGACCAGTTTGAGATTTTGGGCACAAATTCGTCCAGATATTTCCGGTATTCTTCCCGGTTCATTTCTGCATACCCGATAACCAGCCCCTGTACCATGATCTCCTCATGGATCGAATCTGCATTGATCTTTTCTTGCGCTTCTTTCAGATAAGATCTAAAATCTCCTTTTGCCGTTTTCTTCGCCAGCTTTCTCATTGCCGGCAGGCGTACTCCCAATACACGGGATACTCCGGGGAGCAGTCTGCTGTTAAACACTCTGTAATCCTCTTCCGCCAGATTATATATTTTCGCTTTGATTTCTTCGAGCATCACATTCTCCCGTACTTTTATTCTCACTGAGTCAGAAAAAGGTTTCCCGTCCGCCTCCGGACAGGAAACCTTTTATACCCCTTTTGAATTCACATCATGATAAGGCTGATTCTCTAGTTCTCTTTGCCCTTCAGATATTCGTCGATGCCTTTTGCCCCAGCTTTTCCTGCACCCATGGCAAGGATAACCGTAGCCGCACCTGTCACGGCGTCGCCGCCTGCGAATACGCCTTCTTTTGAAGTCTGTCCGTTGTCTTCATCGGCAACAATACATTTTCTGCGGTTTGTTTCCAGGCCTTTGGTTGTGGAGGAAATCAGCGGATTGGGTGATGTTCCGAGGGACATGATAACAGTATCTACTTCAATATCATACTCTGAGCCCGGAATTTCCACCGGACGTCTTCTGCCGGAAGCATCAGGCTCTCCAAGCTCCATTTTAATTACAGTCATGCTTGTGATGTTTCCATTCTCATCTACATTGATTTTTTTCGGATTTCTGAGCAGGTCGAAGACAACACCTTCCTCTTTCGCATGGTGTACTTCTTCTACTCTGGCCGGAAGTTCTGCTTCACTTCTTCTGTAGACAATATGTACGTCTGCTCCGAGACGAAGAGCTGTTCTTGCAGCATCCATCGCAACGTTTCCTCCGCCTACAACAGCAACTTTCTTTCCTGCTGCAATCGGGGTATCGTATGAATCATCAAATGCCTTCATCAGATTGCTTCTTGTCAGGTACTCATTCGCGGAGAACACCTCATTGGCATTTTCTCCCGGAATTCCCATGAACATCGGAAGTCCTGCGCCCGAGCCGATAAATACTGCTTCAAATCCTTCATCTTCCATGAGCTGATCAATTGTTGTGGATTTTCCGATCACCACGTTTGTCTCAAATTTAACCCCGAGTTCTTTTACCTTCTCGATCTCTTTTGCTACGACTTTCTGCTTCGGCAGACGGAATTCAGGAATTCCGTATACAAGCACGCCGCCCAGTTCATGAAGCGCTTCAAATACTGTCACGTCATATCCCATCTTTGCAAGATCACCTGCACAGGTCAGTCCGGAAGGTCCGGAACCGATCACAGCTACTTTGTGGCCGTTCTTTGTCTCTGCACCGACTGGCTTGATATCATTTTCCAGAGCATAGTCCGCAACGAATCGCTCCAGTTTACCGATAGATACCGGCTCTCCTTTAATACCGCGGATACATTTTCCTTCACACTGAGATTCCTGCGGACATACACGGCCACAGATAGCCGGAAGTGCACTGGATTTTCCGATTACTTTATATGCTTCTTCGATATTTCCCTCTTTTACTTCATGGATAAATGCCGGAATATCAATGGATACCGGACATCCCTGTATACATTTTGCATTCTTGCAGTTTAAACATCTTGTGGCCTCTTCCATGGCCTCTTCTTTATTATATCCAAGACATACCTCGTCGAAATTCGTTGCACGAATCTTAGGATCCTGCTCTCTTACAGGTACTTTTTTCAACATATCAGCCATTATTCGTCACCTCCGCAATGTCCGCATCCGCCGTGATGAGTATCCCCCTCCTGAAGTTTCAGAAGCGCACGGCCTTCCTGCGTCTTGTACATCTGACTTCTCTTCATCGCCTGGTCAAAATCTACCAGATGTCCGTCGAACTCCGGTCCATCCACACAGGCAAACTTGATCTC
Source organism: uncultured Ruminococcus sp. (assembly GCA_904377845.1). Taxonomy (GTDB): domain Bacteria; phylum Bacillota; class Clostridia; order Lachnospirales; family Lachnospiraceae; genus Mediterraneibacter. The sequence continues at coordinate 18,729 of CAJFGR010000044.1, read as the reverse complement.
GTCGCCGACCTGGAGACGACAGGCTCCGCACATCCCGGTTCCATCCACCATGATCGGATTCATGCTGACGATTGTCGGAATCTCCAGTTTCTTTGTCAGAAGACATACAAACTTCATCATGATCATTGGCCCAATTGCAATACAGACATCATATTGATTTCCGTTGTTCACCAGTTCCTCTACCATAGTAGTAACCATACCGGCATGACCGTATGAACCGTCATCCGTACATGGATAATAATTTCCTGACACTGCTTTCATCTCATCCTCAAGAATCAGCATATCTTTTGTCTTGGCACCTACTATCACATCTGCGTCAATTCCGCGCTCATGCAGCCATTTTGCCTGCGGGTATACAGGGGCTGCTCCAACGCCGCCTGCTACGAACAGGATTTTTTTATTTTTCAGTATCTCCATATCTTCATTTACAAATTCTGACGGACATCCGAGAGGTCCCGTAAAATCGCGGAAATAATCTCCTTTTTTTAGGCCGCCCATCTTTGTTGTGGATGCTCCCACTTCCTGTACGACAATCGTAATCGTTCCGGCTTCTCTGTCGTAATCACATATTGTAAGCGGGATACGCTCGCCTTTTTCGTCCATCTTTACAATAACAAACTGACCGGGCTGACAGTGCTGCGCAACACGAGGCGCATGGACATCCATCAGAAAGATCTTATCGGCCAGCTTTTCAGCTTTCATTATCTGATACATGGTCTTCCTCCTTGAAAAATTCACTCTTTCACTATAATACGCCATTATCAAAGTATTGGCAAGCTATTATTATCGGGGAATGGTCATCATTCCGGAATGTAATATACATCCGGAATAAAATGAAGACTGCCGGTGTCACCTACTGGTTCATACCGTGCAGCCCTCATTATACATTATATGTTTTTACACTGATTTAAAAATCAACTTCTGTTCCATAGTAAGTACAGGTGAGAAGTTTCTCCATAGTAGCCGGATCGATTGCACGCGGGTTAGATCCTGTGCAAGCATCTCCGACAGCCAGCTCAGCAATATGAGCAACTTTCTCTTTGAACTCATCTTCATTGATGCCGAAATCTTTCAGTGTCTTCGGAATATTCAGTTTTTCATTAAACTCATTGATCTTCTCGCGGAGGCTGTTGATGAGGGCTTTCTCAGAAGTTCCCTCGAGTCCCATCCTGCGTGCGATCTCTGCGTAGCGGCTTGCAGCTACCGGATCTTTCGCATTATATGCGATTACATACGGAAGGTAAATCGCATTTGCGCATCCGTGCGGTATATGTCCTGTGGAGAATGCGGCACCTGTCTTATGAGCCATTGAGTGTACGATTCCGAGCAGGGCATTTGAAAATGCCATTCCTGCAAGGCACTGTGCGTAGTGCATCTGCTCTCTTGCTTCCATATTGCAGTTATAGGATGCCGGCAGGTAATCCAGTACCATCTCGATTGCCTGAAGCGCAAGCGGATCTGTAAACGGTCCGTGAAGTGTAGATACATATGCCTCGATCGCATGGGTAAGCGCATCCATACCGGTGTAAGCAACCTGTTTTACCGGAAGCCCGGATACAAGGTCCGGATCTACAATAGCAACATCCGGTGTAATATTAAAGTCAGCAAGCGGATACTTCACGCCTGTCTGATAGTTTGTTATAACAGAGAATGCCGTAACCTCTGTCGCAGTTCCTGATGTTGACGGGATAGCGGCAAATTTTGCTTTCTGTCTCAGTTCAGGGAAGTTAAACGGTGTGCACAGATCCTCAAAAGAAGTGTCCGGATACTCGTAAAATGCCCACATGGCTTTTGCCGCATCGATCGGTGAACCACCGCCCATAGCTACAATCCAGTCAGGCTCAAAAGCACGCATTGCCTCCGCGCCTTTCATAACTGTCTCAACAGACGGATCCGGTTCAACGCCCTCGAATACCTGTACTTCCATGCCTGCCTCTTTCAGATAGTTTACAGCTTTGTCAAGGAATCCCTGACGCTTCATAGAGCCGCCGCCTACGACAAGCATAGCTTTTTTCCCTTTTAAGTTTTTCAGCTCTTCCAGACATCCTTTTCCATGGTAAATGTCTCTTGGTAAACAAAATCTGCTCATAACCTGCATCTCCTTTATACTTATTGTTATTTTTTTAACACACCTATTATAGCTCTATTTTACTCAAAAGACAACCCTTGTATTGGTAAAAATACATAATAATTTTTATCACTACAAGGGTTGTCTGTACGTTTTTACTACTTCTCCGATATTTCGGTCTTCTGATGCTATCTGTCAATCTGAAGTTGTTATATAGTTTCTGGTTGTAACTTCTGTCGCTTTCCCGTTCTGATTGTTAACAAGTATCGCATTAAAAATCGTCTGGGTATTTGCCGGCATATCTACAGGGCCTGTATATTTTTCCGTCGAAGCCGATTCCGGATCCGGCGTTGAACCGTCCATTGTATAGTAGGCGGTATAGCCTTCCGGCACTGTAATTGTAATCTGGGCAGGTTCCGTGTACTGTCCGGTTGACGGTGTTACTGCCGGCGCGTTTTCTATCGGAAACTCTACTGTATAATCAGCTGAGGCCACAGTACTCGGAATCCCGTTTGCATTTACAGCAATCGCACGGAGTTCAAAATCTCCTTCTGTCTGGATAAGTACAGGCTGTTCATATTTTGTACCTGTCTCCACAGTCGGATCTGTACCATCAGTAGTATAATAGATATCTCCGCCTGTTTCAGAAGAAATAGTAATCTCCTGAACCTCATTGTAAGTCCCTGCTTCCGGAGAAAATACAGGTGCAGCGGATATATAATCTGAAACAGCATTTAATACATTCTGATCCTCACAGTCCTGAAGCAGGGCAGAGACCTTCTCCGGCTGCTCAGTTTCCATATAGAAATCAATAGCAGCCTGATACAACTGCTCGTTTGTCGGTTGTGTTTCAATGGCAGAAAGGAATACATCCTCCGCACTTTCCAGATCGCTCTGGTCCACATATATCTGAGCCCAGCCTGTGTACGCATCCGGTCTTGATCTGTCCTTTGTAACCGCACGGTTAAAATAATTCTCAGCTGCATCATAGTCGCGGCTCTGAATGGCTCTGTATCCTTTATTAACCATGGAAGTATAGGAATTTTGATAGACAAGATAAACTCCTGCTGCAATCAGTACAAGCAGCAGAAACAGTGTAATAAGCAGATTTCTCCTCTTTCGTTTCGCTGCTTCCAGTCTTTTCTGCTGACGGAGACGGCGTAATTCCGCTGTATCCTGTCTCTGAGTATGCATTGGGCGTTTCTGCCTGTTCACCTCTCCCGTACCACGTGAACTGCTGTCCGACTGTCTTCTTCCGCCGGATCGTCTCCTCTGCTCACGCAGCCGGTCCATTTCTTCCTGACTTAAGACTCTTGTTGAATTGACATTCTTCGTCCTGTCATCCCGTCTGTATCTTCTGATATCATCCGTCTGTATCTGACGTGTCGCCCCCTCCACAGAACCTTTTACTTCTCTGGTAAGGACATCGTCCAGCGGGTTATAGTCCGGAACGATCTGCACTTCAGCCCCGCACCTGGGGCAGACCACCTGATCATCCGGAATCATCGCTCCGCAATGAGTACATCTCATGGTCTTTCCTCCTGAGTACGCATCGTTTCCACACAGTTATTCATCAGCATTGCTATCGTCATCGGTCCGACTCCTCCCGGCACCGGCGTAATCGCAGAAGTATGCGGTGCAACATCATCAAAGTCCACATCACCGCAGAGATGATTATTCTCATCTCTATGCATACCGACATCAATAACAACTGCCCCTTCTTTTATATAATCAGAAGTAATAAACTGTTTCTTTCCTATTGCAACGATAAGAATATCTGCCCTTTTCGTTACATCTTTCAGATTTTTCGTCCGGGAATGAGCCACTGTCACAGTTCCATTCTCCCTGAGAAGAAGTGCCGCCATAGGCTTTCCTACGATATTACTTCTCCCAATGACTACACACTCTTTTCCTTCGATTTCAATTCCGGAACGTTTCAGAAGCTGTATAATTCCTGCCGGCGTACAGGACAGAAAACCTTTCTCCCCTATCCAGAGACGTCCCACACTGACCGGATGGAACCCGTCTACATCTTTATCCGGTGATATTGTCCGGATAATATTGTCCTCATCAATATGTCCCGGCAGGGGAAGCTGTACAAGTATTCCGTTAACCTCTTCATCCCTGTTCAGCTCTTCCACGAGAGAAACAAGCTCTGCTTCTGTCGTCTCCTCGGGCAGCTCATATGCTTTTGAACGTATGCCTATATATGCGCACGCTTTCTTTTTATTGTTGACATAGACTGAAGACGCAGGGTCATTTCCCACCTGCACAACAGCGAGGCAGGCATTTTTCCCTTCATCGCTTAACTTCTGCACTTCGTACTTTAATTCATCTTTGATCTGTTTTGAAATCTTCTTTCCATCAATTAACTGTGTCATTGACTACTCCTTTTATCTAAAACAGTCCTGTGATTTTTCCGTCTTCTGTAACGTCGATTCCATTCGCCGCCGGTACTTTCGGAAGTCCTGGCATTGTCATGATTGCACCGGTAAGCGCAACAACGAATCCCGCGCCGGCACTTACATACACTTCTCTGATATGAATATTAAATCCGCTGGGTCTTCCCAGTTTCTTTGCATCGTCGGAAAGTGAATATTGATTCTTCGCCATACATACAGGGAAGGAAGCAAAACCGAGAGATTCTATTCTGTCAATCTGCCTCTGGGCAGCCGGTTCATAAACTACTCCGTCAGCACCGTAGATTTCTTTTGCGATCTTCTCAATCTTTTCACGAATCGAAAGTTCATCGTTATAGAGCGGATGGAAATTACTTTCTTTCTTCTCCAGTGTGTCAAGTACTTTCTCAGCAAGGGCAATACCGCCCTCTCCACCCTTTTCCCACACTTCGGAAAGAGCAAATTCACAACCTCTTTCCTCACAGAATTTGCGGATGTATTCATTTTCAGCATCTGTATCTGTCACGAAAGAATTAAGTGTAACTATCACAGACACACCGTATTTCTGAATATTTTCAATATGCTTCTCAAGATTTACAATTCCTTTTGCAAGAGCATCCAGATTTTCTTCTGCAAGATCACTCTTTGCAACTCCACCATTATACTTCAAAGCACGTACAGTTGCAACCAGAACGACTGCATCGGGTTTCAGGCCTGCCATCCGGCATTTGATGTCAAAGAACTTCTCGGCTCCAAGATCCGCCCCGAATCCGGCTTCCGTAATTGTAATGTCGCTCAGTTTCAGCGCCATTTTCGTTGCACGGACACTGTTACAGCCATGGGCTATATTGGCAAAAGGCCCGCCATGTACAAGAGCCGGCGTATGCTCCAGTGTCTGTATGATATTCGGCTTGATCGCATCCTTCAGAAGTGCGGCCATAGCTCCTGTTGCTTTCAGATCATCAGCCGTAACAGGTTCTCCGTCGAAATTATAGGCCACAATTATTCTTCCGAGACGATCTTTCAGATCCGCCAGATTATCAGCAAGGCAGAGGATTGCCATTATCTCAGAAGCAACAGTAATCACAAAATGATCTTCACGCACCATACCATCCGTCTTATTTCCAAGGCCGACCACAATATTTCTCAGAACGCGGTCATTCATATCGAGACATCTCTTCCATACTACCTGTCTCGGGTCAATCCTGAGTGCATTTCCCTGCTGAATATGATTGTCCAGCATAGCTGCCAGCAGATTATTAGCGGAAGTAATAGCGTGAAAATCCCCTGTAAAGTGAAGATTCAGATCCTCCATAGGAACCACCTGTGCATATCCGCCTCCGGCAGCGCCACCTTTGATACCGAAACATGGCCCCAGCGAAGGCTCGCGGAGAGCGATAAGCGCTTTCTTGTTCAGCATTGCCATAGCCTCTCCGAGTCCTACCGTAGTCGTTGTCTTTCCCTCTCCCGCAGGTGTCGGGTTAATAGCCGTTACCAGAACAAGTTTTCCGTCTTCGTTGTTTTTGATCTTTTCCCACAGATCATCGGAAAGCTTTGCCTTGTATTTCCCGTAAAATTCCAGGTCATCCTCCTGTATTCCGATTGTTGCCGCAACGTCCTTAATGTGTTCCAGCTTTGCTTCCTGTGCAATCTCAATATCTGTTTTCATCCTGTCTCCTCCTCTTTCTTCATCTGTATTTGCTATATCTGTATTTTCTGATTATTACCACTTATCTGTTATTACTGAGATATTCTTCAAACTCTTCCTTTGTCATGAGAACTTTCCGGGGTTTTGTCCCCTCTTCGGGGCCGACCACACCTGCATCCGCAAGCTGATCCATAATTCTCGCAGCCCGGTTAAATCCTATTTTAAACATTCTCTGCAGCATTCCGATAGAAGCTTTTTCTTTATCTATAATAAGCTTTCCGGCATCAACGAAATATGTATCTTTATCATCCCCTGCTTCTGACGCAGCCGCTGCTCCTGATACAGGAAGATTTGTATTCATATGTTCTTCAAGCTCATCATTATATACAGTACTGCCATTGCTGCTGATGAGATAATCAACTACATCCTGCACTTCTTTGTCCGAAACGAAAGATCCCTGTACACGTACGGGTTTCGGATATCCCGACGGATAGAAAAGCATATCACCCTTTCCAAGCAGCTTCTCCGCACCGTTCATATCAATAATTGTTCTTGAATCAACGCCGGATGTAACAGAAAAAGCAATTCTGGACGGCATATTTGCCTTGATCAGTCCGGTAATAACGTTTACCGACGGTCTCTGGGTTGCAACGACAAGATGAAGCCCTGCTGCTCTGGCAAGCTGTGCAAGCCGGCAGATTGCTCCTTCCACTTCTCCAGGAGCCACCATCATCAGATCAGCAAGCTCATCAATGATAATAACAATCTGAGGCAGCTTCTTTTTGATTTCCTCTCCTGTCTCACCTTTTTCTACCTTTGCATTAAACCCTTTCAGATCCCTTACATTATACTCTGCAAAGAGCTTATAACGCTTTTCCATCTCGGCAACTGCCCAGTTAAGTGCCCCCGCAGCTTTCTTCGGATCTGTTACTACAGGGATCATCAGATGCGGAATTCCGTTGTATACACTTAATTCTACAACTTTCGGATCTACAAGAATAAGCTTAACCGAATCCGGATCTGATTTATATATAATGCTCATAATAAGTGTGTTGATACAGACTGATTTACCTGAGCCCGTAGCACCCGCCACAAGCAGGTGGGGCATCTTTCCGATATCTGCAACAACCACTTTTCCCGCAATATCCTTTCCTACTGCAAATGTAATCGGTGATGTACTTGACTTAAATTCTTTCGATTCGAGCAGATCCCTCAGCATTACAGCAGTGTTTTCCTTGTTGGGCACTTCAATACCGACCGCAGCTTTTCCGGGGATAGGCGCTTCTATTCTCAGATCCGCCACCGCAAGATTCAGTTTAATATCGTCAGCAAGACCGACGATCTTGCTCACCTTCACCCCCTGCTCCGGCTGAAGCTCATATCTGGTAACAGACGGGCCGCAGCTTGCATTGGTCACATGAACTCCGACACCAAAGTTTTTCAGCGTCTGTTCCAGTTTCAGTGCAGTCGCCCGGAGATGGCTGTCTGAATCTCCTCCACTCTTCTTTCCGCGTTTTAACAGACTTAGAGGCGGAGTGTGATAAACCCGGTATTCCTTTTCCTGTCCCTTTTCCACGGCGGCAGCAACATTTTCTGTCTCTGCAGAAACTTCCGCTGCCTCTTTTACTTTATTCCGACGTCCGGACGGCCTTTCCGGGTTTTCTGTTTCCTGCTCCTGCAATTCTCCAGTGCCCTGAACTGCTTTTCCGGCAGAGATATGTTCCGTCTCATCCGAAATAATATCCTGAGGTTCTGCCCTGTTGATCACAAAAGTGTTTTCCGGTTCAACCTGCAGATACTCATCATTTTGCATATCTTCCGGCATAAGTTCGTACACATCAGGAGATTTTTTCTTCCGGCCTCTGCCTTTACGCCCTGGTGTTTCGTCGTCTCCAAGTGTGGTGGCAAAAGATACACCGGAAACTTTATGATCTGTCCGTCTCTCTCCCGCATCACTGTCATTTTCTTTCCGGATCTTTTCTGTCCGCTGCCTTTCTTCCCGTTCTTTTGCACGTATTGCTGCAGTTTCCTGATGCTTCTTCTTTGCATCCTCATATGCCTTTCTGCTCTGACGGCCGAGCGGAGCAAGAAGTGATTTCTCTGTGATCAGGATCACGCATATGACGGATAGTATAACAAGCACGACATAAGTACCTATCACTCCGATAAGCGGACAGAGAAGACTGATCAGACATCCTCCTGTGAATCCTCCGGCATTTCTGTGTTCGCTTGCCGCAGTATAATAAGAAAGCAGAGATGCTCCCGGTGTATACGAGTTAAAGATCAGTTCAAGAATTGCCGTTATTAAGAGAAACAGCACAGTCGATGCCGCGATCTTTACATATGCATGGGCGTTTCCTCTGTTTGACACGAGAAATGCCGCAAGTCCGAACAGAACAAAAGGCAGCAGATAAGCCATGAATCCGAATAAACCGAAAAATACGGACGATACCGCCTCCCCAACGATTCCTCCGACTCCGAAATTACTGAGTACAAGCAAAATGCACACTGCAAGTACTGCAAGAATAATAATCTCCCCCCGCAGTTCTGTATTCTTCTGCCCTTTCTTTTGTCTGCTTTTTGAATTTTTACGGCCCTTTGTTGATTTTGAAGCCATATAATTCCCCCTTGGTAATTTGAACATACTATATATTAGTATATCATCATTTGAAAATCATGTCATTACATTTTTTTACCTGTTATAGTATTCGTCACGGTGCCGGGTTCTGCGCCTTTCATCTATCAGTTCATGAAGTTTACGGAACGCCTGGCTGATTCCTCCTACTTCATCAATAATTCCTTCGCGGACTGCTTCTTCTCCCTCCAGTAAAGTCCCCACATCTTTGACAAGCTGAGTGGAATCGAGCATCAGTTCCAGAAGTCGCTTCTGTGTAATTCTGGAATGTGAAGCAATAAATCCTGCTATTCTGTCCTGGGTTTTCTCCATATTTCGGTAGCTCTGAATTACACCGATGAACATCCCGTTGGAACGCACCGGATGGACGATCATTGTTCCGGTCGGCACAATAAATGAGTAGTCTGCCGATACCGCCAGCGGTCCTCCGATCGAATGGCTGCCCCCAAGCACAAGAGATACAGTCGGCTTGCTCAGAGAAGCAATCATTTCGGCAATTGCAAGCCCTGCCTCCACATCGCCGCCGAGTGTGTTAAGTAAAATCAGGATTCCTTCTGTGTTTTCATCTTCTTCTGCCTCCGCCAGTCTGGGCAGCAGATGTTCGTACTTGGTTGCTTTCGTATTTCCGGAAACAGTCTCATGTCCCTCAATCTCTCCGATTATTGTTAACAGTTGAATGCCATGCTTTGAATGACCGTTCTCCAGTTTAAGGGAACCCATCTCCTTAATTTCTTCGTTTTCTTCGTTTCTCTCATTCTGTGTTCTGTCCTTCTCCATATTGATTCTGCCTTTCCTTCATACTGATTTATCTGTCTTACAGAAATTAGTATGAAAGAAACCAGCCTGTTTTATACGAAAAAATGGTATGGATGCAAATTGTATACATCCATACCATTTTGAAATTACTTCAGTGCCTGCTCTACATCAGCTATAATATCATCGGCATTTTCAATACCTACGCTGAATCGGATCAGATCCGGCTGAACGCCTGCTTCAAGAAGTTCCTGATCATTCATCTGACGATGCGTATGGCTTGCCGGATGGAGTACACAGCTTCTTGCATCTGCTACGTGGGTAACGATCGCAACCATTTTAAGCTTATCCATCATCTCCACGGCAGCATCTCTTCCGCCCTTCAGTCCGAATGTCAGCACTCCGCACGTTCCGTTCGGCATATATTTCTGTGCCATATCATAATACTTGTCTCCAGGAAGCGACGGATAATTCACCCATGCCACTTTCTCATGATTTTTAAGATACTCTGCTACTTTAAGAGCATTCTCGCAGTGGCGGGGAACTCTTAAGTGCAGTGTCTCAAGACCGATGTTTAACAGGAATGCGTTCTGCGGCGACTGGATGGATCCCAGATCGCGCATAAGCTGTGCTGTTGCCTTTGTAATATAAGCACCTTTTCCGAATTTCTTCGTGTAGACAATGCCGTGATATGTTTCGTCCGGAGTTGTCAGTCCCGGGAATTTCTCTGCATTGGCATCCCAGTCAAAGTTTCCGCTGTCCACAATTGCTCCGCCTACACAGGCAGCGTGACCGTCCATATATTTTGTCGTGGAATGTGTAACGATATCCGCGCCCCATTCAAACGGACGGCAGTTGATCGGTGTTGCAAAAGTGTTATCCACGATAAACGGTACTCCATGTGCATGAGCTGCTTTTGCGAATTTCTCAAAATCAAGAATAACCAGCGCCGGATTCGCTATAGACTCTCCGAACACTGCTTTTGTATTTTCTTTAAAAGCAGCGTCAAGCTCTTCCTCCGTGCAGTCCGGATCAACAAACGTAGCCTCTACACCCATTTTCCGAATTGTATGTGCGTATAAATTATATGTACCGCCATACAGAGCAGATGCACATACAATATGGTCTCCAGCCTGGGCAATATTCATGATTGCATAGAAGTTTGCAGCCTGTCCGGAGGAAGTCAGCATTGCGGCCACTCCTCCTTCCAGGTCGCAGATCTTTGCCGCAACTGCATCATTCGTCGGATTCTGAAGTCTTGTATAAAAATATCCCGATTCTTCCAGATCAAACAGTCTTCCCATCTGTTCACTGCTTGTATAACGGAATGTAGTGCTCTGATAGATCGGCACTATCCTGGGTTCTCCATTTCCCGGTTCATAACCTGACTGTATGCATTTTGTCTCGATTCTGTAGTCACTCATCTGTCTGTTTCCTCCTGTATTCTATGAATATAAGTATTCCTTTTCTAGGCTGCGTACCATGCGGATATACAGCTCTTTGCATTCTTCATTTCTGTCTTCCTCAATCAGACGGATACAGGGATTTAAATAGTCCTCCCAGATTTTCCGGTAGACAGCATCCGGATTATCCCGCCTGTCAATCCTTTTTACTATGGTCGGTGCGATATTATAATATTCACGAATAATCTCACCGCCATCTTCTGTATCCGCAAGATATCCGTCCCGGTATCTGCGCAGAGTAGTAAGCTCATAACAGTCATCCGGCTTGTCCATACTTCTGCATACCGCCGTCGTAATATAGCAGAAGATACCTTTTTTAAAACCGCCTTTTATACTCTCGTATGTAGAATGTCCGATCTTATATTCAGGCATTCTCTCATTCCACAAAGCTACAGTACGCTCTGCAAGGTCTCTGGCCTGAAGGGACGGAATCTCTCCGAGCAGCGGAACAAAATATGACACCATATTCATTTTGTAATCAAGCGCTTTCAGATCCCTTTTTCTTCTGGAACTGATCTTCTCCAGTTCACCGCAGACATATTCCGGAATACAGCCGGCGATACGTTCCAGTCCGTCATCCGTTCTGTCACAGCAGCGCGCCGTCTCTTCCAGCAGCTCCGCGTATTTTGATTTGAGAGATTCCATATATTTCTCATAGCTGGACTTATGGAATTCGTATTCCATTGTCACGCTGTAAAGCTCTCTCAGCCTATCCAGAAGTCTCTCTGTCTCCATACTGTTATCCCTCTATTCATTCCAGTTATGATATACATCCTGAACGTCGTCATCCTCTTCGAGAAGATCAAGAGTCTTCTGTATATTCTTAATATCCTCCTCAGAGGTAAGTTCCACATATGTCTGCGGAATCATTGTCACTTCCGCCTGTGCCATCGGGATGCCTTCCTCTTCAAGTTTCAGGCGGACATCACTGAAGGTATCCGGTGAAGTGAGGATCTCATAACTTTCTTCATCCTCTGTAAAGTCTTCTGCTCCTGCATCAAGTGCCAGCATCATCAGTTCATCCGGATCCATATCGCAGTCTTCTTTTGCGACAAAAATCTGTCCTTTCTCATCGAACATGAAAGACACACATCCCGGAGTCCCGACATTTCCATTTCCTTTTGTAAATGCATTTCTTACATTTGAAGCAGTTCTGTTCTTATTGTCTGTCAGTGTCTTTACTATGATAGCCGTACCGTTCGGACCGTATCCTTCATATGTAATATGTTCGTAGTTGTCTCCGGAACCTTCTCCCGCTGCTTTCTTGATATTTCTCTCGATCGTGTCATTGGGCATATTGTTTGACTTTGCCTTTGCGATGACATCGCGGAGTCTGCTGTTATTGGCAGGATCCGGGCCGCCGCCTTCTTTGACTGCTACCGCCAGTTCACGTCCGATCTTCGTAAAGATCTTTCCTTTGGCTGCATCATTTTTTTCTTTCTTATGTTTGATATTGGCAAATTTTGAATGTCCTGACATAAATTTTCCTCTTTTCTAACTGGTATATATTGTGTATTCGCACTTTTGCGCACATTATGCTTCTCAATTTTAGCATTCTTTTTGTATTCTGTAAAGAAGTCTGTTTGAACCATACTATGTAGTGAGTTCCAGACTGACCCTGATCGCCTGATCTACTTTATGCATTGTACTACCATCAATGTGACATACATATTCCTTAAGTCTCTGCTTATCTATCGTCCGTATCTGTTCCAGAAGAATCACAGAGTTCTTAACAATCTTATAGTCTCTTGTACTGATTTCAATATGGGTCGGCAGTTTTGCCTTATTCATTTTTGAAGTAATCGCCGCACAGATTACTGTAGGGCTGTGCCGGTTACCTACATTATTCTGTATTATAAGAACCGGCCGGATACCTCCCTGCTCTGATCCTACTACAGGACTTAAGTCGGCATAATAGATATCGCCTCTTCTGATCATCAATTTATTCACACTCCGATTCACTTACTAAATGCAATTTGCATACTTCAGTATTCCCTTATTCATCGGATGTATTCAATGATCTTTCCCTGTATTCTCTATTTCCTTTATTTCTCGCCGTTGTCTCTGTCTATCAGTCTGCCGTTCCGTCTGTATACACGCGGAATACGTTTGCCAAGGCAGCAGACAAACTCATAATTGAATCTTCCGCTCAAACCGGCAAGCTCATCCACTGTAATCTGGTCATTACCGTCCTTTCCGATCAGAGTAACACGATCCATAAATTTTGTTTCCGGAATCTCTGTTACATCTGCCATAAACTGATCCATACACACACGGCCGAGTATTTTCGCCCGCTTTCCATGAATCAATACACATCCTTTATTCGAAAGGGACCTCGGATAACCGTCACCATACCCGACCGGAATTGTCGCAACCTTCATTTTCTTCGGCGCTACAAATGTTCCACCGTAACTTATGGGTGTTCCCGGCTCCACCTCCTTTACATATGTTACATGACTGATAAGCGACAGGGCAGGTTTGAGATCAACCGCATCTTTTCTCACCTCATCTGAAGGATACATACCATAAGTCGAGATGCCCGCTCTTGCCAGATCATGTCGGAGGTCAGGCAGATCAATGATTCCCGCGCTGTTGTCACAGTCAAAATATCTGATCGGAATTTTTCTCTGCTCGACCTGCTCTATCATCTGTGTAAAACGTTTGTGCTGCAGCATAGTATATGTTTTATCTTTTTCATCTGCTTTAGCAAAATGGGTAAACATTCCTTCCAGTTCCACGTAAGGAAGACGGCTGATTCTCTCTATTATATCCGCGCTTCCGCTGCAGACCGGGAAGCCGAGTCTTCCCATTCCCGTATCAACTTTTATATGAAAATATGCTGTCTTCTGCTGTCTGCGTGCCTCCTCTGACATAGCATCCGCCATTTCTTCCGTATACACGGCAGGCCGGATCTCATAGCGAACCATTTCTTCATACTCATCCGGGAAAATGCATCCCAATACAAGAACCGGCTTTTTTATTCCGTGCCTGCGTAGTTCAAGCGCTTCTTCCAGACAGGCCACAGCGTAGCCCCACACATACGGGAACTTCTCCAGCATCTCAGCGATCGGCACAGCGCCGTGCCCGTACCCGTCTGTCTTGACGACAGCAATCAGACGCGCATCTCCGCCGATCCTGTTTTTCATTTGTCCCATATTATATGCAATGGCGTCGAGATCGATCTCGGCGCATACCCGATTATGCTGCTTCATAACTGTATCTCTCCTATTTTTCCATACCTTTTACCGACATACATTTTTCAATTCCGCCGATCAGATCGCGGGCAATAACGCTGTAGCTTCCTTTTTCATCCCGCGCCGTATCCCCGCCGCACGCATGAATATATACGCCAAGCGCTGCGCTCTCAAAAGCTTCCATTCCCTGAGCTGTAAGACCGGTAATCACGCCGGCAAGCACATCGCCGGATCCGGCCTTTGCCATAGCACTGTTTCCCGCAAGATTAAGGAACGGGTGATGTCCTTTTTTTCTAACAAGTGTCCTGCTGTCCTTGAGTACGCAGACAACACAATATCTGTCGGTATATGCTTTAAGAATTTTCATGCGGCATCGTTTGATCTCGCTGACCGGATATCCCGTCAGGCTTGACATTTCTTTCATATGCGGAGTGAGAATAATCGGTGTTCTGGCATCTTCCAGTAATTCCGGTCTCCCTGCCAGCAAATTCAGTCCGTCTGCATCGACAATACATGGCACCGCGGTATTCTTCAACGTATATTCCAGTATCTGTTCCGCAGTCCTGTCCGTTCCGAGTCCGCAGCCGATACACACCACGTCTGCCCACTCGAGCAGAGATGAAAGCTTCTTACCGTCATATTCCTCATAACAGGATATTACCGCCTCCGGCAGAAGCTGCTGAAGAATACTGCGGTTTGATTCTGCCGTATAGATCTGTACCAGTCCTGCTCCCACCGCATACGCGGCTCTCGCCGACAGATAGGCGGCGCCTGCCATTCCCCTGCTTCCGGTAATCATAAGCACTTTCCCATAACTGCCTTTATGAGAATCCGCTTTTCGCTCCGGCAGAAGTCGGGGTATATCTTCTCGATCATATGTGATATACACCTCGCTGTCGGATGCAAAATAACCTGGATCTATGCCTATGGGCAGCGCGACAGTCTCCCCTGCATATAATTTCCCCGGATACATCTCGCACCCTGCCTTGACGCAGGCCATAGCTGCAGTCAGATCTGCGCGAAACGCCGTCCCCATAATCTCCCCTGTGGCAGAATTGACACCGGAAGGAATATCCACCGCTGTCTTGGCACATTTCTGCTCATTCATCCAGCAAATAATATCTTTATATTTTCCGCCGATTTCACGGCTCAAACCCACTCCGAATACAGCGTCTATTATAACAGTATATTCCTCTTTCGGTATTTCAGTGAAAATCCTGATTCCCAGATTCTCTGTGATCTTCATCTGAACACTGCACTCGGGGCTGAGAGATGACTCCCTGCCGGCAAAAAGGATGTGGGCACAGTCTCCTTCTTCTGTGAGAAGCCGTGCTATGGCAAAACCGTCTCCGCCGTTATTTCCGCTGCCACATACCACAAGGGCCCGGGAAGTATCAATCCCATGTGTGTGCATGGCTTCCACCGTCTTTAGCGCTGCCCGCTCCATAAGTACAAGAGAGGGAATTCCGATTTCTTCGATCGTGTGCCTGTCAGCAGCGCTCATCTGAACTCCGTTCGGAAGATATCTCATATCTGCTCACCATTCTTTCATATCTGATATAGTCATACCGCGTATCCCGATTATCTGTAATACGCACAACTACTTTTTCACAACATACCCCGCAGCAAGCTGCGGGGTCTTCTTCGTACTGCACTACTTATTTTTACGCAATTCCTTTTTCCGGGTGATATTGTACGACAGCTGCATCAGACTGTCTGAGAGATGGACGCTCTCCACTACAACGTCTTTCGGCAGTGTCAAATCAGTGTGTGCAAAATTCCAGATTGCCTTGATTCCGTTCTCTACCAGAAGATCCGCTACTTCAACCGCTTTCGATTTCGGAATCGTCAGCGCGGCGATCTCGATATCATTATTTTTGAGGAAATCAACCAGTTCGTCCATCATCCTGACCTGAACTCCCCGGATCGACATTCCTTCCAGTCTTGGATTCACGTCAAAAAGGCTTTTCAGGATAAATCCGCTTCTCTCAAAAGATGCATAATTGGCAAGTGCCTGTCCGAGATTGCCTGCACCTATAATAATGAAATTATGTGTTTTATCCAATCCCAGTATTTTGCCGATCTCTGTGTACAGATACTTGACATTATATCCGTACCCCTGCTGTCCGAACCCGCCAAAATTATTAAGATCCTGCCGGATCTGCGATGCCGTTACCTGCATCTTCTTGCTAAGGTCATTGGAGGATATCCTCTCCACTCCCTCTTCAAGAAGATCGCCGAGATATCTGTGATATCTCGGCAGACGGGAAATCACCGCACGGGATATTTTTCTATGTTCCAATTCTTACCACCTTCCATCGCATAGCGTTCCTCCGGCATTGATTTACAGCCCTCCGCGGATGGATTATGTTCACCTATGCGCTTCCTATCATATTCTGTTTTATTATATAGAATAGTTAAAGTTATGTCAATTTTTACTTTCTTTTTTGTCTATATCAGTTATAATGGATATCTGAGAGGAGGAGTACCAATATGATACTCGCATGTCACAATCTTAAGAAAGCATTCGGCGAACGTGTAATTGTCCGTGAGGGTTCTTTTCATATAGAAGAACGGGAGAAAGCTGCTCTTGTCGGAATCAACGGCGCCGGTAAATCTACAATATTAAAAATGATTATGAATGAGGAACCGTCAGATGGCGGAGAAATCATCCTCGCAAAAGGCAAAACAATCGGATATCTCGCCCAGCACCAGAATATGCTGCCCGACGGCACGATCTATGACGAGCTGAGGTCTGCTAAAGCAGATATTTTTGAAATGGAACAGAAAATACGTTCCATCGAGCTTGAATTAAAGTCACTTTCAGGCGACGAACTGGAAGACCGTCTGGATACATACAATCGTCTTCAATCTGAATTTGAAGCACGCAACGGATATGCCTGTGAGAGCGAAATCACCGGAGTATTGAAAGGACTCGGCTTTTCCGAAGATGAGTTTTCCAAAAAGACGGATACCCTTTCAGGTGGCCAGAAAACACGTGTTGCTCTCGGCAAGCTTCTGCTGACCAACCCTGATATTCTCCTGCTGGACGAGCCTACCAACCATCTTGATCTGAATTCCATTGCATGGCTTGAGACTTATCTGATCAATTATCCAGGTGCCGTATTTATCGTCTCACACGACCGTTATTTTCTAAACCGCGTTGTAACTAAAGTCATAGAAATCGAGAACGGCGAAATCCGTATGTATATGGGTAACTATAAGGCTTACTCAGAAAAGAAACAACAGCTGCGTGACGCACGCCTTAAAGAGTACTATAACCAGCAGAGAGAAATCAAACACCAGCAGGCTGTCATTGACAAACTAAAGTCTTTTAACAGGGAAAAATCCATCCGTCGTGCAGAAAGCAGAGAGAAGATGCTGGAGAAGATCAAGCCCGTGGAAAAGCCTGTGGAAGTGAATTCAGAAATGCATTTTTCACTGGAGCCCTCCTGTGTCAGTGGCAATGACGTACTTACAGTGGAGCATCTGTCAAAACAGTTTGACGGGCAGGTGCTTTTCCGCGATGTCAGTTTTGAGGTCAAGCGCGGAGAACATATCGCGATTATCGGGGACAATGGAACAGGCAAAACTACTCTCCTGAAAATCCTGAACCAGGTACAGACTGCAGATACCGGTTCATTTACACTTGGAGCCAAAGTCCGTATCGGATATTACGATCAGGAGCATCATGTTCTCCATGATAAAAAGACAATATTCGAAGAAATCTCCGATGACTATCCGATGCTCAACAATACCCAGATCCGCAACACACTGGCGGCATTCCAGTTTACCGGGGATGAAGTCTTCAAAGAAATTCACTCGCTGAGCGGAGGTGAAAAAGGACGAGTCTCCCTTGCCAAGCTGATGCTCTCGGAGGCCAACTTCCTCATACTGGACGAGCCCACCAACCATCTGGATATAGCTTCAAAGGAAATACTGGAGGAAGCCCTTAACAATTACAGCGGCACTGTCCTCTATGTCTCCCACGACAGATATTTTATCAACAGTACAGCTTCCAGAATACTGGAGCTGGTCAACCAGACATTTGTAAACTATATCGGAAATTACGACTATTATCTGGAGAAAAAAGATGAACTGACCCGCGCATATGCTTCCGGTGCTTCTTCCGGATCTTCTTCTGCTGCAAACAGCAGCGGTTCCGGCTCCATATCAGAAAACAGAGCCGCAGATCCAGGTTCCAAGCTGAGCTGGCAGGAACAGAAAGAGCAGCAGGCCAGAGAGCGCAAACGAAAAAATGATCTCAAAAAAACCGAAGAAGAGATCAGTCGTCTGGAAGATCGTAACGCCAGGATCGATCACGAAATGACACTTGAAGAAGTCTATTCCAACTCCGTCAAATGCCAGGAACTCGCCGAGGAGCACGCGGCAAATGAGAAGAAACTGGAGGAGCTCTATGAAACATGGGAGCTGCTGGCTGAATAAATTCCGATTTCTCGTATCGGCTCAGGAGTAGAAAATCATTTAAAAAGTGATTAAATACGGAATCACTGACTCACGTATCCGCGGACAGAGGAAAGGTTGATCCCGTCTCCGGTTACAGAGAAT
>CAJFGR010000043.1 GCA_904377845.1 uncultured Ruminococcus sp. | reverse complement strand
CGTGCCACGGGGTTTCTCTTACATAAAACATTGATTCTACATTTGCTGACATAATAAAGTCCTCCTTTGATTTTTTAATTCATAATTGTTTGTAAATTGCTGTTATCAGGTTATTTAATCGTCGTCTCTGAAAATCTGCTGGACGATCACTGCAGCGGCTCCGAGAAGAGCTATGATGATCTTATCCATTGGCATCCCCCTTTCGGCATAAAAATAGGACAGAACCCGTAATGAGTTCTGCCCGCAGGTAGTGTTATCATTATTATAATATATAAGTGTAATTTCAAAAATTTCTTTGTATTATTCTATCTCCTCTATACTTTTAACAAAGAGGAACATATACGTGTCCGGCCCGAGGGTCGATGTCCAATATCCTTGTATTTTAGCATCTGTAAGAATATCAGGAGCCGAAACTCCCTCCTCTAATTTCATAGGAATAGCGGGCTCATATTCACCTACAGGAAACAGATAATAATCCTCACCCTCCTGAGCGCCAATTGTTCCCGTCACCTCAACATACTGCCCACTGTAGCTTGTTCGGTCTTCATATAATTCTTCCACAGTAACCTCTTT
Source organism: uncultured Ruminococcus sp. (assembly GCA_904377845.1). GTDB lineage: Bacteria > Bacillota > Clostridia > Lachnospirales > Lachnospiraceae > Mediterraneibacter. The sequence continues at coordinate 35,184 of CAJFGR010000043.1, read as the reverse complement.
ATACTCTGGTCCGGGTAATTTTTCAACATTTACTGAATTCTCTGTATTTTCTGTTTCTTCTGAAGAAGCATCCGCATCAACATTATATTCTTCAACAAATTCCGCATAAGCTCCCACAAAAATTGGTACATCATTGATGCTTAACCCCACATAATCAGCATACATGAACACATTATCCCCATTCAGTATGTTATCAAATCCACCATATACTGCCACATAGTTAGCATCAATATATCCAGTAAAATATATATTTCCGCTTTCATCAGTCTGTTTTTGACAATTCTCTAAGTAAAATGCATATGTTCCAAAGTCATCAGGATCTGATCTTTTAATGGAGTCAACTGTACACGTATCCTGATCTATTAATTTAAAATCGTCCAATGTTACCGAAGGATTACTTTCATATCCTGCATATGTAGAAAGACCACTGCGTGCAAGTTTACCATGCAAGTTTTCAGGCACATAGTATGCAATAGGTGTACCATTTATCTGATGGTCCACCCACCAATTCCCATATATAATATCAGAATGGTACTCACTTCTGTCATCAACTATACGGGTGTATATATTGCTCCCACCACCGGCTTGTTTTTCTTCTGATACAGTCATCTGCCTGCCTTTAACAGACGGATCTGCTATACTTAGCAGCGTGTAAGAGTAGTCTGTATCACCGACAGAATCTTCTTCTGTCATTGAGATATATTCTTCATCAATTATAATCTGCATATCATCAGTCATGGTATATCCGGCCATTATATCTCCATCAGATATTAATGTTTTTCTATCATTCGCTGTAATATAGCTATATGCATCAATTACATTTCCGTCTTTATCTGTCACCCTTCCCTGTTCATCAATCCATAATAATCCTGCTTCTACATCCGCATGGAAGTCTTCACCTATCTTTTCATCAGATTTTTCTTCAGTAACTTTTGTTTCTTCAGAAGATGAATTATTATGTTTTTCATTACCACAAGCGACCAAGGATAACACCATAACTGTTACCACTAATAAACTGACTATTTTCTTTTTCACAAGTCTTTCCTCCAATTATGAATTTAGCGTTTCTATAGGCAATGCTACCGGGCGCTTTTCTTTACTAAGATCTATTTTCATAAGAATATCTTCCCTGTATTTATCTTCACAAACGCCGATAATTATATCTTTATTATAGATTCCCACAACACTTCCACCATTGTTATTGTTTATATCTAAGTGTCTGTTAAATGTACATATCGTAGAAAAATCATTACGTCTGCAAATTTTTCTTTGAAAAAGCTGATAATTTTTTGTCGTAATTCCTTCCAGTGGATACATTGTCTGTAAAGAAATATCATAGCAAGAGGAGAATCCGGAAATTGATGTTTCCACACCCTTTCCTTCAGTAAATCTATCATACCTGTTACCAAATGAAAGTAATCCAGTAGAAACCTTTTTCCATTGATAACAATAGAAATCGTCCTCGTCAAAACCTGCAGCTACCATACTCATATCTGCTGTAATGTTTGATCCAATATCCCATAAATCTTTTTGATGCTCAAAATTCTTGTCAATACAGCATATACGTTGAGAACTAATGCCATAAAATTTATTTTTCCCTTCCAGAAGCCACTCTCCACCCCAATAATCAATATGCTTTTTTCTCGTCGAACCGTCAAATCCATAACCTATAATTTGATAACCTTCGTCATAGCATTCAGGTATGACAATGATTTCATTATCTGTAATCAGCAGGCTCTGTATTTTAAAGTCGATAGAAATTTTTACCTGATCTCCGGTTTCTAAATTTTCCCAATATAGAAAACCGTCTGATTCAGTACGAATAAGATCCTTCGGTTTTTCTAATGTCCATGCAAAAAACTGATTCTTAATCTGCCATTTTCCTATATGCCACTGATTCGCAGATATGATGTTCGTTCCCGGTACATTCTTTACAACTTTTACGCTCCATGTATTTATATCAACTGAAACGATAACCCCTTTATCCCCTTTTTGAAGCATAAAATAATACTTTTGTGTTGTTTCATTACTATCCGGCTGTTCCGAAAGTGCTCTGAGCATTTCCATAATATCTTCTTCCGAATACCCGCATTCAATACCGATATCTACAGGGTTCCTCTTTCCAAAGTCTTTATGCTCTGATATTTCTTTTATCATCTGATCGTACTTTTCTTTTTCAAGATACATTTGCCGCTCCTCCATTACTACAACTAAATGATTATCTTTCCAGCATCTATTTCATTGATAATACAATATGCTGCACTTTCTTCGGGTTTAAGATAAAGCTCAATTGTATTTATATCTGTGCGGCTATTACCTTTTTTACACCAATCCGATTCTACTTGATCCATAATATGATCTACATTGCACTCTCTACCAGCAAATTGCATAAAAACAGTTGATTTAATACTTTTTCTGTTCCCCACAATTGGGGCGCTCTCATTATTCGTAAGTACGTTTTTATTTTCTGCCACAAAATCGTTTTGAGAAAATGATTGAAGCAGTTTCATTACTTCTTCTTCCGAATACCCACACTCAACGCCGATATCAACTGGGTTTCTCTTCCCGGAGTCTTTATGAGTACAAATCGTCTTCATCATCTCATTATAAAAGCTTATATCCGATTTCATATACTTTCTCCTCACATAATTATTTCTTTTCAAGCTTGTGTAACATTTGTAGGACTTCAACTTCCAAGTACCCACATTCAATGCCTATATCTACAGGATTTCTCCTTCCAAAATCTTTATGAGAACAAATTTTTTCGCATCATTTCTTTATATTCGCTATCTTCAAATTCCTCGAACAATTTTAATACGGTATTCACATATTCTTTTGCAACATTACATTGCGCAACCGTTTACTTGATCCTGGGATCAGCCTATAGTTTTTGCAATTTTTTCCACTGAATCATCTATTGTCAAACCTGATACTTCTATATCGCCAAGAATTCTTCCATGCCCTAACCAACTGGTAGAATCATTAATTGATCCACAAAGATCTGCATCTCCATTTTCCATTGCTCTTTTTACAGAGGCACAAAGTTCCGGACTTGGATCGGCTGTTGCCAAATCACTCTCTGCTGCAATATTGTCTTTTATCTCTCGTAACCAGTCAAACAAAATTTTTACCTCCGTTTTTAAGAGAAATACCCATCAATTCAAAAGGCTGTTTTTTATTATTCTGATACTTTGTCCCCACTGTTCTGCTTTCTCTTTTATTATTTTTTCATCCTGATCTGTTAAATTCCCTGAAATTTTCTTTTCTATAAAATCAAGAAGCTCTCTCATATCCTGCACCGCAAGCTCTTCTTTGCTTTTTTCTGCAATATCAGACTGTAACCCCATTCTCTCTCGAGCTTCCTCTTTTTCCTTTTCCAAAACTTCTTCGGATAGTTTTTCATCTCTCGGTATTTTTTTATAATCCTCAAGTATTTTTGAAGCAAGATTCGCAAATGAATTTGTCATTTTTATATCGTCCCTTCTTTTTAACCGATTAGAAAATTCATGTTTTCCTAATTCAACATAAAATTATTGAGCAATGTTGCCACTCTACTTCCTGTTGATATTCCAATTTCTTTTGATATCGCCACCGACTTTTTGGCCCCCGGCCGTGTTGCATGTCTGTTTTCCGGATTGCTTGCGGGCTTCAGATCAATATCCTTTATTGACTCTTTAATTTCCTTTATACGCCGGTCAAGTGTTACCGAAATAGATTTAATATTTTTCTGAGCTTCTATCAGATCTTCCGTACTCAACTGCTCTTTCCCTTCGATAAAGCAATTCTCAACAGCATCTTTTACAATGGCTTCCAAATCCGCACCGTTGTACCCTTCCGTCTTTTTGGCAAGCGAGATCACATCCAGATCCTTATTCCATTTATTCCTTTTTTTCAAATGTATTTCTATAATCTGTTTTCTTTCCTCAACGCCTGGAAAATCCACGTAAAACAGTTCATCAAATCTTCCCTTTCTCAAAAATTCCGGCGGAATTTTTGAAATATCATTTGCCGTTGATACAATAAAGACTGTATTTTCCTTTTCCTGCATCCATGTAAGAAACTGACCGAACAGCCGTGTTGTCACATCGCTTCCGCCACCGGATTCACCAACTCCGGAAAATGCTTTCTCGATTTCATCAATCCAGAGAACACAAGGACTGATAGCCTCTGCCAATTTCAGTGCCCGCCGCATATTATGCTCGGATTCCCCTACATATTTTCCAAGCAGTCTGCCTATATCAAGCCGCACCAGAGGAATTTCAAACAATTTTGCTGCGGCTTTTGCAGCAAGGCTCTTCCCACATCCCGGCATTCCTACAATCATAATGCCTTTCGGAATATCAACGCCGTATTTCATTGCACGATCAAGCTGATTGAATATAACTTCTTTTTTATAGAGCCATTCTTTTAAATTTTCCAGACCGCCAATATCTTCAACAGACTCTTTTACCGGAATCATTTCCAACAGTCCTGCTTTTTTGATCAGCTGTTCCTTTTGACCAAGGATCAACTGCTTGTCATCAAAGTCAAGACATCCTCCATCTTGATATGCCAAATTCAAGATCTGTCTAATCTGAAATTCATTTAATCCCTTAAATGATACCGCAATCTCTCCTACAACGTTTTCCGGCACGGTAATCTGCAGATCCTGTATAAAATCTTCCATAAGTTCTTTAATTTCAGAAAGTTCCGGCAACGGCATATCAAAAACGGTAACCAAATCCTCTAGTTCATCAGGAATACAAAGCTTACTGGATACAATAAACACACAGGTGTTATAGTCTTCATTGTACATATTTCTCTCTGCAATATATTTCAGCAGTGCTATTATTTCAGGCTTCTTAAGTTCATCATGTACATCCTTCAGCACAAGCAATATTGCACTACCATATCCATCATCTTTTACTATATGGAGGAACCCTGAAAGATCACACTCCTGCTTCAACGATTTATTTTCAAAATCAACTGCTCCCAAACCATTCTGATATTCTAAAATTTTTCTGTCCTCTACTATGTCTGCTATCATCTCATCGATTACTTTAAAATCAAAATGATTGATATAAATAATCGGATACAATGCATCTATATAGGAGGCTAATAATTCTCTGGAACTCTTCTTCATTTTCACACCTCCATATAACGCAGTTCGTAACCAGCATTATTGCATTGATATTCAAGTCCGTTTAATATAAGCAACTTCTCATTTACATCTGTATCCGCCAGTTTTTCTGCAAACTCGCCTGCATTTTTTACAAATGTACCACTGGCAATCGAGATAACCATCACTTTCACTTCTGGACGTTCAATTTGATCCCACATTGCCTGTGTATTTCTTTTTACTATCTTAAGATCGTCTCCTAAAATTTCTTTCACATTTGAAGGTGTAAGTAATGTACCTGTTATATGCTTGAGGACATAAGCATTTCCTTCTTTTCCAAGCCACAAATTTCTTACCAGAGTTCTTGTCAGCATTGCAAATAATGCCTTAGGAGCGCTTTCATACAACCGAAAATATAATTGTTCATGATCCAACCGGAACAAACCTGAATATGATCTCTCCAACTGAATCGCATCTGCCTTCAAAATAGCCATATTTTCCTTATTTCCTTCCATATGTTGTACTAATATGTCATATCCTCTATGATAATCCTCAATAATACGCTTTTTCTCAAAGCCGTTTTCTTTATAAATTTCATTCGTCCTATCTTCTTCTTCAAGATAAGATAAAATTGTAATCTCCTCTTCTATAAGAGCATCGTCTAATCCCAATTCAAATATTTTTATAAGATCTGAGATAATTTTTCTGTTACTCTTCTTACTGTCGATTTTATTCACTGCATCATATTGGTTTATATACCCACGCACCTTCAGCCATCGCAACAATAAACCATTCCGAAAGTATTTTAAAATATCTTCTATCGAGAAATGTTCTTGCAGTTCTTCCAGATTCCGTACTGGATACCCATCCAAAATCAAATTAAATTTAATCGTTTTTGCCATTGTTTATTCTCCTTTTTTATATTTGTGCTACTTACAACAACTTTTTCTTTTGGATATCGCTTTAAATCCAACCAAATAGGAAATCTGCAATTCCGCTTACAACATTCACCACTGTTTCTGCGGCTTTTTTCACAATATTTACACCGGTTTTTACTATCTTTTTTCCAACCTCAAATACTGTCTCTCCAACTTTGCTTCCTGCCGTATATCCGATCATACCGCCTACAACACCGCCTAAGATCGGTCCAACAACCGGGATGAAGCTGAGCGCTGCCGCTCCGACTCCTGCTCCTACTGCGCCGGCACTCAATCCTGCATACATAGACACGCTTGTACGTCCCATATGTTCAGCAGCTTCACTCAGCGTCAGCTCGCCTTTTGCCACTTTCCAAAGAATCTTTACATTTTCTACGGCTACACAGGCAATTTTTGCTATCGTTCCTGCGGGAGTTCCCGGCGGAAGAATTGTTATTACCCCTTTTTCTGCAGCAACCTTTAATGCACCTCCTGCGGCGGCTTTTACGCAGGTATCACTTCCGGTGGTAATGGCTGTTTTCACAATATCATCCGCTTCTATCTTTTCACCATCAAATGCTTTCTTGGCAAGATGAATTCCCACTCCCAGAAGAGCCGCCTGAATTCCTGCCTGTCCAGCCTGTTTTCCAAGATTCACTGCCAGTTCTCTTGTCTGATAGCTGTTCCAGTCCGTCTTCGGTATTGTACCTTTCTGCTGGGCGTCCGCCTGTATTTTCTTCATCTGTTCTTTTGTAACCGGATCAGACTTTATCTTAATCTTCTCTGTACCGCCGATATGGTCTGTTACCGATTTCCCCGGAAGAGCCTTTCCTACTTCTTCTGCCTGTCCTCCGGCAACTACGATCCTCTGATTATCATAATTTCCGTCTTTAAGAAGCTCTATCGTCGACTTGCTGTCCTGTCCATATTTGAATTGATACCGGGCAACGCCTTTCTGTCCTGTCTTGATATCGTCAATCATAACGTCTACGGAATTTTTACCGTACTGACCATTCTCAGGCACGCATACTCGTGCCCTGTATGAAGAATTTTCCAATACAGCTTTTGCATTAAAGTTATTGACATGGTACTGTTCCGCCATAAATCCATCCAGATTAATATTCTGGCTGACAGCCCCGTCCGCACGAAGAATCGTTCTTGCCATCTGAGCATTTGCGTTCGCAAAATTCTGGTCAATTGCTCTCAGATAATCTCCATATTGATTCACCGCCATACCTTTTGCACCGTCCTGAATCCGGTCTGCCAGCCATGCCTCTTTTGAGATTCCCTTTTTTGTACTTTTATTCAGATCTTCCAGATCCCTATTATATTCTTCCACGGCTGCAGCGATCTCATGGGCAATGCTTCTGATCTCTTCCGGCTTTCTCTCCGGAAGTTCCTCCTGAAGCTGTTCTGCCAGCCACTCCACCGTTTCTCTTTCCTGATTTTCTTTATACTTTTTCATAAAACGCGCAAAGATTTTCTGTACCTCACGCACTTCTTTTTCCGTAAGTCCTTCGATCTCAATATTCATTACATTCTCTGTACTGTCACTCATTGTATTCCCCATTATTTTTTTCATTTCTCCCATTATAGCAATCCTCCTATGACGCACTCTTGAATTTCCGTTCTTTATACTCTTTTTCCAGTTTATCTATAGATTCTCCCATGATCTCTTTCAGCGGATGGGTCGAATCGATCGCTTTGATAAAATCCCATGTCGTAACGGCATTTTTCCCATTGATAAATGCATTCTCGATTCCCTCTTTGACTACCCCCTCTATATCCGCACCGCTGTATCCGTCTGTCTTTTCGACCAGTTTTCCAATATCAATTTTTTCCAAATCCTGCGGCCTTCTTTTGCCAATATGAATTTCAAAAATCTTCTGTCTTTCTTCCTTTCTCGGGAGCTGTACATAAAAGATTTCATCAAATCTTCCTTTACGCATCAGTTCCGGCGGAAGCTTCATAATATCATTTGCCGTAGCCACTACAAAGACAGCGCTTTCTTTCTCCTGCATCCATGTAAGGAACTGACCGAATAATCTGGTCGTAACTTCTGCTGCCCCGCCGTTGCCGCCAATCCCTGCAAATGCCTTTTCCAGTTCATCCACCCATAAAACACAGGGAGAGATTGCTTCAGCCAGAGCGATTGCTTTGCGCATATTACTTTCAGATTCGCCTACATATTTTCCCATAAGCCGCCCCATATCCAGCTTCAGAAGAGGTACGCCCATCAGTTTTGCGGACGCTTTCGCATTCAATGATTTTCCGCATCCGGGAACGCCTGCGATCAGAACTCCTTTTGGAAGCTCTACTCCAAATTCTGCCGCACGCTTCATATTGTTTAAGATTCTTGCCTTATTTCTGATCCATGTTTTCAGATTATTCAGACCACCGATATCATCCATTCCCTCTTTCAGAGGAATCATTTCAAGGATACCTGCCTTTTCAATTACCTGTCTCTTTTGCTCAAGGACCAGATCCGGCGCATCTTCTGAAAGCGTTCCATCATCACGGAATGCAAGAGAAAGGATTGTCTCTATCTCCAACAGTGACAGTCCTTTAAACGCAGTCACCAGCTTTTCAATCGTTCCCCCATATACGGAGCCGACACTGTTTTCTTTTATAAAGTCCATGATTTCTTCTCGGATCTCGTTTTCAGTCAGGTATTCATCCTCCAAAATCGTGATATACTTCTCCAACTCTCCCGGCACTTTCAGAGAGGATGCAACAAAGATAAACACTGTATCCAGTTCTCCCTGTTCAATCAGGAGACACGCCGTTTTAAGGATTGCCACAATATCCGGATTGTCAAGATAAGAGGCGATATCTTTCAGAATGATTACTTTCCGGTCAAACTCCCTGTCCTTTACACCATTAATCAGAAAATTTTCCAAAGGACAGCCGTCGCTGATTATTTCATACACAACCTGCACATTTGTCTTATGTACGTCTTTCCTGTTTAACGCTCCATACAGTCTGTTCCACTCCCAAACTTTCCGGTATCCTGTAGCTTTTAAAATACTCTCTTCCACTGCATTATCGTCATAGCTGTTTACATAGATGATCGGTACTGCCGCTTCCAGATACCTTTTCAGATTTTCCGTTAACATACCTCTTCCTCCTGACTTTTCTTCTGTAAATACATCTCCAATACATCCAGCAGCTCATTAGCAGCCGCAGACAGTTCATCACTGCACATAATTTTCTTTGTCTCTTCATCCGCCGGAATAATACCTATCATGGTAATCTTCTGTTCCCAAAATTCTGCTGCCGTCTGTGCTTTAATCACCACTCTCGGCGAATCCAGACCTTCCAGTTTTAAGCCCTCCATCTTTTTCAGAATAGTAAATGTGCCGGATAAAAGATAAATTTCTTTCTCTCCATCTTTAATAAGCTCCTCAAACCTCTCCTGAGTATCAGCAGTCCTTCTTACCATAATTTCTGATTCTTCTTCTGGATAAAAACGTTTCAGCTTCTCTTTTAAAAAAGAATTATGGATGATTTTCCTGACGTCAACCTCTTCCATACACTCTACTCCAAGGATCTCTGTAAATCTTTTTACGAAATCATCTTCCTCTCCGGTCAGCTTATTCAGTTCTTCCACAATATCAGATGCATATATATTGTCGAACCATGCCTGAAGTTTCCCGCTGCAAAAATATTCCACCGCCTTCCTCAGATCAAAATATTCTATAAATTCATCCAGTTCCCTTACTTTTCTTCCGTCTTTCATTTCCAAAGGGAATTTAATCCTTTTTCTTCTGCGATCCATCTTCTATCCACTCCTTTTCTTTTGCCTGTATCAGTTCCAGCCAATCAGTATACTGAAACTGTTCCTGCAGATCTTTACTGTACTTTTTTCCTTCCATCTTGAATGATATAATTTTTCTGACAGGGATTACTTCTATTTTCCCTGCCCCATATCCAATCAGATATAATTCTCTCTCTGAAATCCATAAGGTCAACGGCGAAATCACTTTCTGGCATTTCTCAGGCAGCATAACCCGGATGATATCATATTCACTGATGCACTGCTGCAGATCCCACTGCATTTTCAGAAGAGCTTCTTTCTTTAATTCTTTCGGATATTCATTGATCTCTTTGCGGTAAATCTCTGTAAGTATATCCTGCTTATTCCATACACAGGTATGGATCATATTGTATACAAGCTCTGTATGCTCATCTCTCCTTAAAATATGATTTGATTTCATCAGTACCATAAGAAATGATACCTCCATTGGCGACAGTGGAATCTGCTGATGATAGTTTTCCAGATAATAACTCTCATCCAATCGGTCATAGATTAGGTCATATCCTATATACGACTCGCTGAAAAAAAGTCTGATATCCTCGATATCCCTGTCAAATGTCCTGCGGTTGATCCCGGTATCAGCACAAAAGGATCTTTTATAAATTTTTTTGCCTTCCAGAAGTTTTGTATACATCATCAATATTCTGGTAACTTTATCTATGCCTGCCATATTGATATCCCCCGTTATGTTTACAGAATATCAATCCTCCTCGTCATATTTTGACGTTATAAAAACATTTATATTCATTTATAACTATATTTTTTATAGTTTTAGATAATTATACTGAAAGAATAATAATATTACAATCAGAGCAATATACTTATCCGAAAGGCTCTGGTCACTATGAAAGAATTAGATTTTGCAAAAATTGGAAAAAAAATAAAGGAAGTCCGTATTTCCAGACGTTTAACACAGGAATACGTTGCCAATGCGACTGATGTAAACACCAGCCACATCAGCAATATTGAAAACAACAGGGTAAAAGTATCACTCTCTACCCTTGTTCAGATATGTAATGCTTTGGACACAACTGTCGACTATATTCTTGCTGATGAATATAACCAGCCGTCCACAGTAATCGAACACGAAATTCTAAAAGAAGTTCAGCAGTGCAGCCTTGAAACTCAGAAACAGATTCTTAAAATCATCAAGGCTCTTCAATAGCGATATGATCCTGAGCATAGCATTCGCCCATTAGCCTTACTGCATATCTAAAGCCATTGATAAACCCGGCTTTTTCTGCTATAGATGATATTTCATATATCTGATCCCTGTACTGCTCAAATTCCTTCCAATCAAGCTCCTGCTTTTTCTCTCTGAGCGCTTCCTGTATCTTCTCCTGCATCTTTCTGCCTGCTTCATCATTTCCTTTTGTCTCCTGAATATAACTGTCATAGATTGCCTGAATTTTCGTACACATACACTTGTTATGGAACTGATATATGTTCCAATTCTCCTTTCTCCAAATATTCATTTAGCAAACTACCCTCTTCTATATTGCTATCAATCCATTCTCCTTCATCAATATATTGAAATCCATCTCTTTCTACTTCTGTCAATGCATCTTTCATCAGCAGAGAACCCCAGAAGTTTACCAAAATCCCTTTTGCTATCTCACAGGGGATGCCCTGACACTCATCATCATGTCTTACCTCATACAGATACCATCCAAGCGGTACTGTATCTCTTTTTATTCTTTCATTTGTAAACAAGGCTCTATGGCCCAGCACTATTATCTCCTCATAATATAATTCATCTGCTGAATATCTCATATTGATAATCCTCCATAAAATGAAGTGGTAAGACCATACAGCCTTACCACTATCATATAATCATTTTTTATAAAACCACGTAACCATATCGTCCAGTTCATGAAAACTCATCCGATTCAATACAGTATAAAAATCCAGCTCTCCTTTTCTTACAGCGCTGATCACCTTAAGTATTCTCTGATCCTCTGGTAATTCATCATGCTTACATTTTGACAATTCCAGAACCAACGTATCATCTGTAATTTCAAAGAGCTTTTCTTTTGCATAATACGTATCTAACGATGCATACATTGATATCCCATATTTGTTTTTCGGCTCCTCCCAGTCATATGGAAACACAATATCTCCAGCTTTAAACGGCACTGGAATATAACACCGGTAAGCATCCATGCCGTTCACAAGGCAGTTATCCTCATGGCATTTTCTGTACACATCAATCAATCTCATATCTGTATCGAACAGATAGTGTCTTTCATCGCAACCATAACTTGCATTACCTGCATCTACCGTGATCCTGATAATCTCTCCTAATGTTTGTACATCCTTCAGATCCAGGTCATCAAGATATCTTTTTTTAGCAATCACAAGGCTCTCATATGCTTTGGCATAATTAGAAAAGAATCTTGGATTCCCTTCATCACTTGATAAAAACTCTACTTCACTTAATCTGGAGATATAGACAGCTTCTCTGTTGTCATAACGTTTTTCAAGAACCTCTTTCCACTCTTTAACTTCTTCAGTAATTACTTTTCTAAATGATTGCTTTTTATCATCAGCATCTATATACGGAAAATCCCAGTCCAAATATTCAAGAAGCAGCCTGTCCATAGCCTTTATCTTTTTTTCTATCGTCTGTTTTTTAGAATGTCCAATCAAAAGTGCTTTCTGTGTTGGAGAGAACAAAGTATCCTTGTTATATTCTCTGATGTCTTCTGAATCTATAAAATCAAGTATATTCAATTCATCCATTTTTACAGGTCCTCCTAAAACGAAAAAGGTAACACAGAAATCTCCCCATGTTACCCATGCTTTTTATAATATCAAACGTTTTACATTGTAACGCCATTACCATTACAGCCAACAACAGCATGATTTTTTAATCTCCTGCTCACATTTTATCCTTCCTTTAAATTGTATCTCTGTATAAACTTCTGCTGATAAGCCATACTTCCTGTTTCTGTACCTTTTACTATACTCCCCCGTTCATCCTGATAAGTTACTGGAATTAAAGGCATATCATATAAGTCGCCTAAAACCTCTGCGAAACTGTACGCCACACTCCAAAAAGACCATCTGCAGATATGTAAATTATTTATATTCACCGGATTGACTATATAGTGAATATGATGATGACTCGGCTTATCAGTATGCAGAAACAAAATATGTTGATACTCCTCAAAGCAGAATCTATTCAGCATTTGCATAATACTTACCAAAGTATTATTATCCAGATCGCTTTCATAATTCATGGAATCAAAGCTGATGATAAAGTGTAACGCCTTTGTATTCATTTTCTTAAATCTTCTCTTTTGAAGATACAGAAATTGATCGTATACGCACGCCATTCCAAAAGGATAAAGATTATTCATTACATAGGACGTGCAATGATTATAGCAATAGAAGATTAAATTTCTCAAATCTTTATTATATCTATATATACAATCTTTATAATCTTGTGATTCTCCCTCTAATTCTTTCGCTACTATAAACAACGCCATAACGTTTTTACCCCCTTTATAATCGCATCACAATTCTCAAGGATCTCATTTTGATCTAGTTTATTCATATTACAGATGTCAGCTAAATTCTCAGCACCCGCTGATATCTGTTGTAACGCCCTGTCCGCTTTTACACTGTACAGATCGTCTTGATCTGCATTTATTAAATATCTTATATAATTAGTCTTATCCAACTTTCTTCGTTTAGCCTTATCTTCTAATATCTGATATTCCTCTATTGATAAATTCAAACATATAGATTTATTATTTTTCTTACTTTGCATATAACCTCTCCTTTCATTTCAGTATTCAACCAGAATGGCAAAAGTATATACCATTCTTAACATAAAAATTTAATCGCTGATAGCTTATCCAAGCGTCGATTACTTTATTGTTAATCGCATTTAATTTTTAATAATTACCTCAGCCTATTTAAGCTTATCTTTTTGTTTTTGAATTTGACAAAATGTTAAACACTACATTAAATACCAATTTCATTAAGGAGGGTTTTTTAATGAGAGCTATGCGATATGCTCGCAATCGGTAAAAATACTGCATACAATTTACTAAACACTCAAAAGATTAAAGCATTCCGCATTGGTCGAACTTGGAAAATTACAAGACAGGCTGTAATAGATTACATCTATCATGGTAGTTGTTCTGATTAGAAAATCACATTAATCGAGGAGGGGAATATTTATTTTCTTCTCCTCGCCATCATTGTATCGCTTAAGAGCATCTATTTCACTAAATTTATTTGATCTGATCATCTCCAGTCGCTTTTCTGTGCTTTTCACTATTGTAATAAATCTCCTGCATAAAGAGTACCCCCGCCTGAAACCCGATCTCCATATAAACCTCCGATATTACCTCTGTCAGTGCATTCGCAGCATCATACAATTCTGAATTACACTTTGGATCGTATTTAGCTACAGTCCCTGAATACTTTTTATATGCTTCGTTCATTCTTTCTTCATAGTCAAGACACTCTTTTTCAGGTTCTGGACCATATAAGATATTGTCTACTATATTGCATAATTTCGCTCTTTTAAATATTTTTTCTATGTAGTCCATCATTTTATAACTCCTTGATCTTTTTTATTCTAAAATAATTGATATATATAAAACCCTCTGGAAATCCGTTCTTCCAGAGGGCTCTGTATTGCTTTTATTATTGATATCTCAAAACTTATATCTCTCCAACATATAAATCGGAACTGTTATAATTTTACCATCTTCTCCACCCTTTGTATTTCCTTTCAGATACAGAAGCCGGTCCGCCTTTCCTGACTGCAGTGCTTTCAACGCAGTTTCAGCTCTTCCTTTTCCGGTCTTCACTTCCACCAGATATCGCCTGTTTCCTTCTAAACTCTGGACGACAAAATCTATTTCACCACCTTTATAGGTCGCAAAAGCAGGTGTTTCAAAAGCAATCTCCGGCGGGAAATCCTGCCTTTTCTTCAGATTAATAAATACATAATTTTCATTAAGTGTTCCTCTCAGGGATCGCTCATCGGTACCTGTCCGCTTCAGATAATAATTCGCTACCCCCAGATCCATAAAATAGCATCTGCCCGCCGATTTAAAGTCCATGATATCCAGTTCAGTTATCTTAGCACAGAAACCAATGATCCCGGAGAAATAAAGCCAGCTTATCGCTCTGTTACAGGCTGCTTTTGTTATATTACTTGAGTAGTCTCTTGTGACAATCTTCTGAAGTTCCTCGCTGATACTGTCTTCTGCAAGTCCTTTTTTCTCACGGTTAAGTATCCTGCATATAGAGAGGAAAATCTGAGTAAAGACTCTGTTGTCTAAAATATCTGTAAAATATCGGATTGATTCATTTGTAAATGTGTCAATGATCTTAACGAGTTCGCCCTGTGCTTTCTGTATATCTTTTGATTCCAGATATGTCTGTACAACTTTCGGATAGCCGCCCACCTGACAGTAAATATCATAGATTCCTTTCAGCTTGTCATAGAGGGAATCTTCCTGTACCTCACCTGTTATCTGCATATACTTTTCATAAATCTCTGCATCATATGCTTCCAGAAATTCTTCAAATGACAGCGTATAGATCGTAAGCTTTGTCACGTCTCCGCTTGAAAACCGGAACTCCGGTTCATACACTCTGCCCAGATAACTCCCGGTCACAATAAAGTGACACCGGAACTGTCTTGTAAACTCTCTGATCCGGTTATAAATCTCCGCTGACTCCTGAATCTCGTCAATGATAATAACTGTATCATCTGTATCCTGAAAATCCGGTTCATACAGATGAAAGGCATCATGCAGGGGATGCTCCGGTCTTTTCTGCCCCGGCTGCCACTGTGTAGCCTGCTTATAACAGTCCATGAACTGTTTGCCGCTCAGTTCAAACAGATTAACGTATATTTTATGTGCAAAATTTTCGTCCGCAAATTTATTGATCAGATATGTTTTGCCAACCTGTCTGGCGCCGTTGACCTCAAGCGTGCTGTGGTCAGCATTATCTTTCCACTGTACAAGCCTGTCATATATCTTTCTTTTAAGGTACATCTGTTTCCTCCTGATCTGATTTAAAACTTCCATGTTTCTTTATTATAACAGAGTATCCGCCGCTATACATCTATAAATTAAAAATACCCCGTCACAAGGACGAGGTATTTCTTTTACAGAGCTCTTCTGATCTGTTTTTTATTTCATTTGTCGTAAATTTGTCGTAAAACCGACCTTTTTTCACTTCAAAGATGCCTGCAAACGGCGTATTTCCGGGATTTTCTAATTTATGAACTTACTTCCGACCCCGAAGATTTTATTCCTTTTACGTGTAATAATATAACTCTTTACAATAGCAATTTCAAGGCATTTTTCATGTTTTGTGTAAAAAACAAACGGTCTTTCACATTTTTTTACTCTTTTGTTCATAATCCATTCAAAAGTTGAACACACTTTTTACACAACTGTTTTTTATACTATAATTGTTCTTAAGAAGAACACTTTTTCATAAACTTTTTCCCCCTTTGAGCCACAGAAATGTGGCTCTTCCTTTTTGTTGAGAACTTTAAATCTGCAATGATCTTTGTCCGTTTACAAAAATCTGCCTCTCATCCTTCCCCACATATGCATCTGGACGTAATCATATGCCTTATCATAAATAAACAGACCGATCTGGCCACCCGCAATCACGCCGATCATCACCGTATCAGATAACGCCCGGGAAAAAAGCATATCGCGGAATATAAATACAATGGGAATATATACAATATTAAAAATCACATATTTGGAAATCCAGAATATGGTATGCCGTTTCTGTATCGCCGGATGCTTCTCCAGCCATCTCCACACTGCCTCGATTCCCCAGATATAAATTCCCATTGCCGCGAATGTAAGTACGTAAAACTTATTCGGTGCTGTGATAAAACCCAGCAGTACCGCCGCAAGATAAAATGCCGCTCCCACTCTCAGGCCGAACTCGCGTATCACAATTCCCACAAAAAACGATGCCGCTGCAAGCAGGAACATCGTACTTGTCTCAATGATACTTCCAAGGGCCATAAACACTACAGTCAGCGCCAGCAGAAGTCCTCCCAGCGCCACTGTCTTTGCCTTTACATGCATGAACAAAGATCTCCTCCCATACATTCGCAGCACGTATCTGCAATCCACAGGTCACAACAGAAATTTCCTGTACCGCAGGATGTATTTCCGCCCATTCCGTAACCGTTTCCGTACGGACTGTTCTGGTATCTTCTGCTGCTGAAATCAAGCTGGTTTAAAAGCTGCCTGTACTGCAGGTTATTCGGTTCCATATTGACTGCCTGAGCCGCGTGGTCTCTCGCCAGTACATTGTTGCCCAGTCCCGCATTGGCGCAGCCGCTCAGATAATACCACAGGGCTGATCTTTCAGATACCTGATCCAGGGTGTTGAGTGCTTCGCGAAACCGCCTGTTATTGATATAGTTGACTGCTGCCTGCAGCCTCGGATCCTGCTGCGCGCTCTGATATCCGCCGTATCCGCCGGAATTACTGCCTCCATAGGAAGACCCGCCGTATGAATAACCTCCTGAGCTGCCGGAAGAACCGTTTCCGTACGAATAACTTCCCGAACTGCCGGAAGCCCGCTCGTGCATAATTGTGTCATAAGCCTCCTGCACTTCTTTAAATTTTTCCTCAGCCAGATCCGCCAGCGGATTATCCACATTGGCATCCGGATGATACTTCCGGGTAAGATCACGGTATGCTTTCTTTATTTCCTCATCTGACGCACTCGGCGATACCCCGAGCACCTCATATGGATTCTTATTCATTTTCTCTGTTCCTCACTTTTCTTCATCTGTATCTTATTATATCGACTCCACACTCCATCATACAATATATTACGCAAAATGTCCACATCTACAAGGCATGGAAGACGTTCAAATTCTGCTGTGCTCTCCGCAATCATCATACAGAGAATCTGTCTGATTCTTTCTTCATAGTCCGGCTCTCCATAAATCCTGCGAAGCGGGTTATAACGGTCTTTTTTGAGATCTTCCGGCAGGTCTTCATAGGCATCCATAAGATAGATAAATTTTCCAAGAAAAAATCCCATTCTTCTCAGGTTCTTTTCCCACATATCCTGACGATAGAGAAAGAGTTCTTCCATCAGTTTTCCAAAACAGCCCGCTGCTCTGTCGATATCTGTGCTGTTTTCCTTTTCACACGCAGACAGTTCCGCCAGCGAAGTACGGATTGCTTCGCTCTGACGCGGATACCGCTCCATGATCTTCCCGGCCTTCCCCTGGATGACGCCCTTTGTCAAAAGGCTGGACACTTTCTTCTCATCCCGCCAATCATCATCCAGATGATAGTATGCCAGCAGCACATTCATCGCCGCTGCATAGGATGTAATCTCGTTTCTGAGCATCATCTGTTTCTTCACCGGATGGGTCTTGCACCGGTGCATCTCCACACTCGCAATACTCTCATACAGGGAAGACAGAAGAATAACTGCAAATGTCATATCATAGGTCAGCGTCATCTGTCCCATAAAGCCGTATTCCTCCTTGAGAACTCTGCACAGCCCGCAGTAATATGCCCTGTATTTCTTAAGGTCCTTCACTTTTAATTCCGGTTCACATATCGTCACATATCCAAACATATATTTCTCCCTGTCTCTTGCGCATTCTTCTGCCAAGAGATGTCTTTCGTGCAGATATTATAACACGCAGCTGCAGACACCGATATGATTTTTTTCTAAACATTTTACAAAAATTTAAAAACCGGGGTACTTTTATCCCCGGTTTTGTTTCTTAATCTATTTTTACGTTTCTTCATATCATTTCAGTTTAAATGATATAAATTTGAAACTGCCTTTTCCTGCAAAGCTGAAGAAGAGCGCCTGTCCATTCTTTCCATTACTCAGCCTGCCGCTAAATCCTTTGCCGCTGCCTGCTCCCGATACCTTTATTGCACAGAGTACTGCCGCGTCCGGACCGTCTCCGTCTTTTACCGTTATGGTCCCATCGGCATTTCCCATGATATTCACCCGGATCTCCTTCGTGTCCGCAAGGTCAAAATATTTATAACCTGCCACTGCTCCGTCACACATATTGGCCACATACTGATCCGGTCCCTCTTCCCGGTCTCTGCCATCCTGGGTAATATACGGATATCCGCCTTTCCGGTGTTTGATCATACTATAAAACATCGTTCCATTCCTGCCGTACAGATTGCAGGCAATGTACGAAGGATACTTTCCGTGTCCTTTGAGGGAACCGTTATTCAGACCGCAGGAAGTCATTTCCGCCTGATAGAACTTGCCGTTCTCAAACCGGATTCTCTCTGCACAGGCCTGTCTGGAGGACTGTTTTCTATTTGTGTGCCTGTGGTAGAAAACATAATAATTTCCGTTGATTTCAATTAAACTGCCGTGCGTGTTTCCCGTATAATTTTTAGCGTGCTTTACATCCGTAACTCCGGGCATTCCGATATCGCCGTTGCTCACAAGTATTCCGCCGTACTTAAACCCTCCGGTCGGATTATCGCTTGTAGCATAGCAGAGCTCATGGCTGTTCAGGGAACTGTAGATAAAATAATAGGTGTCCCCGAATTTTCTCATGGAGCTTGCCTCCAGAAATGCGTGTCCTTCATAAGGAGTACCGACAGATTCCTTTTCTCCGGCTACACCGATATATTCCGGTCCGCTCTTAACCGTAAGCATATCTTTCGGATCTATCTCGAAACACATGGAACCATGTTCCGTCGGCTTGGATCCGTCCAGCAAAATGGGATTTCCCTGCAGGGCAAATCCGGTGTAAAGGTACAGCCTTCCGTCATCATCCCTGAAAATACCCGGATCAAACTGGAAAGGCTCATTTTTCTTTCCGATCGGCACTTTGTCCGCATACTGTACATATCCGTAAAATTCATATTTTCCCGCCGGTTTGTCACATACCGCCACAGAGATCATCTTCGTGCCGCCCATAAAATAGTACAGATAATATCTGCCGTCATCGCCCTGCACCATATCAGGCGCAGCAAGACCGTTTGTCAGTCTGATCTTCGGTGCCGCCGGATCCTGCTCTCTCTTGTAAATGCAGCCCTCATAACGCCAGTTTCCCAGGTCATCGACGGGTGCAGACCAGCACACATAGTCGCCAAGGCAGAAGTTCAGTCCGTTAAACAGATCATGAGAGCCGTAGATATATACTCTTCCGTCCACGATATGCGGCTCTCCGTCCGGGACATACTCATAACTTGGCAGATACGGATTAAATGCCTGTTTCTTCTCCATTCCTTATTCCTCCTCTGTCTGATTTGCCAAAAATTCTGTTTTTACTGCAGAAAATTATAGCATTTTTAACAGACCGGAATGCCATTCTTTCGCAAACTGTCAGTATCCCGTCGCAAACGGGAGATTTCTACAGATCATTTTCATAGAATTTGCGCAGGAAATACGTGGGCGTGCAGCTCCATGCATGGCAGAAGCTGTTCACCATCACCGAACCGTACGGAGATTCATACTTATTATACGGATTATATACTTCCCAAAATGTATCCGCACCGTCATGTACCATCTCTCCCCAGTATCTCCTGATTTCTTCCAGGGCCCTTTCCTTTTCGTCAGAGCGGATCAGAGCATCGATATAGTGGTGATACATATACGGGGTCACCATCTGAATACGCGGATTTACATCGATTGTTCTTAAGATCAGTTCTCTGTTCTTCTCTTTCGGGAATACCCTTGCAAGAATCATCCATATCTGTGTCGCCCAGGAAACCTGCCTTTCACTTCCGCTCACAAACAGCTGCTGCTCTTCATCCCAGAAATGTTCCACCGCGTTTTTTTTCAGTTCCTCCTCCTTTTCCAGCATCCACTGTATCCGCTCCTCATCTTCCATATATCTGGCCAGCCGGACGCCGTATCTGAGTGAATAAATAAGAACTGCAAGGGAGGCCGCCTGTGTATTGAGCCCCTCGCCCCAGTCTACAAAACACCAGAATTCGCTGCTTCTGTCCGGGATCACTCCATCCTCATTCAGATAATCGAGCCCGATCTCTATCTGACGGATCGCCACGGGATAAAGATCCCGAAGTGTATCCCTGTCTCCGGTCTCCTCGTAATAGTCCAGAAGCGCTGATCCGTACAGAAGTGCAAAATCAAACAGATATGTGTCATCAGGTTCCGGCAGGGGCTCGGTAAAAAGACACGCGGAAATCTTCCCCTCATTAAAAATCATCCCTCCAAACAGATACAGGCAACGTTTTACAAGATTATAGTTTTTAAATGTCAGATAATTAGCCCTTGCCTGCAGTCTGAAATCTCCGATCCACAGACGCCGGTCACGTTTTGGTCCGTCCTCAAACACATCCTGCATACAGTTCTGAAGCGTCCGGATCGCCACACGGTCAATCTTCCGGAAAAGCGGATCTTTCATCTTAAGCGGCGGAATTTGGTCCGCACTCACCGCTGACACGGCTTTCACCTGCACATCGTTAATAACAAGAGAGTATTTCATAGATACATCGATCACCTTGATTTCCATATAACGAAATGCATATCTTCTCGGCAGACAAAGCCGGGTCGGCAGAACATCTACATGGATATATTCTTCCTGAAGCCAGCTTTTGCTGATCCAGCCGTCGTATTCCGCCGGATCTGCCCCCAGTTCCTCCAGTCTCTCGGCAAATCTCAGATACAGATATGCCGGCGCATCCTGATGGCTTCCCGCACTGGAAAGGTCCAGGGTAACATATCCCACCTGATGATCTCCGAAGTCCAGGACAATCTGATCATCCCTTTTAAACTTCTTTTCCGGAAGCTTTTCAAAGTCTTCCTCCAGAATTTCAATCTGGTTCATATCCGGCTTTCTTTCAACCTTAAGATGTTTTTCAAACTTTAAAAGTTTCTTTGGCTTTATATATGTTTCGTGAAGTTCAGGTTTAAGTTTCTCTGCAATTTTCAAAAATTTTTCATTCTTATGAACTTCAAATTCATCCAGAATGCACACTGCTGCCATATTTTTTCTTCCTCCTGTTCGGTATACTTATTCAATTCTATCGTTGCATATGCCTGCTGTCAATCCGCTCGGACCGGATAGTGATAATTTTCAATCAGATTTTCAGTCAAATTGTAAACTAATTTTACATTTTAGTTGACAATTGTCCTTCTATCATTTATACTTCTCACAAAACACGGATACTGTCCGGATTCCAATAACTGAGAAAGGCATATACATTATGAAAAACGATATTAAAAGTATACCCGATAAAAGATCCCGCCTGCGTCAGATAACCGCAATCGGTCTGATGACTGCCGTAATCTGCATAATTGCACCATTTTCCATACCGCTTCCGATGAGCCCTGTTCCTCTCTCCATGACCAACTTCGTTATTTTCATTGCGGTTTATATTCTCGGAATGAAACAGGCAGTATCCTGCGTGCTTCTTTATCTTCTTCTCGGAGCCGCCGGAATACCGTTCTTCTCTTCCTTCAGCGGCGGCCTTGGAAAACTGGCAGGACCGACAGGCGGCTATCTGATCGGATTTATATTCCTTGCCCTGATACCGGGCTTCTTTCTTGAACACTTTTCCACAAAAAAATATACCGCCATCCCGGGAATGATTCTCGGAATGGCAGTATGCTATATTTTCGGAACCGTCTGGCTGGCATTGCAGATAAATCAGAGCTTTATCGCTTCCCTGACAATCGGTGTGCTTCCATACCTGCCCGGTGATTCAGTAAAAATTATAGTTGCGGCAGTTGCAGGACCGAAACTGAGCGCCGCGGTCCGGCGCTCTTCCGGTTATTGAAATTTACTCAGCCTGAAGGACTTTGTAAGCTCCGCCTTCTACAACCACTACTGTAGGCTCTTTGGACGGCTCGCCATCCTCGCCCCATGTGATCTGTTTTCCTGTAAGACCATCGATTGTGATCTCTGTCATAGCACCTTTCATAGCATCGCAGATATCAGAGATGCTCATATCCGGTGTGATGTCGGCCTGCTCAACCGCTGCCTTAATCACATACATACAGTCGTAAGCATCTGCTGCAAACTGGATCGGTGTGTCACCAAACTCTTCTTCGTAATTTGCAACAAATGTCTGAGTTGCCTCGTCCTCTGCATCCGGTGTAAACGGTGTCAGGAACATCAGTCCCTCTGCAAGAGATGCATCGAATCCATCTACATCAAGCAGTCCGTCCATGCCGTCAACGCCGAACCACTCCGGAGCAAATCCCGCTCTGTCGGCCTGTGCAAGGATCAGAGAAGCCTGCTGATAGTAGATCGGAAGGAATACAAGCTCTGCTCCGCCGTCTTTTGCTTTCTGGATCTGTACTGAAAAGTCTGTGTTGCTGTCTTTTGTGAATGCCTCAGCAGCAACGATCTCAAGTCCTTTTGCCTCTGCCTCTGTTGCAAAGTTCTGATAGATACCTGTTGAGTATGTGTCAGAGCTGTCGTAGATAACTGCTACTTTTGTTGCAAGACCATTATCTGCGATGTAATCAGCAGAAACTGTACCCTGGCTCGGGTCAGAGAAACACATACGGAATGCATTGTCATACTGGATACTCTCTACAGCCGTAGCTGACGGTGTGAGCTGGAACATATTATCAGCATGTGTTTCCTCAACAACTGCTGTACAAGGTGTAGATGTAACTGTTCCGACCAGCATCTGCATACCCCAGTCTTTCAGGGTATTGTATGCATTGACGGATTTCTCGGAATCGCCCTGGTCATCCTCAAACTGATACTCAATCTGATATCCGTTGATACCGCCGTCTGCGTTGATCTCATCTACAGCCAGCTGGATACCGTTCTGAACAGCTGTACCGTAAATTGCAGTGTCTCCCGTAATCGGTCCGATACTGCCGATCTTAAATGTCGTCGCGTCAGAATTTCCTTCATCACTGGTTCCGCCGCCATTACTTCCGCACGCAGCCAGTGAAAATACCATAGCTGATGCAAGTGCAATGCTTGCAGCTTTTTTTAACATTTTCATAATAACTCCTCCTTGATAAAATGCTAACGGTTTAATGGTATACGCGCCGGGCAGATTTGTCAAGAGGAAAAACCGATTACACTCTATTTTTTATGTCACCTTTTTATATCAGCTCCTCCGTTTACCGTCAACAGGTTTTGCTAATGACGCAGGATGAACTACTATATTCATATCTGATAGGTACTGAATTTATCAAATATCTCAACTTCATCTGTTACCGCGTCAAGCACCAACGGCTTGGAAAGATCAAGTGTAAAGATACCGAGAAAGGATTTTGCATCCACCTTTCTTTTGCCTGAGACAAGGTCAAACTCTCCTTTTACATCTGCAATATCTCTGGAAAATCTCTCAATCATATCATAAGAATCGAAACGGATATTCATTGTCTTTCTCATAGTATCTGCCTCCTTGCTTTCTGTTTACAGTCAAAAAAAAGAGAGATAACGAAACGTTATCCCTCTTTGGATTGTCTGTACTATCTGCTTCCGGCTCTGCCGACTACAATTAATATAATAGTATATTATCAGATTAAAACAGATATTTCAAGTATTTCTCAAATTTTTTCAGAATTATGACTCTACAGTCACAATCTTTCCATCCTCATCCCAGAGATCATGCCAGTCGTTTGCTCCCGGCCAGAGGAATACCTGCCCCTTGACAAGGCGGTTATTTCTCTCAAGTGTGGCGATCTTCGCCATCTCCTCGTCAGTCAGCGGATCTTCTGTCAGCGACTTCAGATTACTTACATAGTTCTTCTCGCGTACGGAGAACGGAATCGGGATTGCACCCAGCTGATGAGACCATTTCAGGCAGATAAGCGCCGGATGGCAGTTGTGAGCAGCGGCGATTTCTTTCATCTCCGGCATCTCCATATCTGCAATATCCTCCGGCATAATGTCACGCTCCGGTCTCTGCGGAGATCCCAGCGGCATATAGCCTACTACCTGAATGTCATGAGCCACAAGGTAGTCAAAAAGCTCTTTCTGCTGGAAGCACGGATGGAGCTCCAGCTCACATGCGATCGGTTTGATCTTCATGAGGGGAAGCACTGCCTCCAGTTTCGGGATCGTCATGTTAGAAATTCCGATATTGCGGATCAGTCCCTTTTCTACGAGATCTTCACACTGTCTGTATGTATCCATGAACTCGTCCACGCTGAACGGTTTCGAATCAGGATTTCTGGAATCCACATCGCATCCCGGTGCATGATAGTTCGGGAACGGCCAGTGAATATAAAAGAGGTCAATGTAATCACACTGCAGATCAGCAATGCTCTTACGGCAGGACTCCTCCACCTTTCTGTGCATATCGTTCCAGACTTTTGTCATAATAAACAGGTCTTTTCTCTCTACAACGCCTTCTTCAAAGGCCGCTTTAAAGACCCTTCCAATCTGATCCTCATTTCCGTAGCACGCCGCACAGTCAAACATTCTGTAGCCGCAGCGAATTGCCCCCGCCACTGCATTTGACACCTCTTCCGGGCTGACACGGTCAGAACCGAAAGTTCCCATTCCGATTCCCGGTATCTCTTCCCCGGTGTAAACTTTCATTTTCGGCACGATAGCCGGATCAATAAATTCTCCCATTTTTCTCTCCTTATTATATGTTTATTTTCATCGGAACCATACACTGCATGATTCAACATGATATACAGGTTGCGTCCGCATTACAGCTCAGTGATCATCACCTGCGGCAGAATGCGTTCCATATCTTCCTTTACAAAGAATCCGGTCTCTTCCCGCAGGGCTGCCGCCGCTGAGATGGCGCTAGCTTTCCGAAGCGTCTCTTTTACCGTAAGCCCTTCGCTGATACCGAGGGCAAATCCTGCAATCATAGAATCCCCGCAGCCTACAGTATTGACTGCGTCGATCTTCGGCACTTCCGCCCGGAAGATTCCATCGTCACAGACTACAAATGAACCGTCTCCTCCAAGGGAAACCGCGACAATATCTACACCTTTCTTATGGATCTCCTTTGCCGCTTCGATCATGTCTTCCATATGGTCACATTTCTTTCCGGTAAGCATCCGGATCTCGTCAATATTCGGCTTGATCATGGTCGGACACGCCTGAATTCCCATCTCCAGCAGTTTTCCGCTTGTATCCAGAATGACAGGTTTTCCGGCGTCTTTACAGATCTTTACGAGCCGTTGATAAGCAGTTCCATCCAGACCTTTCGGCACGCTTCCGGACATGGCAACCACATCTGCTGTCTTTACCAGCTCCGAGAATTTCTCCTCGAATTTCTGAAAATCTTCCTCCGAAACGGTAAATCCTGGTTCAAGGAACTCTGTCTGCACATGATTCACTTCATCCCAGATATTAATACATGAACGGCTCTCTTCCTCCATATGATAGAACTCACTCCTGATCCCGAATGGTTTCAGCGAATCTACGATATAATTGCCCGCATGACCTCCGACAAATCCGGTGGCTGTCACGTCCGCACCGGCGATGGATGCCGGTTTAGAGACGTTGAGTCCTTTTCCGCCCGGCGTATAGGCACATTCTTTGACACGGTTCACCTCTCCGACCTGAAATCCGTCCACCACGTACCGTTTGTCGATCGCGGCATTGAGTGTCACTGTCAGTATCATATCAAAAGCCTCCTAATCCTCATTAACCAGCATCAGTTTTCCTTTGACAAGTCCGGGTGTCTTAAACATCTGGAAGGCTTCCTGAGCCTGACTCATAGGCATCTTCTTATAGATAAATCCCTCGTCAAATTTCAACTGACCTGTTGCGAAATAGTGGGCTGTCAGCTCCCATTCTTTTCCCGGGAACGGTGCGCTGTAGGACATCCATGAACCTGTCAGCTTGAATTCCTTGCGGTTCATCTGCTCCCAGAGATCCTGTGTAAATGACAGTGTCTCATGAGGTGTGCCGATGAAGCATACATGGGCTTTATTTGCAGCTAATCTGAAAGCTTCCTGCATAGTCGGCACCTGACCTGCTGTCTCAAATACATAGCCGTATCCCTTTCCGCCTGTGATCGCCATCGCTTTCTCCATAAAGCCTTCTTCTGTTGTATTGATCACTTCATCTGCGCCAAGGCGTTTTGCAAGCTCCAGTCTTGCCTCACTGATATCAAATACAACTACCTTTTTGGATCCGAAGATCTTCGTCCACTGCATGGTAAACATTCCGACAGTCCCGCCGCCTAAGATAGCCACATACTGTCCGCCCTGATAATCGTTCTGATATACACCGTGAAGAGCGACTGTAGCAGGCTCAAACATAGCTGCCTGCTCATAAGGGATAGATGCGTCATATACAACTGCGTTCTGTTCCGGGATCACCACATAGTCTGCATTGCTTCCCTGCTCTCTTGAACCGATGAAGCTGTAATGTTTGCACAGGGAGAAGTTTCCGTTCTGGCAGTCATCACATTTCATGCACGGTTTGAGCGGTGCTCCGGACACATGGTCTCCGACCTTTACCTTGGTTACTCCCTCTCCTATTTCCACTACATCCCCTGCGAACTCGTGTCCGAGAACGATCGGATAAAAATGTACACCGTGATTGAGTACACGCGGAATATCCGAACCGCAGATACCGGAAGCCTTTACCTTAACCTTTACCTCTCCCGGTCCCGGCGTCGGTTCTTCATAATCCATATAACGTACATCCTCATTTGCACATACAACAGCTGCTTTCATGTTTATCTGCCTCCTCTTTTTTTCATGATACCTTTTAACTGTTGATAAAGTTCTATATATGTATTGTAATTTTCATCATATACCGCACGTTTTTCCTGATCCGGTTCGTGGGATCTCTGATCCTGAACCGTCAGGCTGACCGCCTCTTCAAAATCCGCGTACATACCGATTCCGACTCCTGCCAGTATTACGGCTCCCAGGGTAGTCGCCGTATCGGATGACGGAACAATGATCGGTTTCCCTGTAATATCGGATTTGATCTGTGTCCAGAGCAGAGAGTTGGCCGAACCGCCCATCGCGCGCATCACTGTCACTTTTGCGCCGGCTTCTTCCGCCACATCAAGATTATGTTTAAGCGCGTAGGCAGTACCTTCCATAGCCGAGCGGATGAAATGGCCTTTTGTCTTACTGAAATCAATTCCGTAATATACTCCCTTGGCATCCGGATCCCAGATAGGGGTTCTCTCACCTGACATATACGGAAGGAAGATCAGACCGTCACTGCCCGGCGCCACTGCTGCCGCCTCCTCATTAAAAAGGTCAAGAGAACTCTTTCCCTGCCTTTTTCCTACTTCTCTTTCATAGGCACCAAACTCTTTCTCCAGCCAGCGCATCACACCGCCGCCTCCGGTCGTGCCTCCCTGCAGGAGCCAGTGTCCGGGGATTACGTGATACCCCAGAATCAGCCGTTCGTCTGCCTGATATGTATCGGTACAGATGCTCATTCCGCCTGCCTGTCCGCCCTGCTCCTGTGTCTCTCCACTGTGGATAACACCGGCTCCGAGAGTACCGCATGCCGCATCCAGGCCGCCGGCAGCCACCGGCGTTCCCTCTGCCAGTCCGCACTGCGCTGCTGCCCCTTTTGTCACCGTCCCGACAATATCATGACACGCATGGATCTCCGGCAGTATATCCGGTGAGAATCCGAATGCGGCGCACATTTCTGCATCCCAACATCCCTTTCTCATATCAAAACAGTGGAGTCCGTATCCCTGCGAAAGATCCTGGCTTATTACCCCTGTCAGCCTGTATGCGATAAAGCTGTTAGACTGCAGAATTTTATACGTCTTTTCATAAACTTCCGGTATATTTCTCTGATACCAGATGATCTTAGGAGTTGTATAGGACGGCTGAAGCGGATTGCCGCATAACTCGAAGATCTTCTCTTTTCCAATCTTTTCATTATACTCATCACAGATATCCACTGCTCTTGTATCCATCCAGATCGGTGTGTTAGCAAGAACATTTCCCTCCCGGTCAACCGCGATCGCGGACCAGCTCTGTCCGTCAATCCCTACGCCTTTGATTTCAGACGGATCTATTCCGCCTTTCTTCAGTACTTCAGGTATCGTCCTGCACACAGCATCCCACCATTCATCCGGATTCTGCTCCGCCCATCCCGGATGCGGATAATACACCGGATAATCCCCGCTGCCCGATGCCGCCACCTGTCCGTCTCTTGTAAATACGGCAATCTTGCAGGCACTTGTTCCGATGTCAATTCCCAACAAATATTCGCACATAATCTTCTCCTCAGCTTTCTGTTATGCTTCAGTACATCCGCTCTGCCTGAGATTTCTTACGGATTTTCCTTCAACAAAACCTGTTTTTAACGTCACTGTTACTGTTGTCCGGTCCTCCGGCTTCTTTTCACCCGCCTGAACACTATTTTCCCTTGTCTCAAGTTTTTCAATAAGAATATTAGCAGCCTCCCGGCCAATCTTATCTGTAGGCTGAGTGACAATACTGAGTCTGGGAACAGATGCTTTTGCAAAATCAACATTATCAAAACCAATTACTGAAATATCCTCGGGAATTTTAATACCAAGATCATTGATCTCCATCATTGCCCCCACTGTCATTTCATAGTTTGATATAAATACAGCTGTCATATCAGGATTTGTCTCACGAAGCTTCCTCATAGCTGCTGCGCCGCCTGCTATTGTATAGTTACCTCTTGCTATCAGACTATCGTCACAACTTAATCCGTTTTCTTCAAGAGCTTTCTTATAGCCCCTCTGTCTTTCTCTTGCTGTATAAACGTCCTCCGGACCGGCAATCATACCTATCCTGCGGTGTCCGGCATCTATAAGGCGCCTCACCGCATCTTCTGCGGCTCCTTCATTTTCTACCAGGATACAGTCACATGGAAGATCCTGCATTTTTCGGTCGATCATAACTACTGGTTTTCCGGCACGAATAAATTTCATCAAAGCATCTCCGGACTTTCCTGCAGGCATAACAATCACTCCGTCTACTCTCCTGTGATACAGAAAATCCGCAGCTTCCTTCTCTCTTTCATTATCGGAACGACAGTCGCAGATCATTGTTGCGTACCCACGGCTTCTGAGTATATCTTCCGCCTCTGTAATAATCTCGGCGAAAAAAATATTATTAAGCTCCGGAATGATAATGCCGATTGTTTTTGTACGATTTGTTTTCAGTCCTCTGGCGACCTCGTTTACTTCAAAATGAAGTTCTTCAATTGCCTCTTCAATTTTTATGCGGTTTTTTTCCCGGACATTGCCTCCATTAAAATAGGAAGAAATCGTTGCAAGACCGAGACCGGTCCGCTTTGCGATGTCCTTCATCGTCGCTCCCATATTCTCACCGCCTTTTTCTGTTATGTCAGACTGCTTTTACTCAGCCTTTCCGTCACAGCCGCACATCTTCATACGAAGCATAACCTGCTCTTTTACAGCTTCCATTCCTACAATACCGAGCTTTTTCGGGTCGTACGTCTCCGGCTTTTCCTCAAGAAGCTTCTTGACAGCGGCTGTGTATGCTGCGCGAAGTTCTGTAGCAAAGTTCACCTTGCACATTCCGCGCTCAACACACTCTTTTACATCCTCTTCGCTGAGCCCTGAAGCTCCGTGGAGTACCAGCGGTACCGGTACGACTTCTTTGATCGCGCTTACCCTCGGTTTATCAAGTACAGGAGTTCCTACATAAAAACCGTGGGCTGTACCGATAGCAACTGCAAGTGAAGAAACACCTGTGCGCTCAACAAATTCTTTTGCTTCCACAGGATCTGTATTTGTATCGGCATCTGCTTCCAGATCATCTTCCTTCCCGCCTACTTTACCAAGCTCTGCCTCTACCGGGATTCCGATTGCCTTTGCAACATCAACAACTTTCTTCGTTATGGCAATATTATTTTCAAAATCTTCGTGTGAACCGTCGATCATCACGGAAGTATACCCGGCTTTCATCGCCTGAACGGCAAGCTCAAAACTGTCGCCATGATCCAGATGCAGGCACACAGGCACAGATACCTTCTCCGCCTCTGCTTTCACGATCGCTGCATATGTCTCAACAGTTCCATATTTAATTGTACCAGGTGTTGTCTGGAGCATTACAGGTGCCTTCAGTTCCTCTGCTGCGGCAAGCACGGCCTTGACCATTTCCATATTTTCGACATTGAATGCGCCTACCGCATAACCACCTTTCTGGGCATCTAAAAGCATTTTTTCCGAAGTAACTAATGGCATAATATTTCCTCCTTCTCTATTAAACCGAAACGTTTCGGTTTTTATGTATTTATATTAATACACGATTTATAAACTGTCAAGACCAAATATATAATTTGAGTCGTATAGATTTTCATTTTGGGGGACACATCATTTTCCACCACAGATACTCTATTCATTATAAACAATGCTTTTCTGACATATCTTTATTTTTGCGTCGTATTTGTTTTGTGTATTTTTCACAAATTATATATGTTTTAGTAATTATAATTAATTATTTTTACAATTATATTGCTTTTTGCGAAAATATGTTTTATGATATTTTTCGCTACACAACATATATAAAAATATTATTTTCTGTAT
Source organism: uncultured Ruminococcus sp. (assembly GCA_904377845.1). Taxonomy (GTDB): domain Bacteria; phylum Bacillota; class Clostridia; order Lachnospirales; family Lachnospiraceae; genus Mediterraneibacter. The sequence goes on along the minus strand of CAJFGR010000043.1, from coordinate 3,906 downwards.
TTTCACCAATGCATTTTCAAATACGATAATCTGCATTTCATTAATTAATTTTATGACGATTGCAAAACAGATACTGCAATAGTCCTTTTTTATGAATAACAGTCCAACGGATTGTTAGATAAACAGAGCAGTAAATTTATTAAAAAAGGAGGGATATCCTATCGGAGAAGCATTATGCAACTAACCTGAATTTTAATAAATTCGGGAAATTTAATCTTACATGGAGGATAAAGAATGAAAAACAAATTCAGAAAACTGGCAGGCATTTCACTTGCAGTTGCGATGACTGTCTCTTTATTGCCTGCCGCAGCATTTGCTGAGAACACCACAGCAGCAACTTCAGAGAAATCTGCAAATGACAATCTTCTGAGGATCTGGTACGACGAACCGGCAACCGACTGGCAGACCGAAGCACTTGCTATCGGCAACGGCTATATGGGTGGTCTTGTATATGGCGGTATTGCCTCAGATAAGATCCATCTCAATGAAAAAACCGTATGGGACGGCGGTCCGACCGAAAATAACGGCAACGGATACAACTACGGTAATACTAATCCGACAGATACTGAGGAAGATCTTCAGAAAATACGAAGTGACCTGAATACGATCCGTGAAAAGCTGGAAGACAAATCGCAGTATGTTTTCGGCTATGACGAAAACTCCTACTCTTCAGTCGGAACAGGCACCAACGGAGATGCGATGGATGACCTTAATAAACTCATGGGAGACTTAAACGGTTATGCAGCCCCAAGAGATTATGCAAGTATTTTCATTAACAGCCACGATGTGGATGAGAGTCAGGTAACCGGCTATATCCGAGACCTGGATATGCGTACTGCTCTCGCAACAGTCAGCTATGACTATGAAGGGGTTCACTACACTCGTGAATATTTCAACAGTTATCCTGACAATGTACTTGTCATCCGGTTGACAGCAGATGAAAAGGGAAAGATCGACTTTGATACTAATCTCCAGTCTGTTTTCAATTACTCAGCTTCCAATACAGCCGAAGGCGATACGATCACACTGAGAGGTACCCTTGCAAGCAACGGACTTATCGCTGAAGCCCAGTTGAAAGTTATCCCGGAAGGCGGCGAGATGACAGTTGATGGTTCTTCCATCAATGTAACTGATGCAGATGCAGCGACACTGATTCTTGCCTGTGGAACCGACTATAAGATGGAACTCCCGACCTTCCGCGGCGAAGATCCTCATGCTGCCGTTACCGGGCGTGTCAATGCTGCCGCAGAAAAAGGCTATGACGCCCTGAAAGAAGACCATATAGCTGACCACTCTGCACTGTTCTCCCGTCTGGAGATCGGATTCAACGAAGAGATCCCGCAGATTCCGACAGATGAACTGATCCAGAAATACCGCAACATGGTAGACGGAAACGGCGGTGAGATTCCTACGGAATCAGAGCAGCGTGCACTGGAAATTATCTGCTATCAGTTCGGACGTTATCTGACAATCGCAGGCTCCAGGGAAGGTTCTCTTCCAACAAACCTTCAGGGTGTCTGGGGTGAAGGAGGCTTCACATGGTATGGAGATTATCATTTTAACATTAATATTCAGATGAACTATTGGCCGACACTGGCAAGCAACCTGGCTGAGTGCCAGATTCCGTATAATGACTTTCTCGATGTTCTGCGCGTGGCAGGACAGGGAGCTGTAGAATCTGCTTTCGGTATCGAAAACACTAACGGTGAAAACGGATGGCTCGTGGGATGTTTCAGTACCCCGTATATGTTCGCTTCTATGGGACAGAAAGGTAATGCTGCCGGCTGGAATCCGATCGGTTCTGCATGGGCACTCCTCAATGCATATGAATACTATCTGTACACAGGAGATATGGATTACTTAAGAGACGAGCTCTACCCGTCCATGAAATCCGTAGCAAACTTCTGGGACAAAGCACTTGTATGGAGCGACAGCCAGCAGAGATATGTATCTTCTCCATCCTACTCACCGGAGAATGGTCCGATCGTAGCAGGCGCTTCTTATGATCAGCAGTTTATCTGGCAGCACTTTGAGAACACAATCGCAGCGGCAGAGACCCTCGGCGTAGATCAGGATTTAATCGCTCAGTGGAGAGAAAAGCAGGAGAAACTGAATCCTGTCATTGTTGGTGACAGCGGACAGGTTAAAGAATGGTATGAAGAGACAACATTCGGTAAAGCTCAGGCCGGAGATCTTCCTGAGATCGATATTCCGCAGTGGAGAGTAAGCCTTGGCGCATCCTCCGGAGGACAGGAACCGCCGCACAGACATCTGTCACACCTAATGGCTCTGTATCCGTGTAACATTATCAGTAAAGACAATCCGGAATACATGGATGCAGCTATGGTCACACTTGAAGAACGTGGTCTGGACGCTACCGGATGGTCCAAAGCACACAAATTGAACCTCTGGGCTCGTACAGGACATTCTGATGAAGCTTTCCAGATCGTACAGTCTGCAGTAGGCGGAGGAAACTCAGGATTCCTGACAAACCTCTTCTCATCACATGGCGGCGGTGCGAACTATAAAGCATATCCGATCTTCCAGATCGACGGTAACTTTGGCTACACAGCAGGTATCAATGAGATGCTCCTTCAGAGCCAGCTTGGCTATGTCCAATTTCTGCCGACTCTGCCGGAAGAATGGAATACTGGTTTCGTAAACGGTATGGTAGCACGCGGCAACTTTGAAATCGATATGAAATGGACTGATGGCGTGGCAGATTCTTTTGTCGTAACATCACGCAACGGCGGAGAATTCACTGCTGAATATGCCGGTCTTTCCGGATATACAGTTGTAGATTCACAGGGAAATCCAGTTGCAACTGAAACATTGAATGACGACAAAATTTCTTTCCAGACCACAGAAGGAGAAAGCTATACCATTAGTAAAGATGGTTCCGTTGTAAATAAATATAAAGTAACGATTGCTGAGACTCAGAATGGTAAAGTAACTGTCCCTGAAAGTACATACAGCAAAGATAGCAATGTGGTTATTACTACTGCTCCTGACGAAGGATATGTAGTAGACAAAGTAGTTGTTACTGATGCAGACAACAATGAAATCAGTATTACAGATCAAGGTGAAGGCAATTATGCATTTACCATGCCAGGCACTGATGTTATTGTATCTGTTTCCTTTAAACTAGTTGAACAGCCTGCTAAACCGGTTTATCAGATAACAATTAACGAAACACAAAACGGTCAGGCAACTGTTCCTGAGAACACATATAGCGAAGGCAGCAGTGTTATCATTACTACTGTTCCTGATGAGGGATATATAGTAGATGAAGTGCTTGTTACTGATACATCTAACAATAAGATTACTGTTACAGATCAAGGTGACGGCAATTATGCTTTCACTATGCCAGGCAGCGATGTAACTATATCTGTTTCCTTTAAGCTAAAAGATGACTCCAGCAAACCTACAGATCCTAAACCGTCAGATCAGAATAAACCGTCAGATCAGAACAAACCTGATGGGTCCGGGGATTCCGGGGGCACAGCTAATACTGATAAATCGGGCAAAGCTCCGAAGACCGGCGTCGATAGTCCAGTAATGGCATGGGCATTATTCACCTTTGTCTCTTTTGGAACTATAGCTGCACTGTTGACAGTCCGAATTAAAAGAAGACGTAAAAATTAATTTATCTTATAGTAGAAGAATTAAGGAAGCGGCAGGTAAATTTCATCTGTCGCTTCCTTCTTTATACCAGATTATATTCCGAGTCCCTTCTTTGTGTCTCTCATCGTCTGAATGAATCATACACATGAAAACACCTGAAAGATTACTCTCTCAGGTGTTTCTTCTCATTCCCGGTTAATTATCCGTATACCTTCAAAACTACATACAAAGAACCAATCATCCATCTTTTCCTATTCCCGCTTTGGTTATGCCCTCGACCTA
>CAJFGR010000042.1 GCA_904377845.1 uncultured Ruminococcus sp. | reverse complement strand
AGCGTTAAACGGGCACGCGAAGTTGTCTGACGTAAGGAGTTCTTCGCGTGCCCGTTTTGCTCTTAGCTGGTTTTCTGATTTATTAGTTTGCGTTATTCTATGTAACCGGAGACGGGATCAACCTTTCCTCTGTCCGCGGATACGTGAATCGATCATTCCGTATCTAACTACTTTTCAAATGATTTTCTACTCCTGAGCCGGTACGAAAAATCGGAATTTCATTCTCGGATCCGCGGGAACCGGATTGACATCTCAAATCCATTTTCGTACTCAGACCTGGCTTCCAGCCCGAGGTTCAAGTCATCTGCCATCTTCTTTGACAGGTACAGCCCCATTCCCGTAGCTTTGGCTTTCTTTCCGGCATCCGCCGAGTCCCCCGTAAATCCTTTTTCAAAGATATAAGGCAGGTCGCATTCTTTCACGCCGATCCCATTATCACATATATGCAGCACATCGTCCGTCTCCGACTGCTCCAAACTGATCTTAAGTTCCGGCTGTTTTTGTCTGCCGGCGCTTTCCTGTTTCTCCGGATCACCCGGAGCAGCCGATTCATGTGACATAACAGAGCAGTATTTCACCGAGTTGCTCACGATCTGTCCGATCAGAAATTCGATTCCTCTCCGGTCGGTAAACACTGAAAGTTCAGGCACCTGTTCGGTAATTTTGAAATTCTTCTCCTTCAGGAGCAGACTGTAATCTTCCAGTACCTCTCTGATGCAGTCATTCAGATCCACATACTCGAACAGGTAATCCTTTCTGCCGCTTTTTAACCGGGCGTAGTAGAGAATCTGACTGATATACTCCTGAAGACGGCTCCGGACATACTCCAGCTTAAATGCAGCCGGTGCGGGGATTTCGTCTCCCTGATTGTCCAGCACCATTGTCAGAAGTGAAAGCGGAGTCTTCGTCTCATGCGCCCACGCCTCCACATATTCCTCATAATCCTCCGCCGCAGCCCTGGCTCTTCTGCTGGCAAGCTCCTTATTCCGCAGGACAGTTCCAAGCAGGCGGACGGATTCCCGTTCAGATGCGCAGACTGCCCGGATGAGATTTTCTTCATTGATAAGATCAGGATTGTTCAGGAATATTCGAAATGCATTTTTCCTCTTCTGCTCCACACCAATCAGTACAAGCACCGTAACAAGGAACAGCAGGACAGTCCCAAGCAGGATCAGAGGAACCAGTATACCAAAATCCTCCGCATCGGAGAGCCACAGTAACAGCGTCGACATTGCGTCAAGCCCAAGCAGCAGAACAAGCCATGGGAGATATCGGGACAAATAAAGCAGTCTGTTTCTCATCGCAGCTCCTCCCCATTCCCAAAAGAGTTTTCTTGTCCGAATTTCCCCCTGAGATCTTGCTCTGTCCCCGTCTCATTTTCCAGCCGATATCCAATACCGCGGACCGGTGTGATCTTCTGCGGCATTCCAAGCCCTGTCATCGTCTTTTTCAGCCTTGTCAGATTGACCTGCAGCGCATTTTCATCGATAAACTCCGTTGTACCCCACAACGCTGTACACAGTTCATCTTTTGTAACCGTCCTGTCCTTGCTGGAAAGAAATGTTTCAAGCAGTTTTCCCTGATTCTTCGGAAGTACAGTGGAACTGTTATTGATGTATAGTGTATAGGTCTGCCGGTCCAGCAGAAAGCCCGCTCCCTCGAGGAGATTCGCCCTTCCTTCATAGCGCTTCAGCACATTGGATACCCTGGCAAGGAGCCTCTCCCTGCGGCATGGTTTTGTCAGATACTCGTCTGCCCCAAGTTCAAGGGCGTAAAGTTCATCCCGCATTTGATCCCGGGATGTCAGCACGAGAACCGGAAATGAGCTTCTCCCTTTAATCTCCCGGCATATCTGAAAACCGCTGACGACCGGGAGATTGATATCCAGGACAACAAGATCCGGAGAAATTTTTTCCAGCTGCTCCGTCACATGGTCAAATTCACCGATCTCAATTGCTTCATATCCCGCTTTTCTGAGCATCAGCGCCAGCTCTTCACGCATGAGCGGTTCATCCTCGACTACTGCAATCTGCTTCATCCTGTCCTGCACCTCCTGTTACAATCCTCCGCTTTGTATTCAACCTGTCATTCTTCCCGCTCCGGCGCCATAAGTATCAGCAGATACCTGTTGCTGGAGCGCTTTACTGCGGCCATATAGATGCATTCTATCACACACAGCACAAGAATCATAGCCGCAGAAATCACCATCATCTCTCCGGCTGTCCCCCGGGTCATGGACGACAGTATCCCCGTGAACAATGCCCGCACTGCGAACAGGCTGCTTACAGCCGCCACAAGTACAGGGATTCCGAAATACCAGTTGATCTGTTTCTTTGCAGATCGGCAAAGTGTTTCATACATTGCGCCCAGTCTGACCAGGGTTTTATATCTCCTGTTCGTTTTCTGCTGGTTCATCAGGAACTGGACACCGATCACAGTGTTTGCCACGATCAGAAAGATGATCGCCAGATAAATTGTAATATAACTTGCCGCAACAATATAGAAAAGCTGCCGCCCCATATTCTGCAGATAACTCTCATAATTCAGGCCGGTCTCATTTAATCTGTCATTCATCCCTGCGATCGCCTGCATAAGCCCGGTTTTTTCCGAGACACTGCTGTCCAGCACTCCGTTGACATAGACATCATACTGATCCTGCGTGTAATATTGAAACAGATCATCAGGCAGGATCAGGGCAAAAGACAGGGTGATCGAATAATCTGTCACGACCGCTGTCGTCTGAACCTTGCCGGTCAGCCAAAGAGGATTCCCGCTAATTTCAACTTCCGGACGGTCCGCAAGGATCTCATTCATGATCTTAATACGGCCGTCATTGACGAAACTGCTGTCCATATATACAGCCCCTTCCTTTTCCCCCAGTTCCACCTCCGGAAGTCCTGCCGTGCGAAGCAGTTCATTATAGCCGGAGAGAGAGAGCAAAGACGGAAAGTCCGCGAACCCTAAATTGTTTAAAAGTACATCTCTGTCATCTGAAGCAGGAAATTCGGCAACCTGATCAATCACATTATCCATTGAATATGAATTTTCAAAATCATCTGCCGTGCGGATATCTCCGATCTTCATTTCAAACAGATCTGAAAACTCCGTGTCCAGACCGTACTCCCGCAGTGTGTCAAATACGTCCTCCGCAGCCTGTTCCTGATTCGGCTCATCCGTATATTCCGGTATGAATGTGTAGTCCAGGACATGATCTTCGGACTGCCCGTAATATGCCGCGATGGCCACTCCTGCCCCAAAGCAGCAGAGCGCTCCAAGGATCAGAAGAGAGCTGATCGCCATTGTGCCTGACTGGCGGACTACATTTTCCTGCAACTGACGCACATTGAATATATGCAGACGCTGATCCCGTTTCCCTGCTTTTATGATCAGGTTGAATATATATCTGAGTCCATAGAAAAACAGCAGAGTTCCGACAAACCCCAGAAGTACCGTAAGCCCCATCATCCGGATCTGGTTCCAGGATATTCCCCGGATTGCCAGATAATACGCGGTTCCGAGGCTAAGAATGCCTGCAAAAAGAGCCATACCATACACAGGAGCCGGATGCTGTCTCTTTGTTCCTTCCGGTTTTTCTGCCAGAAGTGAACCGATTTCCTGGCGGCTGATCTTCGCGCTCAGGATCAGGAATGCTGCCAGCTTAATAATGAAAAAACCTGCAGCTGCCAGCAGAATGGCATAAATCGACAGCGTGAACCTGTGTCCGATGATCCCCAGTCCCACCAGCCGGGCAGTGATCAGACTGATCAGCTCCGACACGAATATTCCTGCAGGGAGCCCGATCAGCAGGGCAATGATACTGCTTCGTATATCTTCCGCAAGAAGGAGTACAAAAAGTCTGTTCCGCGTCATTCCCATCATCAGATACATCCCGAATTCGTGCCTGCGCCGTTCAAGCTGGAACTTGCTTGCAAAATAGATCAAAAAGAACAGGACGACCAGCGTCATCACATAAAATATAGGGATCATTGTAAGGAGACGATTTACCGCATCACTTTCCATTTCCTGCAGGAAGAGCATAACATCCTGCCGTGAAAGAGAAAGTATAATATAAAACGCTATAACCGAGACCAGAAGCGTCGCAAAAAACAGCCCGTTCTCTTTTCTGCTTCGTTTACTGTTGCGTGCAATAAGCTCAAAGAACATTTGCGCTTCCTCCTCCCAGCTGTGACATAACTTTCAGTATCCTCTCATAAAAGTCCATTCGTGTTTCATCCGGAGTATCCCGCCTTAGTTCATGAAAGATCTGTCCATCCTGAATGAACAGAATCCTTTTGCAGTAACTTGCCGCATTAGAGTCATGAGTTACCATAAGGATCGTCGTATTCTCTTCCTCATTCAGCCCTGCAAGCTTTTTCATCAGTGTTTTTGCGTTTTTGGAGTCGAGCGCTCCCGTTGGCTCATCCGCGAGTATGATACCCGGATCCATGATCAATGCTCTTGTCGCCGCAACGCGCTGCTTCTGTCCTCCCGACATCTGGGATGGGAACTTATCAAGTACATCCGTAATCTCAAAATAAGATGCCAGACGCGTCAGTCTCTCCCTGCTCTCTTTATCCGGAACATTGTGAAGAGACATCGGAAGCATAATATTTTCCCTTCCTGTCAGATTATCGATCAGCTCAAAATTCTGAAACAGATATCCTATCTCCCTTCCCCTGTACTGTGCAAGCTTTTTCCCTTTCAGGGACTGGATCTGCGTTCCCCGCATCATGATCCTGCCGCTGCTTGGCTGTATCACTGTGGCAATGCAGTTTAACAGCGTCGATTTTCCCGAACCGCTGCTCCCCATGATCCCGAGGAATTCTCCTTCCATTACCTGAAGTGTGATCCCGTTCAGAGCTTTCGTCTGATTGCCCGGCTTTCCGTAATATTTCTTTAAACTGTTAATTTCAAGAACCGTATTCATTACCAGTACCTCCCTTGTTGTATGGTTCCATGATAGCATATGGCAAGGGAAGAAAACACTTACAGCCGATGAAAGGTTCTGTAATTCGTATTGGGCAGAAAGAAAAAAGACCGGAACTCTTTCGAATAAGTTCCGGTCTTTTTTCACGCTTTCCTCTACCAGAGATTTTTATAAATCCTTATCACATCATCTTTTGACGGCACTCTCGGGTTTGTCGCCGTGCAGGCATCCGCCAGTGCGGCATCTGCCATACGATCGATTGCTCCGAAATATTCCTCTTCTGATATCGTACCCATCTGTGATATTGATAATGGAATATCCATTTCCTTTAACATAAACTGTACCCAGTTCACAAGGGATCTCACTGTCATAATTTTATTATAGCTGCTTAATCCCAGTATCTGAGCTACAGTGGAGTATCTCTTCACTGCCGGAAGATACTCTTTACGGCTTTTGCTGTGCTTATTAATATCACTGTTGAACTCTATGATATGCGGAAGAAGCATAGCATTGGCACGCCCGTGCGGGATATGGAATGTTGCTCCCAGCTGATGTGCCATTCCATGATTCAGTCCAAGTGACGCTGTGTTAAATGCGAGTCCTGCAAGACAGGAAGCGGAATGCATTTTCTGTCTTGCATGCATATCACTTCCATCCAGGAATGCCCTGAGCAGGAACACACCACAGATCTCAATTGCCTTTTCCGCGAGCGCATTGGAGAAATCACTGCGGTTTATGCTGACACACGCCTCTAACGCATGAGTAAATACGTCCATTCCGGTATCAGCTGTTACTGACGGAGGCACACTCTTAACCAGTTCAGCATCCAAAATTGCCTCATCCGGCATCATAGAATAAGATACAAGTGGATATTTTACTTTTTCCGCAGGATCTGTAACTACCGCAAAAGAGGTCACCTCGGAACCTGTTCCGCTTGTTGTCGGAATCGCGATCAATCCGACTTCTGCGTAATGGTCTACACGCAGCGCAAACTCCCTGATAGACTTGGATGAGTCAATCGCAGACCCTCCACCGACCGCCACAATTGCATCCGGTCTGTAATCGAGCATCTTCTTTACGCCTTCGCTGATCTTTTCGATCGGCGGATCAGGCACAACATCTTTAAAAATCTCAAACTGTTTATTGCCCTTCTTCAGCGGTTCTGTAACCAGATCAATCAGCTCACCATGGGCAATGAACGGATCAGTCACAACCAGAACTTTCTGATAAGGGATCTCTGCAAGCCGGTCAAGTGCCTGATCTCCAAAATAAATTTTTGTTTTAATATCAAAGCTTTTCATAGCTGTCCTCTCTTTATCCGGTTTTCATGTATCATTCAATGTCTCTTATTGAGGATAGATACACTGTATTCCCGAATCTTTAAATACCTGGAGCCATTTTTCCTCCGGCTTCTCATCGGTTATTACTGCCGTGAGATCATCCAGAGTTCCTATCTCCGTAAATGCTATCCGGTCAAATTTACTGCTGTCAATCGCAAGAATTCTGTCCTTTGCCGACTTGAGCATTGTTCTCTTATTATTGGCATGCAGATCATCTGAATCCGTAAATCCTGCCGATACATCAATGCCTTTACAGGAGATAATTGCTTTATCAACATGGTAGTTGCTGAGCATCCTGTCTGTCTGCGGTCCCACAAGTGCAAATGATCCCTCCCGCGATGCACCGCCGGTTGACAGAATTGTCCAGTCCTGCACATCAAACAGCTCTATGATAATCTCGATGGAATTGGTAATGATGGTCAGATTTTTCTTTCCTTTCTCCTGCAGGGCTTTCGCAATATACACTGCAGTGGTGCTGGCGTCCAGCATAATGCTGTCGCCATCATTCACCAGCCCGGCAACCAATTCCGCTATGTGCTGTTTACCTAAAATATTCCGATTCTTTCTGATATTAAATGGCAGTTCAATATTAACGTTCTCATTAATGACAGCTCCCCCATAACTTTTTATGGCATAGCCGTCATTTACTAGCTTCTCGAGATCTCTTCGGATCGTCTCTTCCGAAACATCGTACAGCTGGCTCAGTTCGCTCACAACAACTCTTCTGTCTGTCTGAAGCTTTTCCAGGATCTCGTTACGTCTTTCTATTGCAAGCATCTCACTGCCTCCTGTTTACGCCAAAACAGACCCTCCGACCGCTCTGCACTTATGCGGCGTGCACCGCAGTACTGCAGTTTTTAGCAGGGGAGAGCCTGTCTGTTCATAGCTTTATAAAATTGCGTCGCGAATCTGAGCATCCGGATGGGCAATAACTGACGAATCGAGAAACATTCCTCTATCCTTTACTGCCTCTTTTGCCCGCTCTATCGCTGCCTCAACAGCAGCAACTTCGCCTGTCAGCAGCATATATGATTTTCCGCACATACCTCTTGCGATACGCAGCTCGATCAGATCAACGATCGCTGTCTTAGCCGCTTCATCGGCCGCCACGATAATGGATGCAGCGTCATACGTCTCAAAAATACCAAGCGCTGATACATCTTCAATCTTAGATGCTCCATAGATCGCCGGGAAAATAGACTCATGCGGGTTTCCGAGCACAAAACTGTCGATCAGGTGGAAACCGTGCAGCTCTTTGGCATTGTCTACCGCTGCTTTTACGGCACTTAAGTCACCTGTAATGATCGCAATATACTTACCCGGACATACTGTCTGAGCTTCGATTATACTGACTTCAGAGGTCTTTACCATTGCATCCGTTGCGGTAATGCCTGCTGAAACAGTCTTATATTCTACCATTCCAATTGCCTTACTCATTGCCTGCACGTCCTTCCTAAGTTTCTATGATAACATATTTGTCATTTACTTCGGTCACTGTACCTGTAACTGATGCATGGATGCCTACGCTTAATCCTTTGCCAGGTTCAGCAATCATCTGTCCCTTTGTCACCTTGTCGCCTTTCTTGACAACCGGTGACGCCGGTGCACCGATATGCTGGCTCATCATGATCTTAACTTTCTTTACCGGAACCTCAGATTCATCGAGAGGTGCCTCCCTGTTATATTTCGTCAGATCAATTCTTGCCATCAGTCTTTCCATCGGAACTTTTCTGTATTCTCTCTCCGGTCCTACCGGTTTTGCTTCAACCTTCGGAGCCCGGATACCGTTTGCTCTCAGTCCTGCCTTGTATTCGGCCATGAGGCTTCTCGGGGAAAGTCCCTGGAAACAGGAGTACAGCTCACAGACACCACAGGAAGAACAGAACATTGTGTTAACAAAAATGTTCGGCTCCTGTATATCCTTGCAGGTTGCTGCAAGCATGAACTTATTTGGCTCGATCGGATGTCCGAGCAGATGTCTCGGACATAAGTCCGTACACATCGTACACTGACAGCAGCACGCTGCTGCACGTTTCATATCGATTGAATTTTTCTTTAATTTCTTCTGAACAATATAATGATCTTCCGGCAGTACGAGAATTGCATTCGTCGTCTTTGTTACCGGCTGGGCGCCTGTTCCGATGTTGCCCATCATAGGACCGCCTACAAAATACACCGGGTTCGGTGTTGTGACGTGTCCTGCAAGCGCTACAACCTCGTCAAGAGGCGTACCGATAGGAACACGAACTGTAATCGGATTCTCTACCTCTGCAACAACAGACACCAGCTTATCTTCCACAGGTGTATTTTCATGCAAAGCCCTGTATGCATTGTAAACAGTCTCTACATTGAATACCGCGACGCCGCTCTCGATCGGGAGTCCGCCGGGGCGTACAACTTTTCCTGTCACTTCATAGATAAGAACTACTTCATCGCCGGCAGGATAGACTTCATCCAGCAATCCAAGTCTCATTTCCGGATATTTTTCAATAACAGCATCTACTGCTTCGATCGTCTTCTTATATGCCTTCTTAATACCGATAATCGCTTCTTTCGCTCCAACGGTCTCAGCGATCGTATGGAACATATCTGCGATCTCGGCGGCGTGCTTTTCAAGAAGCTGTCTGTGCAGCCTCAGGAGCGGTTCACATTCCGCACAGTTCAGGATGATCGTATCTGCACGTTCATCCAGTTTTGCATATGTCGGAAATCCTGCACCACCTGCACCAACGATACCGTTCTGCTGCAATATGCTGCTTAATTCTTTCATATCCATAATTCCACTACTCCAGTCCTGATCCGTCGTCAATAATTCCCACGATCGCTGCATCGATCGGCGCATCCGGCATACCGCTTCCGATTCTTGCCGCACTGCCCTGTGCCACGAGCACATATTCGCCGATTCCCGCTCCGATCTTATCGATCGCAATAAGCTGGTCTGCGCCGGAATGCATATGCTCCAGTATATCTACGATCATAAATTTATTTCCGACCAAATTTTCACATTTGCGTGTTGAAACAACACTTCCGACAACTTTTCCTATCAGCATGATATAATCCTCACCGTATCTCCGGTTGCGATCTTTGCAGCATTTGCTTCATCGGTATCGATGTGCATCTCAAGAGTGAAGCTGTCGTCTACCCGAATCTTTACGTGGTTGAATATTGTTCCTCTTTCATTGTCCGCTTTTACCGATACAATATCTCCGTCATGCACACCGGCTGCCATGGCATCTCTCGGGGACATATGTATATGCCGCATCGCAATGATGCATCCTTCTTTAAGATAAAGGGCACCTTTCGGTCCGACAACAGCGATCGGTGCACTTCCTGCAACATTTCCGGACTCTCTGATCGGAGCTTTGACGCCGAGCTTAATTGCATCTGTCGCGGAGATCTCAACCTGCGTCTGTTTTCTGACAGGTCCCAAAACTCTGACATTTTCGATTGCTCTGAGTTTAATTCCTACGATCGTCACGGTCTCATTTGATGCGAACTGTCCGCCCATCAGCTCCTTTTTCTTGGTGAGCTGATAGCCTTTTCCAAACAGCACTTCGACGTGTTCCTGTGTAAGATGGATATGTCTTGCGGACACTCCGATGGGGACAAGATATCCTGCATCATCGGATGATTTCTGTTTTTCAACTGCTTCCAGAACCAGCTTTGTAATTAATGCCACATTACTGTTATCCATATCTCAATTCTCCTTGTATTTGCAGGGAACTGATACAGTTGCCTGATCAGTCCCCACCATTGATTCGTCGATAATACGCGATTATTGACTTTTCAATAATCCCAGATTATTTAAGAACCGGAAGAATCTTCTCCACATCGTTGTGCGGTCTCGGGATTACGTGTGTAGCAACTAATTCGCCGAGTCTTCCTGCAGCCTCTGCTCCGGACTCAACTGCTGATTTAACAGCTCCTACATCTCCGCGTACCATTACTGTTACAAGTCCGCTTCCGATCTTCTCTGTTCCTACCAGAACTACGTTCGCAGCTTTTAACATTGTATCTGCTGCCTCGATTGATGCTACCAGACCTCTTGTTTCAACCATTCCTAATGCTTCCTGTGACATTTTTCTTTCCTCCTTCTGAATTGTAGGTTGTTCCTGAACCGTTTCTGCCTTCTGCGCCGTCTTTCTCACTCTTCGTACAGTTTTTGCCGGCGCTTTGGCTGTTGTTGTTTTCTTTTCTTCTGCCATCTTAAACTGCCTCCTAACTTACTCTGTTCGCACTGCCGTTAACGATCTTGAGTACCTCCTCATGGGGGCTCGGGATCACTACAGCGCACACAGGCTTTTTGATTCCGCCTGCCTCAGCAGCTTCGACAGCCTGTTTTACAGCGGATACGTCACCGCGGATGATGATCGTAACTAAGCGTCCGCCCAGTTTTTTCTCCCATGTGACAAACTGCACATCTGCTGTCTTGCACATGATATCAACTGCGACTACCGCCGCCGTAACACTCGGGATCTCAAAAAATCCATACGCGTTTCCCATGAGACTGCTCCTTTGCTTTAATGTAAGGACCTCCCGCAAGCAGTATGACTATACAGTAGGAAGGATCTTCTCAACATCGTTGTGCGGTCTCGGGATTACGTGTGTAGCAACTAATTCGCCAAGTCTTCCTGCTGCGTCTGCGCCTGTCTCTACAGCAGCTTTGACAGCTCCTACATCTCCGCGTACCATTACTGTTACGAGTCCGCTTCCGATCTTCTCTGTTCCGATCAGAGTAACCTCTGCTGCCTTTGTCATTGCATCTGCAGCCTCGATTGCTGCCGTAAGTCCTCTTGTTTCAACCATTCCTAATGCCTGCTGTGCCATTGCCATTGTTCATTTCCTCCTAAATCTCTTCAATATCTTTTTCATTGATGATATGTGGTTCACCTTTATCTAATCCGGTAAGCTTCAGCATCTTCTCTGTATCCTCTGTCGGTCTTGCGATCTTATATTCGGTTACAACGCCCGCAAGCTCTTCGGCTCTTGCCTTTGCCGCTTCAAGCGCCGCCGTGACATCGGATACGCTTCCACGGAATTTGACCATGACGATCAGCGGTACAGGTAATTCATCTGCATTCGCCGGTTTATTTTTGTCGAATTTTTCGAGCCATACATTGCCAGCTTTGCATCCGGCATCAGCCGCCGCAAATGCCGTGGCCAGCCCGAAGACCTCCAACATACCTACTGCTTCTCCCATAATGATCCACCTTATTTATTAACGATAGCGATCTTAAGGCCTTTCTGTGCAAGATTTGTTCTGTGAGCCTCATTGATCTCCTCCAGCGGGAATCTGTGAGTGATCAGTTCTTTCATCGGAAGTCCGATTGCCTGTGCTCTCTTCAGGAAATCAAAAGTGGTCGCATAATCTCTCAGCGTATATACCCATGAGCCGACCAGATTGATCTCTTTAGAGCAAAGATCAAAGTGCGGATTGATCGTAGCGTCTCCGCCGTTGATGAAGAATCCAAGTTCACAAAGTCCGCCGCCGTTGCGGATGAATTTGTAGATGTTCGAATGTGCTGCCGGTGATCCGGTACACTGGAATGCAAAATCTGCAAGATGTCCGCCAAATGCATCTTTCACTGCTCCTGAAAGAGCCTCGATTCCTTTGTATTCCATAAAGTTTACAGACTTGTCTGCACCCATTTTCTTAGCGAACTCAAGTCTCTGCGGATTACCGTCTACTGCAACGATGTTCTCAACACCAAGTGTACGGAGAACCGCGATACAGATCAGACCGATCGGTCCGCATCCCTGTACGACAACTCTGCTGTTGAATCTTAAAATTCCTGTCGTTTTAGCTCTCTCTACTGCATGTACAAGAACTGCACATGGCTCGATCAGGATTCTGGAATCAAGATCAAGGTCACTTACGTTAAATACAGAAGAACCTTCACGGATAAGGATGTAATCTGAGAACCATCCGTTCAGATGAATGTCATCGTCCGGAAGAAGTCCGTATACATCAGCGCCTCCCACATTCTTCTTATTCAGATCGAACATCTCGATGTCCGGATCATCATGGAAGATCATACATGTAACGACCTTGTCGCCAACCTTCAACGGTTTTCCTGCGCTGTCAACCTTCACGTTCTTACCCATTTTGACAATTTCGCCGGTTCCCTCATGTCCGAGCGCTACCGGGATCAGTCCGAACGGATCTTTTTTGAATTCATGTGCATCTGTACCTCCCACTTCCGGGATCGGGAACTCTTTAATATCATAATGCTCAAGCGATGTCAGCATAGCAACATGAGCTGTCTTCGGAACAGCCTGGCTTGCTGCCGGAGCTGACTGTGAAGGTATCTTCTTGTCAAGCATACTTTCAAGTACCTGTTTTACAACAGCTTCCACATTAGCGGAATTCATTTCCATGTTATTTACCTCCTACTACTGTTTTTCTCTTTACGCCATGCACAGCTCGATTCCGCTCTGCTTCATCTCGCTGCCGGCGTGCGCCGTATACTTCTGCCACATCAAATGTGTATCCGCAGGCAAGCCTGCATACACATTTATGTGTCATAAGTGCATGGCTTAACGTATACACAAACTGTCTGTCATGACGCAGCGTCTTCTCTTTGTGAATGTGCTTGCGCTTGTCAGACCCTCGCCTGTCCTGCTGGCGATCGTGAATGTACAGAATCCTTCGCCTCCAAATCCCAATGCCGCATAAGACGGTCCGTTTTTTACGAGGATCGCCGTATCGATCGCTTTCGCATATTTTGTGATATTGTCGATGTTCTTTGAATGGATGTGTGCAGAATGGCGGTTGCCATGCTCAAGCCATACAGCCTGCTCTACTGCATCGTCAAAGTCCTTCGCCCTAACAACACCTAAAATCGGCATCATAAGCTCTGTCGCGATCAGCGGATGCTCCTTCGGTCCCTCAAATGTGATACATCTGATATTATCCGGAACCGTAACACCAATCATTCCGAGCAGTGTCTTTGCATCACGTCCCACACATTTTCTGTTCAGTTTTCCGCCTTTGAGAACTACTGCGGTAAGCGCATCCTGCTCTTCTTTGGAAGCAAGATAGCATCCCTGTTCATTGATCATATAGTTCATCAGTTCATCTGCAACTGAATCTACGGCTACGATCTCTTTTTCGGCAATACATGGAAGGTTATTGTCAAATGTACATCCGTTTACGATATCCTCAGCTGCTTTTCTCAGGTCCGCCGTCTCATCTACAAGTGCAGGCGGGTTACCTGCTCCTGCTCCAATTCCTCTTCTTCCGGAAGAAAGGACCGCGGTAACAACTCCCGGGCCTCCTGTAGCAGCGATGAGCTGGATTGCCGGATGCTTCATCATAATATTGCTTGTTTCAAGTGTCGGATGCTCAACGGTGCAGGCAATGTTGTCCGGGCCGCCCGCCTCTACAGACGCCTCATTTACAAGGTTGATCGCATAGATCGATGTTTTGATTGCTGCCGGATGCGGATTAAATACGACTGTGTTTCCTGCCGCGAACATTCCGATCGTGTTGCAGAGTACTGTTTCACTCGGGTTTGTACACGGTGTGATCGCACCGATAACTCCGAACGGTCCCATTTCTATCAGAGTAAGTCCCCTGTCTCCGGACCATGCCGTAGTTGTAATATCTTCTGTTCCCGGTGTCTTCTCAGCAACAAGCTGGTGTTTTAAAATTTTATGTCCGACATTTCCCATGCCGGTTTCCTGTACGCCCATGCGCGCAAGGATTTCTGCATTCTCCTTGATCTTTTTGCGGATGTTGGAGATAACCTTTTCTCTGTGGTCCAGAGACATTCTTGCAACGATCTTCTGGGACTTTTTAGCCGCCTCGATCGCCTCGTTCATGTCAGTGAAGACTCCTCTGTCGCCTGTCACATCAGATGCAATCTGCATCTTTGCCATAACTTCCTGTACGATGTCCTGAACCATCTGTTCATTTACAGACACTCTAATACCTCCTTAAAGACTTCTTTTCCATACGCCGCAATGGCTGTATCCTCTGCTGCCGTGCCTCCGCTCACTCCGAGAGCTCCGACGATACGCCCGTCATACTCAAGGACTTCTCCGCCTCCGAAGATCACGATCTTTCCATTATTCGTAAACTGGATTCCGTAAAGATCCTGTCCCGGCTGGCTCAGCTCTGCCAGCTGTGCAGTAGACATTTTCAGGCTTGCGGATGTATAAGTCTTATTTAATGCAATGTCGAAACTAGCTATGTATGCGCCGTCCATACACTGGATGGCTACCGGCCTCCCGGCCTTGTCCGAGACAGCGACCACAACGTCCACGCCCATTTTCGAAGCCTTTGCCTTTACCTTCTCGATCAGGGCATTGGCAAGTGCCAGCGTCATCTGATGCTTTTTGCATTTGCAGATGTGAGGTTTTGTTTCAGCCGGTGCCGTCTCTTTCATCTGAGCCAACACGGATTTTACCGCATTGGTAATATCCTGTTCATTCATAGGCGGAACTCCTACATACCAAGCTGTTCCATAACTTTCTTTGTGATAGAAGCAACCAGATCAGCATCTGTGTTTCCAACTGTTGAGGAAGCAACTGTCTTGCTGCCGCAGGAACCGCTGCATGTATGGCAGCTCGGTTTGCCTGCCTGTGCATTCGGGCAGAGGTTAGCCGGATGCTTTCCCGGAAGTCCCATCTGTCTTCTGATCTCGTACAGTCTCTCAACCTGCTCTTTGCTGAACTCCTGAGGTCCGCCGATCTGCATTGTCTGCCATAACAGCTGTGCATAGAACTCTACAGATTCCATCTTCATATATGCTGCAAGAAGGCTGTCAGAATATGTCAGTGCGCCGTGGTTCTCAAGGAGAACTGCATCAAAATGCTGAAGATAAGGCTCAACTGCATCCGGAATCTCCATTGTAGACGGTGTTCCGTACGGAGCGATCGGTACACATCCAAGTGCGATAACTGCCTCAGGCATGATCGGCTGTGTCAGCGGAATACCTGCGATCGCAAATGTTGTAGCGTACAGCGGATGAGCATGTACAACTGATTTTACATCCGGTCTTTTCTGATAAACACGCATATGCATCTTGATCTCTGATGAAGGTCTGAATCCTTTGTTTGCCTGAAGAACATTACCATTCTCATCAACCTTGCAGATGTACTCCGGTGTCATGAACCCTTTGCTGACACCTGTCGGTGTACATAAAAACTCATGGTCATTGAGTTTTACAGAAAAGTTACCGTCATTTGCAGCAACCATTCCACGATTGTAAACTCGTTTACCGATTTCACACATTTCTTTTTTGATTTCGTATTCGTTTTGCATCTCTTCTCCTCCTTGGATTCTACAAAACATTTTGTTTTGTGTTGTTTCTTTTTGAATATTACCACACAATCCCACAGTAGTCAACCTATTTCAATGTTGGTTTTTATTGGTTTTCATCTTTTTCCCACGGGAGTACATCTCCGTCTTCTTTCAGGTACTCCAGTATCTCGGGAATCCCCTCATAACACTTGGAATCCACATAGAAGATCTTTTTGCATCCCGCAAGCCTGAGCCACCTTTCCGCCCTCGCAACATCCGCGCGTTCGTCGTGGATCTTTGTGACGATCCCGATCACTTCCCGATTGCAGGTAGCCGTACAACAGGGCGGATACAGCGAGTAGGGTTCGGTTGCCGATAAAAGCATTCCCACTACATCTGCCTCATATGTATACAGCGCCAACGCATATCCAAGATGCTTTGTCTGCGCGTATTCCCCGGGAGTGTCGATAATCACATCAAAATTGTTCACGTACTGGGTCTTGTGATAGTGTATTGTTTCACCTTTCAGAGCCTGCGTCAGTGTGGTCTTTCCGCATTCGCTCCTGCCTACCAGTACTATTTTCTTCATTATATTACGTCCTTGTTATCTCACATACAGAAAAGCCCATCTTGTCCTTCACATATTCGAGGACCGCCCGGATCGCCGCCTCTGTCTCCGAGATCGTACCGGTTACGATCAACGTACCGCTGAACCTGTCCACAAATCCAAGCTCAATGCCCGCCGCTTTAATAGCGATATCTCCGGCAATGATCGCAGTCTCCGCCGGACTGATCGTCAACACACCGATAGCGGACTTGCTGTACTCTACCCTCGGGTCAAGCCCAAGCTTCTCGTAAAGCGTAATATCGGGACTTGCAATCAGGTGGGCGATGGTAATTTCCTTGCCGGGAACAAGTTCCTGTACGATACGTTCCGGCTTATGTTCCTGAACCATTTCAACCTCACTCCAATCTGGATTTACACAATCCTGCAATTAAATTAATTATACTTCATAGTATATATTAAGTCAACGCGAATCAACGGCGATTTTACTGTGAAACATTGTTTTTCCACACAATCCAACATACATTCTGTGGCTTTTCTTTTGTTTTCCGTCACTCATTTTATTTTCTTTTCCGTTTGTACATAGTTAAGGGGATTAGTGATTGCACGACTATGCTCAACAGTGAAGCCGCAACAGACAGAAAACAACTGCAGAAAACATGAGCAATAAAAACGAGCTCCAGAACACCTTTCCTGATCTGGAACCCGTCTATTTTCCTTTCAACATAAACATCAGAATCCGTCCCCGCCTCATTACCATACAACTCAGTCATCATCGTCGTCATCCGAACTGCTGTAGGAACTGTCACTATAAGAACTGTTTCCGTTGCTGTCATATGAGCTGTTTCCGCCGCTATCATAGCCCGAATCGCTCTGTACCGGTACGGAAGAGGACGAGGATGGCGTAGTGGACGAAGCAGAAGAGGATCCGGACGGTACAGAATAGTCTGTTACTCCGTCATCGCTGTCATCATCACTTTCTGCTGCAGAGTCATCTGTCTCATCTGTTGTCCCGGGAATCGGGATGGTTACAGACTGTGATTCTTCCAGAATCTCTTTGTCTTCTGTACCGTTCCCGTCTTCTGCACGACCGATAGCTATTTCTATTGTCAGACCCTGCTCCTGCAGATAGCTGTTAAGCTCTTCCGATATTTCTGTTTCCATCTTCTTCGCCCATTCATCACTTCGTGCATCAACCTCAATGGAAATCCGTCCGGTATCGGTAAGATACTGCTGTTCTATAGCAAGATCCGCGAGCTCGTCTACAACAGTTTCTTTATCTTTTCCTTTATATTCATAATCTTCCACCAATTCTTTTCCGTCTGCATTTTCTCCCTCGATATCCAGGACACGTCCCGATCGGCTCAGAGTAATCTCTACGTCCGGGTTAATCTGCATATGGACACTTCCATATTCCGTATACATATATTGATATTCATACCCTCCGAACACGCACAGGCATATGCAGGCAGCCAGGCCTGCAGCCAGCCGGATAATATTATTTTTGCGTTTCTTCTTATCCTGAGGATAGATCATGGGAATGATACTTCCAACGACATCTCCTACCTTATATCCGCAGTTCGCCGCCTTTATAAATTGTCCGCTGTTATTAAGGACCACCGCATATGCATTATGAACTTCCAGTACCAGATACTTTGTCTCTTTTTCCATGTTCGACTCCGTTTCTACTATGTATCAGAGTTTTCCCGCTTTCCGGTGAGATGGTACAAATGTCCCCGTATAATCTCATACCCGTTTGTAAACGCCAGCAAAATAGCTACCAGATACTTTCTGTGCCGCTCCATTGTCTTCTTATCGGTTTTTGATTTTTCTGAGAGCGCTGCCATCGGAAGTTTCTTGGTGCGAAGCAGTTCATCCAGCAGTTCGGGATTCTCTCTCGCTGCAGAAAGCACCCGTCTGCACGCCTGAAGCGTACGCTTCTGCCGGGGGCAATTATCAGACACATCTGAAAATGAAATCCCGAATTCCTGAAGAGTTTTCTCATATTCCTGAATCTCATCTCTTGTTGCACTTATATGATGACTCTTTTCAATTTCATTTTCCGGATTCTCTAACTGATTAATCTTCCAGGTTTCATTGTCTTCGTCCTGAACAGGTTCATGAAGTGAAGTCACTTTTGTATGTTTCTTTTCTTTACGGTAATAATCGATGATACGGCTGCGTATTCCCCTGGAAGCATAGGAAAGAAACGCCCCGCGGTTTTTCTCGTAACCAAGGATAGCTTCATAAAAAGCCAGCAGTACTATACTAAGTTCTTCGTCCTGCCCTTCAACAGGAGCACGGTGGATATATTTCGCCGTTTCAGCCCGTATGAATCCCATATACTGACGTATAAGACTGTCAGCCGCTTCAGTATCTGTTTTGGCCGCATATACCTGCTCCACAAGCTCATGCCCAGCGTTCATCGATTTTTCCTCCTATATAATAGTATACGAAGCTGAGTAATTATTTTCGGGGTCTGAATTTAAAATTCGCGCGTTAAGTGTATTATATCAGTATAAAATTCACGTAAAATTTTCGTAAAATATATGTAAATACATATATATATAACAGAAAACTTGATTTGCAATACCAAAACATTTTAAATATTTTTCAAAAAAAGGCTTCCCCACCCCGTTTTTACGATTTTGCTTTCGTATACTACATCAAAACCAAAAACAAAATTCAGAAGAAAAGGAGTAAATGAATTATGAAAAAGAAAACATTAATAGTATCACTTGCAACTGTATTAACACTTTCTCTCTTCGGAGGGCTCATCGGATGCGGAAGCAGGCAGCAGACCGGGCCGTCTGCAGCACAGACCGGCACTGCAGTCGAGACTCAGACAGAAGAGCAGGGAGGCGTTATTTCCCTCAAAGTCAATCCCGAAATTGCGGTATTCTATGATGAAAACGGAGCTGTTACAAAGATAGAAAGCCGCAATGACGACGGTAAAAAAGTAATAGCCGATTATACCGGATTTGAAGGGAAAGAATGCCGCGTTGTTATCGGTGAACTGGTCGCCCTGATCAATGAAGCCGGATATTTTGTAGAAGAAACAGATGGCGAAGCTCATCAGATCACTCTCGAAATAGAAAAGGGTTCTGTTCTTCCCGCGGAAAATTTTTTAAATAGTATTGTGGCAGAAATCCAGAAATATACAAGTGCAGAGAAGATCAACACTCCGGTCGCCGTAAACGGCGAGAGCACTTACGGCTGGACCAATTACGGCGATACAGACTACGGCCCGGATAACGACGGGGTAACCGACTACGATGATACTGACTATGGCACAACAGGAGACGGGGTAACAGATTACGATGACAAACCGGCGTCTACATCCGGTACTTCAAATAATACAAACAGCAGTAACAATGCAGGGAACAGCGGGGACTCCAATTACGGAAACACAAATTATGGCAATACAAACTATGGCAACACAGATTACGGTGCAAACAGTGACGGCGCAACCAACTATGACGACGGAAATTCCGGTTACAGTTCAGGACAGACGACCACTACAACAAAGCCGGTAACGCCACCCCCGTCCCAACCATCAGCCCCTGCACCGTCCCAGCCATCTAACTCCGGATCGGCCGGCAATGGAGATTCCGGCTATGACAGCGGCAATTCCAATTACGGAAACAACGATTCCGGTTATGACGACAGCGGGGATTCCGGTTACGACAACGGAGATTCCGGCTATGATGATTAATAAAACTCCCGTTTCTTTCCGTCACGAACTTAAGCATCTGATTACCCCCGGGGAAGACCGGATCATATCAGACAGACTCGGCAGGCTGTTCCCAAGGGACAGCCATGCCGGACCGGACGGAGGGTACCAGGTAAACAGCCTTTATTTTGATACCCCGGAGGACAAAGCCCTTCTCCAGAAGATCTCCGGAATAGATAAACGTGAAAAATTCCGGCTTCGGTATTACGGCGAAACTCCTGGTTTTCTTAAACTTGAGAAGAAGATTAAAAAAGGCGAGCTTTGCGCCAAACGCAGCGTCCGCCTTTCCTTCGATCAGGCAGAGAAGCTGTTAAAAGGTGATATCGCCTTTCTCCTCGAAAGCAAAGATCCGCTTATGATTGAACTTTACAGTAAAATAAGAGGCGAACTTCTGATGCCCCGGACAATTGTCAGCTACGAAAGAGAAGCATTTATATTTGCACCGGGCAATGTACGCGTTACACTTGACAGAAAAATCCGTACTTGTACTTCCCCGGCAGTTTTTCTTAAGACGCTTTCCAATTTTCTTGAACCCGAACCCGGAAATACGGTTCTTGAAGTAAAATATGACGCGTTTCTGCCGGATATTGTCAGGATGGCAGTACAGGTACCTGACAGAAAAACCGGTGCGTTTTCAAAATATGCTGTCTGCAGACGTTTTGGCTGACAGCAGAATAGATTTTATGAAGCCCTAAAGGCAGGAGGCTTCACAGGATTACATGAAGAAAAGGTGGACACTATGACATTTCAGGATATATTTAAATCAGGATTTTTAGAAAATGTAAATGCGATCTCTGTTCTGGATATGGCGGTCGCTCTCATTCTGTCTTTTGCAATGGGGCTCTTCATTTTCTTTATTTATAAAAAGAGTTACTGCGGACTGATGTACTCTGCATCTTTCGGGGCCACTCTAGTCGCACTGACCTTGATAACTACATTTCTGATACTTGCCGTCACAAGCAATGTAGTACTTTCGCTTGGTATGGTCGGTGCGCTTTCCATCGTCCGTTTCAGAACAGCAATCAAAGAACCTATGGACATCGCATTTCTTTTCTGGAGCATTGCGGCAGGCATCGTACTTGCTGCCGGTTTCATACCGCTGGCGGTCTTCGGAAGTGTATTTATCGGGCTTGTCCTCCTGATATTCTCCGGCAGGAAAAATATAGAACGCCCCTATATTCTGGTAGTTCACTGCGAGACGGCTGAAAAAGAAAAAGAAGCTGAAGAATATATTAAAGGGCAGGTAAATGCAATTTCCCTAAAGAGCAAATCGGTTTCTCCCGGATGTATTGAGCTGAACTATGAAATTCGTTTTAAAGAAGGCGAGTCCGCATTTATCAATGCACTGTCCCAGATCGAAGGGATCAGCAACGTAGTCTTAGTCTCATATAACGGAGACTATATGGGGTGACCGGTATGTTGAAGCACAGATATACTGACAGAATCTGCATTAGCCTCGCCGCTGCCGCATGTATTATAGCCGCGTTATTCCTGTCAGCTGATAAACTTGGGATTACGCCGGTTTCTTCAGTCCCTGAATATTCTGTGAGAATTTTCGATGACAGTTATGTCCACCACATTGATATTCAGATCGACGACTGGAATAAATTCCTTGAAGAAGCTCCAAAAGAAAAATATACCGAATGCGATGTAGAGATCGACGGCGAACTTTTCGCTTCCATAGGTCTGAGAGCCAAAGGAAACAATTCGCGCAGACTTGTGGAAGAATACGGTCTCGACAGGTACAGCCTCAAAATAGAATTTGATCATTTTCAGGAAGGAAATACATATTACGGACTGGATAAAATGTCTCTGGATTCTTCCTTTCAGGATAATTCTTATCTGAAAAATTATATAGCCTATGACATGATGAGTTTTATGGACGTCCCGTCACCCCTGTGCAGCTATGTCCGGGTTACAGTAAACGGAGAAGACTGGGGATTATTTCTGGCTGTGGAAGAGCCTGAGGAGGCATTTGCCCGCAGGAATTTCGGCGCAGATTACGGTATGCTGTATAAACCTGACTACCGTTCGCTTGAAGATGCTAATAACGATGTGGCACTGAAATACACAACAGATAATCCCGAAGATTACGATAATATTTTCCGTCATGCAAAATTTGACTGCACGGAATCCGACCGGCAGCGTCTGATCCGAACATTAAAGGTCCTGTCAGAAGGACAAGGGACAGAAATCGAATCTGCTGTTAACGTAGACGAAGTGCTCAGATATTTTACGGTTCAGGTATTTGTCGTAAATCTGGACAGCTATCTGGGCAAAACCGGACATAATTATTTTCTTTATGAAGAAGACGGTGTCATCAGCATTCTGCCCTGGGATTATAATCTGGCATTTGCCACATACTCTCTTGGTATGCCCGAACCCGTAAATGATGCCGGACTCTATGTAAATTATCCGATAGACACCCCCGCGGCCGGAGAAGTCATGATGAACCGGCCTCTCTATCATAACCTGATGAAAACAGAGGAATATTTTTCACGATATCACGAATATTTTGATTATTTCATAGATGAATACTTCGAGAGCGGATATTTTGAGAAAAAATCTGCCGAGACAGCCAGAATGATCGCGCCCTATGTAGAAAAAGATCCCACTGCGTTCTGCTCCTATGAAGATTATCTGACCGGCACGGAAACGTTTATCAAGTTTTGCCTGCTCAGATCCCAGAGTGTGAGAAGTCAGTTGGACGGAACGATACCTTCAACTATTGCAGGTCAGGAGGCAGACACAAAAACCAGAATAGACGCATCAGACATCTGGCTTCCGGATATGGGAGAGATTGCAGATCTCTTCCAATGAAGCCGCAGATGCCATTACAATGACACGATACCCTCAGGCAGAACATTAAAATACAAAAAACTGCCTGAGGTATTTTATATTCGCCGTCCATTGTTCTTTCTATATCATCTGTGCTATAATCACTGGGAATTACTTATCAATTACTTTAACAAAACATACCGCAATATAATACACAGAATTATCTCCCGCACTCATATGCGGGAAATATTCAGAAAGGAATCATTTTATGTGGATAGCTGATAACTGGAAAGATTATGAAGTCATTGACTGTTCAAAAGGAGAGAAGCTGGAACGCTGGGGAGACTACATCCTTGTACGGCCGGATCCTCAGGTCATCTGGGACACCCCCAGAAACGCCAGAGGATGGAAACACATGAACGGACATTATCACCGCAGCAAAAAAGGAGGCGGTGAATGGGAATTCTTCAGCCTGCCGAAACAGTGGCAGATTCATTACGGTTCGCTTACTTTTAATCTGAAACCGTTCAGTTTTAAACATACCGGCCTCTTCCCCGAGCAGGCGACAAACTGGGACTGGTTCTCTGAAAAGATCCGCAATGCCGGACGTCCGGTCAAAGTACTGAATCTGTTTGCCTACACCGGAGGCGCCACCCTTGCCGCGGCAGCTGCAGGCGCGCAGGTCACTCATGTGGATGCATCAAAGGGTATGGTGACATGGGCAAAAGAGAACGCCGTGTCTTCCGGGCTGAAGGACGCTCCGATCCGCTGGCTGGTGGACGACTGTGTAAAATTCGTAGAACGCGAAATACGGCGGGGACATACTTACGACGCCATCATCATGGATCCGCCTTCCTATGGGAGAGGCCCGAAAGGCGAAATCTGGAAGATCGAGGATATGATTCATCCGCTCATTAAGCTGTGTACAAAGATCCTGTCAAAAGACGCCCTGTTCTTTCTGGTAAACTCATACACAACCGGGCTTGCACCGGCAGTGCTCACTTACATGATAGCCACCGAATTAAAACCATGGAATGGTCATGTGGAGTCTCAGGAAATCGGGCTTCCGGTAACGGAATCAGGGCTGGTGCTCCCCTGCGGCGCTTCCAGCCGGTGGGAACGCTGAATCATTCCGGTTCAGCCCGCACATCATTGCTAAAAACCAATATTTTACCGAGGGGGAAATATGAAACAAAATATACAGAAAAAATTTGCAGAATACTATCTCTATTTTATGATGTACTCGATCCTCGGCTGGATCTACGAAGTGTTTCTGGAAGTAGTCGTGTACCGCTGGGGATTCTCAAACCGCGGCGTCCTCTTTGGCCCGTACTGTATCATCTACGGAGTCGGAGCGCTCATCCTGCTCCTTTTCCTTGGCGGACTCCAGAAGAAACGTCTGTATTTGGGAAAAGTATTAATTACGCCGGTGCTCGTTTTTATCGGTATCGTAGTCATTACGACTGTCCTGGAACTTATAGCCAGCTACATCATGGAGTTCACACAGGGCGGATGGCTCTGGGATTATACCCGGTTTTCTTTTAATTTTGAAGGAAGGATCGCACTGAATCCGAGCATCCGTTTCGGCATCGGCGGTATGGTCTTCCTTTATCTGCTCCAGCCGTTATTTAAAAAGCTGACCGGCAAAATGTCCGACCGGACACTATATACCGTCAGCCTGATATTATTGATACTGTTTATCGCTGATATTATTTATACATACTGCTTTTAAAAAGAGCCCCGGTAAAGTCCTGCAACTTTTCCGGGGTTTTTCACAGATTACCGAACCGCAATCTGCCCCATGATCTCTCCGATCGGTGCGGAGATGGAGAGTTCTGCACGGACGGCTCTTCCTGTGGATGACTTGTTTATCACGACAAGATGTTTTCCCCGGAAGTAATCGATAAAACCTGCTGCCGGATATACCACCAGTGATGTTCCTCCGATAATAAGTGTATCGGCAGACGCGATCGCTTCGACCGCTCCCTGTATCACCTTCTGATCAAGGCCTTCTTCATACAGGACCACATCCGGCTTTATGAGCCCGCCGCACTCGCAGCGCGGCACTCCCTCTGAATCTTTCACATAACGCGCATCGTAAAATTTCCCGCACTTCATACAGTAATTCCTGTGAATACTTCCGTGCAGCTCGTAGACCGTCTTACTTCCGGCCGCCTGATGAAGCCCGTCGATATTCTGGGTCACTACCGCGGTAAGCTTTCCCGCTTTTTCAAGCTCTGCCAGTTTTAAATGTGCAGGGTTCGGTTTAGCATCCAGCGCCATCATCTTATCCTTGTAGAAATCATAAAAGGCTTCCGGATATTTCATAAAGAAACTGTGGCTTACCACCTGCTCCGGCGAGTATTTATATTTCTGGTGGTAGATTCCGTCCGCGCTCCGGAAATCCGGTATCCCGCTTTCCGTTGACACTCCTGCCCCGCCGAAAAAAACGATCCTTTCACTGTCATCTATGATTTTCTGAAGCTGTTCGATTTCTTTTTCATACATGATGATCTTCCCCTTTCCGAATCGATAAACCGCTACATTTTCGTAACAATTAAGCCATCAGATTTCAGTCTGCTTTGAGATGTCCTTCCTCGATATGTTTATCCATGATCTCCAGCATCTTCTCCCATACGATCTCCGACGTCTCAGGAATTTTTTCATTCCTCTTGCATACCTGGGACTTGTGAACCCCGTGCTCTGTCCAGCTCCTGCCGTCCGACGCGTCATTTAGCAGAAGGGGCTGGAAGTTATCCAGCAGATGCGCGAATTTGGCGTCTGCACTCTCATACTCTTCAAATTCATCCCAGAGCTTTCGGAAATATGCGCCCTGATCCTCCGGAAGGATCCCGAAGATACGATCGGCAGCCTTCATTTCCCGCTCCCGCTTTGTGGCAGCGCCTGCCGCATCATACGCATAAGTATCTCCGGCGTCAATCTCCACCAGATCATGGATCAATACCATGATCATCACTTTCGTCAGGTCCACGTCTTCTTTCATGTGCTCCTTTAAAAGCACGGCGGACAGCGCAAGATGCCACGAATGCTCGGCATCATTCTCCTTGCGCTGCCCGTCTGCCAGATAAGTCTGGCGGAAAATATTTTTTACTTTATCTACTTCGATGATAAATCTGATCTGCTGCTCCAGTCTCTGTTTCTGCATATCATTCTGTTTTGTTTCCATCCCGGTCATCTCCATTTCTTTCCTGTAATGAGTGCTCTCCGTTTCTTATTGTATCACGCCTGAAAAGAAATTCCCATATAAAAAGATCCTCTGTTTACCGTAAATACTACAGTAAACAGAGGATCTCTATGTACACACTTTTATTACAGAACTACCTTTCCGCTCTCTACGCCGTTTACTACATAATATGCAGCGGACTCTTCCGGTTTCAGATAAAGCTGAACATCTTTGATATCATCTACATTCTGGTGCAGATCGTATGTCCAGATATCTTTTACCTTCTGAAGGATCTCTTCCTGAGAGTACTCTTTGCCGGCGAACTGCAGGTACATCTCCGTCTTGATCTCAGCTTTCTTAGCTGCTGCTTTCTTCGTTGTTGTTGTCTTCTTCGCAGTAGTCTTCTTTGCAGTGGTCTTTTTCGCTGCTGTTGTTTTCTTTGCTGCAGTTGTCTTTTTCTCTTCTGCCTTTTCTGCTGGTGTATCTACTAAAACTCCTGCTTTTGTCTCAAGCTTTTTCGTTGTGTCTTTCTTTGTCTCGATCGCTTTCGCGCTCTCTGCCTTTACAGTCTTGGCTGCTGCTTTTGCCGGTTCTGCTTTCGCTGTTTCTTTCGCCGGCTCCGCTTTTACTGCTTTTGTCTCAGCCTTTGCAGGTTCAGCCTTTACTGTTTTAGCTGTTGTCTTTGCTGCCCCAGTTGTTTTCTTTACTGCCATAATACTTGTCCCTCCTAAAAATAACTTACCAAGTATTTCCGACTACGGCCTTATTGCGGCCGTGTCCTTAAATATTCAACTCAATCCTCATGTTCCATAGGGATTGTACCTCATTTTTGTAAAAAGGTCAAATTTTTTTGTTTCTTTTCCGTCAATTATTCATCTGGTTATTATAACCTCTGAAAAATTCTGACAATCCGGTAAGTGTCTTTATTAAGACAGGCACTTCATTCTCATCCAGTTTATTGATTACTGCTTCTGTCATCTGGCGATGATACTCACGGTGATGCTCGTATGCCCGTTTTCCTTTCGCGGTCAGCTGTAAGAACACAACGCGTCTGTCCTCTTCACTTCTCTTCCTTGTCACATATTTTTTATTGACAAGATTGTTTACAGACGTCGTAAGCGATCCGGCCGTAATCCCCAGCTTCTTCGCTACTACGGACATGGTATTTTCACCGGACAGCCCGACTGCCTCTATGATGTGCATATCATTATTTGTGATGTCCTTAAACTCATCCGTAATGATCGCCTCTTCTTCCAGTTTCAATATCTCATTGAACAGATTTACCAGAATATCATTGATGGTATCGTGTGGGTCCATCCGGTTTCTCCTTTCCGTCAGGCAAATAATTCCTGAACCGCTTCTCTTACAGTATCGATCTTCTGCGCTTTCCACGCCTTTGCTCCGCAGAAGAGCAGCCCCTCCTCAATATTTCCTTTCACTGCATTGATCAGTCCGTCCGTAATACAATACGGAATGTCGGCAGGACTGCATTTTGCCAGACATCTGTGACATGGACTGTGAGGGATCTTCTCGCCGTCCGCCACCCGTTTCATAAGCGGATTGATGATCGCACGCCCAGGCATTCCCACCGGACTTTTTACAATTGCGATATCCTTTTCAGATGCATTGATATACGCCTCTTTATAACGGATATCTGCGTCGCACTCTTCCGTCGTGACAAAACGGGTTGCCACCTGCACGCCGTCGGCTCCCAGATCCATGACTCTTTTCACATCACTGCTGTCATAAATACCGCCTGCAACTACAACAGGGATCTCCGCGCCGTACTTCTCTCCGTATTTTTTTACAGTCCGGATAATACGCTGTATTTCCTCGCCGTAAGTTTCCGGTGTGTATTCCGAGAGTTCCTCTTTCTTAAACCCCAGATGTCCTCCGGCCTGCGGGCCCTCGATCACTACAAGGTCTGCCGTTCTCTTATATTTTCTGTCCCAATATTTCAGGATCACATTCGCCGACTTGTCGGTGGACACGATCGGAGCGATCTTTGTATTGCTTCCCTCGGTAAGCGCAGGAAGATCTGTAGGCAGTCCGGCACCTGATATGATAATATCCGCGCCCGCTTTGACAGCCGCCTTTATGTGAGCAGCGTGTTCTTTCAGTGCTGTCATCACATTGTATCCTATGATCCCGTCCGGCGAAATTGCGCGCGCCTTTTTCATCTCACTCTCGATCGCTCTTAAATTGGCTCCGGCAGGATCCGCATCAAAATCCGGGTCCCTGTAGCCGATCTGGGCAGTGGAAATAATTCCAATGCCGCCTTCTTTTGCAACCGATCCCGCCAGTCTGCCAAGGCTTATACCTACGCCCATGCCGCCCTGGATCAGGGGGATACGGGTCAGTTTTTCACCAATCTTCAGATTCTTCATATTAAACCTCTCTTCCGCAACAGTTCAGCCCGCGCCATTTGCAAAGCCGCACTAACGTGCTTACTGCGGCTGAACTATTACTTACATCTTACGGAATCTATCATAACGCCTTAAGGTCAGCTCATCTGCGCTATACTCTGTATAATTCTTCAAAAATGCAGCGATCCGTCCGTCCAGATCCTCACATACGCCTTCCATATTTTCATCCGTGAAAGCTTCCGGCTCCGGAATCACCTGCTCGATAATACCGAGGCGTTTCAGGTCCCCGGCTGTCAGTTTCATGACTTCTGCCGCCTCGCTGGCTCTCTTGCTGTCTTTCCAGAGAATGCTTGCAAATCCCTCCGGTGAGAGAACAGAATAAACTGCATTTTCAAGCATCCACACTTCATCTGCGACAGCCATGGCAAGTGCACCGCCGCTTCCGCCTTCGCCGATCACAACGGAGAGCACCGGAACTTTTAGGCCGGAAAGTTCAAACAGGTTTCTGGCAATGGCCTCTCCCTGTCCTCTCTCTTCCGCTTCCAGTCCGCAGAATGCCCCCGGCGTATCTACGAAACAGATGACCGGACGGCCGAATTTTTCAGCCTGCTTCATAAGACGGAGCGCCTTGCGGTATCCGTCCGGCGACGGCATGGAAAAGTTGCGGTCCAGATTCTCTTTTGTCGTCTTCCCCTTTGCCTGAGCGATCACGGTCACGGGGATCCCGTGGAAATACGCGATTCCTCCGACAATTGCATGGTCGTCTTTAAAATAGCGGTCTCCGTGAAGTTCCATAAAGTCTGTAAACAGCGCATCGATATAGTCTGTTCCCACCGGACGGTCTTTCTTTCTGGAAATCTGCACACGCTCCCATGCGTCCAGTGAATCCCTGATCTGTTCTTTTACCGTTTCAGCCGGATCATCCGCATTCTGCTCTGCCGCATCCTTAAGAGCAGCTTTCACTTCTGAAGCATCAGCCGAATGATGCATCTCAAGGATTTGTGTGAGCACAGCTTTTAACTCTTCTCTCTCTACAATGCGGTCTACGAATCCGTGGTCCAGAAGGAACTCAGAACGCTGAAATCCTTTCGGCAGTTTCTGGCCGATCGTCTGCTCGATGACACGCGGCCCCGCAAATCCGATCAGTGCCTTCGGCTCTGCCAGAATGATATCGCCCAACATAGCAAAGCTTGCCGTCACACCGCCTGTAGTAGGATCTGTCAGCACTGATATATAGAGCTGACCGGCGTCACTGTGTTTCTTAAGCGCCGCCGATGTCTTTGCCATCTGCATCAGGGACACGATTCCCTCCTGCATACGCGCGCCTCCGGAGCAGGTAAAGATAATCACAGGGAGCTTCTCCTGTGTGGCTCTCTCCACAGCCCTTGTGATCTTTTCTCCCACGATCCAGCCCATGCTTGCCATCATAAATCTTCCGTCGCACACGCCGACTACTGCAGGATTTCCATTGATCATGACTTTTCCTGTCACAACAGCCTCATTCAGATTCGTCCGCTCTTTCAAATGATTGATCTTGTCCTCGTATCCTTTAAAATCCAGCGGATTGACAAAATCCATCTCCTTATCCCACTCTTCAAAAGAGCCCTCATCCGCGATCATCTCAATCCGTCTGTAAGCATGAACACGGAAATATCCGTGGCACTTCGGACAGATATAATATCCGTTCTTCACATCCTCCGCGATGATGGCCGCACCGCACTTATTACATTTGCGCAGAAGCCCCGTCGGTACTTCCGGGCGGGAATTCCGAAGAGAAATATAATGAGATCTGCCGCTTGTCTTCTTAAACATATCTTTCAGATTCATCTGAGATTACCTCCTGATATTCTGACAAATAGTTACAGTTCAGTCGCGCCATTCGCAAAGCCGCACTAACGTGCTTACTGCGGCTGCGCCGCTTCTTTGCTCATGAACTGACATCAGATGGCTGAACTGTTATCCCAAATTCTCAATAAATTCAATATCAATATTTCCTGATATAAAATCCGGATGATTCAATATCTCATATTGATAGTCTACGTTAGTATCAATCCCCTCTATGATCACTTCACCGAGGGCGCTGCGCATCTTGCGGATGGCCTCATTCCTGTTCTTCGCATGTACGATCAGTTTGGCCAGCATAGAGTCGTAATACGGCGGAACTGTATAACCGCTGTAGATTGCAGAATCAATACGAACCCCCTTGCCGCCCGGCAGATACATATCCGTAATCGTTCCCGGTGACGGGCGGAAGTTCTTCGCCGGATTCTCTGCATTGATACGGCACTCAATAGCGTGTCCTGTGATATGGACGTCCTCTTGTTTGTAGCTCAGAGGTCTTCCGTCAGCGATACGGATCTGCTCTTTGACCAGATCGATGCCGGTCACCCACTCCGTAACCGGATGCTCTACCTGAATTCTTGTATTCATCTCCATGAAGTAGAAATTATTATTCTTCTCCAGCAAAAATTCGATGGTTCCCGCATTTGTATAATGAGCCGCTTTCGCTGCTTTCACTGCCGCCTCTCCCATCTTCTCACGAAGTTCCGGCGTAAGAGCGATAGATGGTGATTCCTCGATCATTTTCTGGTGGTTTCTCTGAATGGAGCAGTCACGCTCCCCGAGATGGATCACATTGCCATGCTCGTCTGCAAGGATCTGAAATTCGATATGGCGCGGATGCTGAACAAAATGCTCAATATACATCGTATTATCGCCAAATGCCATTTGAGCCTCTTTCTGAGCCGTATTAAAGCTGTTCTCGAACTCTTCCGGCGTCTGAGCCACACGCATACCCTTTCCGCCGCCGCCAAGCGCTGCTTTGACGATAACCGGATAGCCGATCTCAGCCGCGATCTTTGCGCCTTCTTCCGCATCATAGATCGGGTCTTTGCTTCCCGGGATAACCGGAACGCCTGCATTGATCATTGTATTTCTTGCCTCGGATTTATTACCAAGACTCTGGATGACCTGAGATTTCGGTCCGATAAATGTAATGTTGCACTGTTCACACAGCTCTGCGAATTTGCTGTTCTCAGAAAGGAAACCAAATCCCGGATGAATGGCATCCGCTCCGGAAATCAGCGTTGCGCTGATGATATTCTGCATATTCAGATAGCTCTCGGAAGACGGAGCCGGTCCGATACATACGGCCTCGTCAGCGAGCTGTGTATGGAGAGCGTCGCGGTCCGCCTCTGAGTAGACTGCAACTGTCTCGATTCCCATCTCTCTGCAGGCACGGATAATACGTACAGCAATTTCTCCACGATTTGCAATCAATACTTTTCCAATCATCTCTTACTTACTCTCCTACCATAAATGTCAGCTCCGCACTGACAACTACCTTTCCGTCTACATAAGCTGTTGCCTGGCCTACGCCGACAGGTCCCTTGCTCTTAATAATCTTTGTTTCAAGCTTCAGTGTATCTCCCGGAAATACCATTCCTTTAAAGCGGCATTTCTGTACTCCTCCGAAAAATGCAATCTTGCCTTTATTCTCCGGCATACTTAAGATTGCAACCGCTCCTGTCTGGGCAAGCGCCTCCAGAATCAGGACTCCCGGCATTACCGCTTTCTGCGGGAAATGTCCGCGGAAGAAATCCTCTCTGTATGTCACTGCTTTATATCCCACTGCATACTGTCCCGGCTCATAGTCCTCGATCTTGTCGAGAAGGAGAAATGGGTGTCTGTGGGGAATAATCTCCTGGATCTGTTCTACATTTAAACTGTTCATAATTCTGCTTCCTTTCTTCCGTCCGCATACTTACAGCTCGATTCCGCTGCCTTGCAGCTTCATCTCGCTGTATGGCTGCCGCCATATGCCGGGAAACGTCCGCCGCTGTCAGCAGGCAAGCCTGCACAGCGCCGGCTGTTTCCCGGCGCATGCGGACTTAGCCTATTACAAAGAGTGGCTGGCCGAATTCTACGCCCTGGCCGTTTTCTACAAGGATCTCTTTTACAGTTCCTGTATAGTCACTTTCGATTTCGTTCATCAGCTTCATTGCTTCTACAATTGCCAGTACCTGACCTTCTTTTACGCTGTCGCCTACTTTTACGAAAGGCTCTGCGTCCTCAGCCGGCGCTGCATAGAATGTGCCGACAAGCGGAGATTTTACTACATTACCTGCCGGTATATCATCTCCTGTCTCCGGAGCTGCTGCCGGAGCCTCTGCAGGTGCATTTGCCGGTGCCGCAGGTGCTGCCGACGGAACCGGAGCCGGTGCTGCCGGCATTACTGCCGGTGCGATCACAGGAGCTGCCACCGGAGCAGCAGGTGCCGGTACCTGTACGATCTTGTCACTTGTTTTCTTGAGAGAAAGCTTTACTCCGTCTTCCTCGTATTTAAACTCTGTAAGTTCAGAATCTGAAACAGCTTTAACTAATTCCAATACCTGTTCAACTTTCATTGTACGCACCTCTTACTCTTCAAACTTTTTGACCAACAGTGTCGCATTATGACCGCCGAATCCCAGAGAATTCGTCAGCACACAATTCACATCTTTCTCGACCGGTGCGCCGACTGTATAGTTCAGGTCACACTCCGGATCCACATTTTCTGTTCCTACTGTCTGATGGATAAAGCCATCCTGGATCGTCTTGACACAAGTCACAAACTCCACACCGCCTGCAGCGCCGAGCAGATGTCCGATCATGGACTTTGTAGAGTTGATGGAAACATTCTTCGCCGCATCGCCAAGTGCAAACTTGATTGCTTTTGTCTCGAACAGATCGTTGTGGTGTGTACTTGTTCCATGGGCATTAATGTAATCAATCTGCTCCGGTGCCACGCCTGCCTCTTTCATGGCAAGTTTCATAGCCATTCCGGCGCCTTCTCCGTCCTCAGCCGGGGAAGTGATATGATATGCGTCGCCTGTAGCGCCGTAGCCTCCAAGCTCTGCGTAAATGTGCGCGCCTCTCGCCTTTGCATGCTCCAGCTCCTCAAGGACAACGATGCCGGCGCCCTCACCGAGCACGAATCCGTCTCTGTCCTGATCGAACGGACGGGAAGCTTTCATCGGGTTCGGATTTACGGAAAGTGCTGTCAGAGCTGTAAATCCTGCAATACCTGTCGGGCAGATTGCCGCCTCTGTTCCTCCTGCAACCATTACGTCAGCATCACCGTACTGGATCGCACGCAGGGCGTCTCCGATACAATGTGTTCCGGATGCGCATGCGGTAACGACGTTCGTACATTTTCCCTTCAATCCGAGCTGGATGGAAATATTTCCTGCTGCCATGTTGGAGATCATCAGCGGAACCATCAGCGGGTGTACTCTGCTCGGTCCTTTTGTGATAATTTTTTCATAGTTCGTCTCCACGCACTGAAGACTTCCGATACCGGAGCCCACGATCACGCCGACTCTGTAAGGATCCTCATTCTCCATATTGATGCCGGCGTCGTCAAATGCCTCTTTGGCAGCTGCCACCGCATACTGTGAAAATGGCTCCATTCTCTTGGCAGCCTTCGCATCCATACGGTCCTTCGCAACAAAATCCTTTACCTCAGCCGCGATCTTCACTTTGAAATCAGAAGCATCAAACTTCGTGATCGGTCCGATCCCGACCTTGCCTTCCTTAATACCGGCCCAGAACTCATCTACCGTATTTCCGATCGGCGTTACAGCCCCAAGCCCGGTCACTACAACTCTTCTCTTTTCCATATCTAAATCTATCCCTTTCCGGGACAGGCCAACCGCCCGTCTCCTCTAAACCAAACTATCCCACACGATCCTGCTTCCCTATCAGCTTCCGCTAAAACCAAGTTCCCGTTTTGCGATAACGCAGCCGGAACGGTCTGTGTTGTCACTAAGGACCGTAGAGGAACGCCGGCACTTAGGCCGCGTCCTTTGCGGCCTTACGTACCGCTGCGTTCCGGTCCGAGCGGAAGCGCGTCCGCAGTGATAATGCAGACCGTTCCGGCGGAATTTCTCACAACAAGGCCATCTGGTTTTACATGGCCATTCCGCCGTCTACACCCAGCACCTGTCCTGTTATATACCGTGCCCCATCGCCTGCCAGAAATGCCGCCGCATTTGCGATGTCTTCCGTCTCGCCGAATTTGCCCAGCGGGATCTGTGCCACAGCGCCCTCTTTTACTTTATCGGAGAGCACTTCTGTCATCTCTGTATTGATGAATCCTGGTGCGATCGCGTTTACTGTAATCCCGCGGCTTGCAAGTTCTCTTGCCGCAGACTTTGTCAGTCCGATCACGCCCGCTTTTGATGCAGAGTAGTTTGCCTGTCCTGCATTTCCAAGCACTCCGGATACAGACGCCATATTGATGATGCGTCCGCCGCGCTGTTTGATCATCTGACGCGCTACAAAACGGATACAATTGAATGTTCCTTTCAGGTTTGTGTTGAGAACTGCGTCATAATCTTCCTCTGTCATCTTCATGAGCAGACCGTCTCTTGTGATACCTGCATTATTTACGAGGATATCCACTCTTCCGAATGTTGCGATGATCTCTTTGAACATCTCTTCGCAGGCATGGAAATCAGATACATTGCACTGTCTGATATCAGCTGTTCCGCCGTTTTCCTCGATCTCCTTTTTCACTTCCTCAGCGCGCTCTTTCGAGCCGTTGTAGTTGATCACTACTGTAGCGCCCTCGGATGCAAGTTTTATGGCGATTGCTCTTCCGATTCCTCTGGAAGCGCCTGTTACTACAGCAACTTTTCCATTTAACATAATTCACTTACCACCTTGTCTACATCTTCCCATGTGCCGACATTGTATACTTTCACATCGCGGTTGATCTTGCGCATGAATCCTGCCAGCGTCCTGCCCGGCCCGATTTCTACGAAAGTATCAACTCCGTCAGCGATCATATTCTCCACACTCTGCTGCCAACGCACAGATGAAGCCACCTGTTTTGCCAGAAGCGCTTTTGTCTCGGAGATATCCCTCACATACTCTGCCGTCACATTTGTCACATAAGGGATCTCAAGCTCAGAGAGCTGTACGCCTGCGAGCACCTGTCCCAGTTCTCTTCCTGCTTCTTCCAGCATCGGAGAGTGGAACGGTCCGCTTACATTCAGCGGCATTACACGCTTTGCTCCGGCAGCCTTCAGCTCCTCCGAAGCCTTCTCAACGCTCTCTTTCCATCCTGTGATAACGATCTGTCCCGGACAGTTGTAATTGGCGATCGTGACGCCATCGATCGAATCAACGACTTTCTCGATGTCCTCGCCTTTCATACCCAGCACTGCCGCCATCGTTCCTTTTCCGCCCGGCACTGCGTTCTGCATAAGGATACCGCGCTTTCTCACTGTTGTGATGGCGTCCTCCGTGCTCATTCCGCCTGCCGATGCGATCGCGCAGTACTCGCCAAGGCTCAATCCTGCCGTCACGTCAGCTTTCAGCCCGCGCTCTCTTAATACGTGTTCCATTGCCATACAGACAGTCACAAGCGCTGCCTGTGTATACTCTGTCTGGTCCAGCTTATCATTTTCTTCAAAGCATAATGCTTTCATATCTATATCCAGCAGTTCCGTCGCCTTGTCGATGACTTTCCTTGCTGTTTCACTCTGTTCATAAAAATCTTTGCCCATTCCGGCTTTCTGTGCTCCCTGTCCCGGGAACATAAATGCGATCTTACTCATAGAAACCTTTGCCTCCGATCAGATCATCTGTCTCTTTTACAAGTTTCTGGATCAGGTCATGGCATGACATCTTCTCCTTGACCATTCCTGCGATCTGTCCTGCCATTACACTTCCTGTCTTCACATCACCGTCTACAACCGCACGTCTTAATCCGCCCAGTGTCAGGAGCTCCAGCTCCTCAAACGGCGCGCCTTCCTGTTCTTTCTTTAAATATTCTTTTGTCATCTGATTTCTCAGGGCACGTACCGGATGTCCTGTCGAACGTCCTGTTACTCTTGAGTCAATATCTCTTGCCTTGATAATCATGTCTTTATAATTTTCATGAACCTGAGATTCATTCGTAACCACAAAGTGAGTTCCCATCTGTACGCCCTGGGCGCCAAGCATAAATGCCGCCGCAATTCCTCTTCCGTCGGCAATACCGCCAGCTGCGATTACCGGAACACTCACCGCATCTACGACCTGCGGTACAAGTACCATTGTCGTATTCTCACCGATATGTCCGCCGGCCTCTGTTCCCTCTGCAACAAGTGCGTCAGCTCCGCATCTCTCC
Organism: uncultured Ruminococcus sp.; assembly: GCA_904377845.1. GTDB lineage: Bacteria > Bacillota > Clostridia > Lachnospirales > Lachnospiraceae > Mediterraneibacter. The sequence goes on along the minus strand of CAJFGR010000042.1, from coordinate 399 downwards.
ATACGCTTTGCAAGCGCTACGGATGCGATAACCGGGATTACCTTGACTCCGGCTTCTTTCCACATCTTCATATATTTCTCCGGAGAACCAGCGCCTGTCGTAACGACCTTCACGCCTTCCTCCACGATAACTTTTGCCACATCATCCGCATACGGACTCATGAGCATGATATTTACTCCAAATGGCTTGTCAGTGAGCTTCTTCGCTTCTCTGACCTGTTCACGCACCCAGTCAGCCGGCGCACTCGCAGCACCGATCAGTCCCAAGCCGCCGGCTTCGGATACGGCGGCTGCAAGATGATACTCAGCAACCCAGGCCATTCCTCCCTGAATGATCGGATATTCAATTCCTAATAATTCGGTTACTTTTGTTTTCATACTCTACAACCTTTCTTTCTCT